>DXCL01000005.1 GCA_019115995.1 Candidatus Borkfalkia avistercoris
CCATATTATGCGCGCCGCATTCACCTGTTGAGACCGCAAGTATGCGGCAAATTGAGTGCGCTTTTTGAAAAGCGTGGTTTTCAAACGCGCTTTTGATTATTTAAATATTTATTCGCGCAAGGGAAATCGCAATTTTCCGCAGCGCACCCCTATTGGGCAACGCTTTGCCTTACGGAAAGGGTGAATGTCCGCGATTTATTATTATGTGTGCCCTTAAATATCGCGGACAGAGGGGAAAGCCGTTCGGGTTTCCCCTCAAATCACGGAAAAATGATTTGTCAGCACAAATCATTTTTCGTGAATAATTAAAGCACCGCCCTTATATACCGCTCCACGCCTTCGAGATCGCGCATGATCATCGCGTATTCGAACTTCTGCAAGAGCTTTACGATCTCCTGCGCCTGTCCCATGCCGCATTCCAAAAGAAGCATGCCGCCCTTTTTGAGCTTTTTGGGCGCCTCCTTTGCGATACGCCTGTAAAAATCCAAACCGTCCTCGCCGCCGTCCAATGCGGAAAGAGGCTCGTGATCCTTCACTTCTTTTTGCAACGTGCACAGATCTCCCCTTTTTACATAGGGAGGATTGCTCACGATCACATCGAATTTCCCTTTTATGCCGGAAAGCAGATCGCTTTCGACGAACGTGACCGCCGCCCCGTTCGCTTCGGCGTTCTCCCTCGCCACTGCGAGCGCGTCGGCACTTATGTCGGAGGCAAAAACGCTCACGTTTTTGCCGAGCTTTTGCGTTTCTTTTGCCACGGCGACGGCAATACACCCGCTCCCCGTGCAAAGATCGAGCACACAGCCGCCGTCTTCCGCCGCTTTTACGGCGAATTCGGCGAGCATTTCCGTTTCGGGGCGGGGGATCAGCACGCGCGGATCCACCTTGATCTCATAACCGTAAAAATTCGCGCTGCCGAGCACATACCAAAGCGGCCTGCCGCCCATACGTTCGCCCGCGAGCACGTCCAGCGCCCTTACCTCGCTCGGAACAAGCATTTTATCGGAGGAGGCAAGCTCGCTGCGGGGTACGCCCGTCTTCACGGACACGAGCCATTCGGCGTCGCTCCCGTCAATACCCTGCTCCGCAAAAATCATTTTTAACTCTTCCGCATATTTTTTGACCGACTTCGAAACGGTGAAATCCGTTTCGGGAAGAGCGGGGTCGGCGTCCATCTCGTAAACCTTTTTGAACGCGGCGATCGCAACTTCGAGCATGTCCTCGCTCGGCTCGCGCGTCGTGAGCTTTTGCAGGGCAAAACCCGGAGCCTTGATCGGCAGTAAAATTTTGCTCTGCGACTTGGCGAGAAGCTTCAACACCTCGTACGAGATGCCCGCAACGAGGGGCAAAAAGAGTATTTTTATGCCGAATTGAGCCAAAAAACGCAATACGCGGTTGTCGATGCCGATAAAAGTATCTTTTAAAAGCCAGTTCACGACGGAAAAAACGACAATGCTGATCGCCATGACCAAAAACAGAAAGGTCGTTCCGCAGCGGTCGTGAATGCGCGAACAGGTCTTGGCGTTTTCCGGCGTAAGCTCCATGCCCTTTTCAAAACAGGTGATCGTTTTATGCTCCGCGCCGTGATACATGAATACGCGGCGTATATCCTTCATCGCCGTGATCGCGACTATATATAAAATAAAAATGACGAGGCGTATGCCGCCCTGCGCGAGATTGTAGCCGATGCCCAATTCAAGGTGATCCGGAAAGATCAGATTGGAAAGCCAAAGCGGGAGCGCGATGAACAGCCCCACCGCCAGCACCACGCCCAAAAGCGTTGCGATGAACGAAACGGCGGACATTATGTTGAGATGCAGTTTATCTTCACACCACTTTTCGAATTTGGAAGGCTCGCCCTCGTCGCCGTACACCTCTGCGCTTCGCATCAGGATCTTAGATCCCGTAACGAGGGAGGAGACGAAATTGACGACCCCGCGCACCAAAGGGATCTTTGCAACGCGCTTCATCCCCTTTGAGGTGTTCAGGCGGCGGCTCTCCACCTGTATATTGCCTTCGGGATCTCTCACGGCAGTGGCGTACGCCGTTTTGCCGCGCATCATCACCCCTTCGAGAACCGCCTGCCCGCCTATATAAGTGCGGTTTTCCTTCTTTTCCTTGTTTTTTTTACCCATGCAACGCTCCCGAACGGCGCAACGGCCGCCGCAATGCCCGAAAAAAGAAAATCAGCCCCAAGCAAACACTTAGAGCTGAAAAACGCAAAATCAAATTCCGTATCTTTTTTTGAACTTATCGACTCTGCCGCCTGTGTCAACGAGTTTCTGTCTGCCTGTGAAAAAGGGGTGGCATTTGCTGCAAATATCCACCTTGAGGGTATCGCCTTTTTTCGTGGTGCCCGTTTTGAACGTAGCGCCGCAAGCACAGGTAACGGTGACCTCGTGATAATCGGGATGTATATCGGTCTTCATGCTTTCACCTCTCTATGCGTAATTCTTTCTTGAATGCTGATTTATTATATATTATTTTTGATGACAAGTCAAACGATATTTGCCGCCTTATGAAATTTTTTTGTGAAATCGCATAAACTCTTTAAAGCGCGTGCAATCTCGCGGAAAAGACCGCCTTTTACGGTAAGGCGCGGCCGTCTGCTCGGATTTTTGTGCGTTTTTTACTTGCCAATTTTAAAAGATTGCTATATAATTGACTTTAATCAAAACTTTAAGAGGGAAGCATGGAAGTTTGGAAGCTCCTTTCACCGAAGGTGCTCGCCTCGGAAGAGAGGCCCGACAGCGTGGCCTCGCCGACGCAGGCAAAGGTAAAGATCACAAAGGTTCTGCTCGCATATCCGGAGATACGCGCCTATACGGGCGCTTCGGGTATCCGCTATCCGCGCGTGCCGGGCATGTACGCCGTGGGCGTCGTAGCGGAAGCGGGCGAAGGCTGCGTGACGGCGGAAAAGAATACGCGCGTGTTCCTCGACGGAGCGGCGGCATGCGGCGAATGTTCCGAATGCCGCAAGGGTAACGGCGAAAACTGCCTTTCCCCCAAGATCGCAGGCATAGACAGAGACGGCTTTTTGCGCGACTTTATCGTGGCGGAAGAGTCCGAGCTTACCCCCCTGCCGTCTTCCGTTTCCGACGACGCCGCGCTGTATGCAGGCATCGTTTCTCTCTGTGAAAGCATTGCCGACAAGCTCGACGTGCCCAAGGGCACGCACGTCGCCGTGATCGGCGCGGGAGAAACGGGCAATATCCTTTCGCAGCTGCTCATTTATCATCAGGCGGTACCCATTCTCATCGATTCCGACGAGGCGCGGCTCGCCGCCGCTGCGCAATGCGGCGTATACTATACGCTCAAAGCGGACGACGACCTGCTCAAAAACCTGACCGAGATCACGGGGGGAAGAATGGCGGAGGGCTGCGTATATACCTCCTTCAACGGATTGTCGCCCGATCTGCCCTTCGAGATCACCGCTTCCCGCGGAAAGGTGATTTTCGCGGGCATGGAATTTCCCGAAATTTCCGTCCACCTGAAAAAAGCGCTCGATAAAAAGCTTTCTTTAACGAGCGTTTCCAACGACCGCGAGCGCAGCGCCGCGGCGATCAACCTCCTCGTCAACAAAGCGGTCAATCTCTCTCCTCTCATTGCAGAAGAGGCCGCCGCAGCTGATATCCCCGCGCTGTTCGCCGCAAAAGCTGAACTGCTCGACAAGGAAAAACGGGTGTCTCCCACGATCCTGAATATGATCTGAGAAGCGCCGCAATAATTGCGGCGCCTCTTTTGTTTCTCGTTCTATCGGTAAAATCTCATGCGAAAATTTTTCAAGCTCCTCACAAGTAAATTTTTTATTGTGGCGTTCCTGCTCCTTTTGGAGCTCGCCATCGTTCCCGCGATGCTGATATGGCTCTCCATGCAGTTCCCGACGGTCGGTACGTATGTAAGCATCGTTTTCGCGGTGATCGACGTAATACTCGTTTTATATATCATCAACTCCGAGATCAATGCGGAGTATAAAATCGCGTGGATCGTGCCCATACTGCTCATTCCGCCCGTCGGCGCGTGTCTGTATCTCATTTTCAGACGGCGCAAAAAGCCGCGCAGGGCGTTGCAGCGGCGGCTGATGCACGAACTGCCCGAGATCATGAAGCTTTACGAGCGCCAGACCGCGGCCGACTGCCGCTTTTTAGAGCTGGGCGACTTTGCCGCGCAGTGCGCGGAATTTGTGCGCAAGGAGAGCGCGCTACCCGCTACCGACTGTTACGAATATAAATACTTTTCTTCGGGAGAGGAATACGGTAAGCAGCTGGAAAAGGAGCTCGCCGCGGCGAAGGAATATATTTTTTTGGAATACTTCATCTTTTCGGAGGGGAAATTTTGGGATCGCGTGCACAAGATCCTCAAAGAAAAGGCTGACGCAGGCGTAGACGTGCGCATCATTTACGACGACATCGGCTCCCTGCTCGGCATTCCGGAAGATTTTGACGCGCGCCTCGAAAAGGAGGGCATACGCTGCCTTTGCTTCAACCGTTTTCGCCCCGTCCTCGACGTGGCGCAGAACAACCGCACGCACCGCAAGATCGCCGTCATCGACGGCGTTACCGCCTTCACGGGCGGCATCAACATCGCGGACGAATATACCAACGAGATCACCCTGCACGGGCACTGGAAGGATACGGGCGTAATGGTGCGCGGGAGAGCGGCGCAGAGCTTTACCGCGATGTTTTTACAGCTTTGGGAGCTGAAAAACTCGCAGGACGACACCAAGGAAGAAAATTACGACAAATATGTAACGACATGCCCGGAAGGAAAATACGCCTGCCTTCCTTTTTCCGATTCCCCTTTTGCGGGAGGGCATAATATCTGCGAATCGCTGTATATAAAGACCATTTATAACGCGAAAAAATACGTATACATCAACACGCCCTACCTCATCATCGACGACGAAATGAAAAAGGCGCTCATCACTGCGGCGCGCTCGGGCGTAGACGTGCGCATCACCGTGCCGTTCATTCCTGATAAGAAATACGTATACGCCGTAACGAGGGCATTTTATACGCCGCTCATCAAAGAAGGCATACGCATTTACCGCTATACGCCCGGATTTATCCACGCAAAGAGCATCGTAAGCGACGGAAAGGTATGCATCATCGGCTCTTCCAACATGGACTTTCGCAGCTTTTACCTGCATTGCGAATGCAATATCATGTTTTTTGACAAAGAGGTGGCGGACGACCTTTACGAAGATTATCTGCACGTTTGCACGCAGAGCGAGCTTATGACGGAGCAAAACAGCAAGAGCAGCTTGCTCAGAAGGATCTACCGCTCCGTGCTCCGCTTTTTTGCCCCCCTTATGTGAAGAACGCGCGTTTTCCGCGCATAAAAAACACCAGCGAGGACATACATGATCAGACTTGCCGTAAGCGATCTTGACGGAACCCTGCTCGACTCTTCCGGGAACCTGCCGAAAGAGATCTTTCCTCTTATCGAGGAGCTGTACGAAAAAGGCATTTATTTTTGCGCCGCCAGCGGAAGGCAGCTCGTTTCTCTGGAAAAGCTATTCGCGCCCGTGCGTGACAAAATCATTTTTATCGCCGAAAACGGAGCGATTTGCGCATTCCGCGGCGAGATATTCTTCTGCAAACTGCTGAGCCCCGAAAAGACGCGCGCCGCCCTCGCGCAGATCGAAGCGATCCGAGACGGCAGCGTTTATCCCCTCCTCTGCACCCCCGACTGCGCTTACTACCAGGACGACGTACAACCCTTCGTTTCCTATGTGGAGGCGTCTTATCTCAACACCGCGCACAGGCTCTTTTCCGATATACTTAAAAAGACGGGCGTCTGCAAGATCGCCGTATACGACGCGAGGGGCCCGGAAAACAACAGCATGAAAATACTGCCGCAAAAGCTGGAAGGACTGCGCGTGATACAGTCGGGCGCGGACTGGCTCGACATTTCCGCCGAGGGCGTAAACAAGGGCGTGGCACTCGGCTTTGTGCAAAAAAAATTCGGCTTTCTCCGTTCGGAATGCGCGGCGTTCGGCGATCATATGAACGATTATGAGATGCTGCTCGCCTGCGAACATTCCTACGTTACCGAAAACGCCTTCGACGGGCTGAAAAAGCTGATCGGAAAAACGATCCCATCCAACGACGACGGCGGCGTTTTGCACGCATTGAAAAAAATACTCTCCAACGCCTTCTCGAAAAAGAAAAAGTGACCGAGGCAACCGCCAAAGCCCGCGGCAAAAACATCTTTGGCGGCAGTCTGAACGCGTCGATTCGGGCGTCGCGTTCGGTAAAGCGCTTCCGGCGCGGATCTGATTTTTGATAAACAAGACAAATACGCAAAACTCCGTTTTCGCCATACGGCGAAAACGGAGTTTTCTGTTAAAGATATTTTTTGAGCATATCGGCGAAGATCACGCCCATCATCACGTGCCCGAAATCAGACGGGTGCAGCACGTCCGCTTTGAGGTAATAGTCTTTGCCGACCAACGCGTGCCCGTCCAGCAAGACCGCGTTTGCGTGCTTTGCGGCATGCTCAGAGATCACCTTGCGCGTATTGGCAAATTTAACGCTGTAATCTTTGGCGGTACTGCTTACGTCGGCAAAGCCCTTGACGGGGCTCATCAAAAAGACCTTTTTGTCTGAAAAGCGGGTGCAGAATGCGTCGATCAGCGGCCCCACGCGCTCCTCTATGGCAAAGAGCGGGCGCGTGGCGATGTTGGTGCCGAGTTCGAGATAGACGGCGTCAAAGCGCTCGGTCAAAAAATATTCGAGCATATCCTTTTCGCAAAAGCAGCCGCTGCCGATCCCCTTATAATATTTTGCCAGCCGCTCTACGCCCCTGCCCATATCTCCCACGGGGTCGTCTTTGCCCGATATGAGCAAAACGGGCAGATCCGCGGGCGCATCTTTATTCTTTCGTCCCTTTCGCTTTTTTGACAGCAAAATATACGCCGACCGCGATCGCCACGGCTGCCAAGACCGCCCCGATCGAAATGGCTGCGATCTCCCAACCTTTCAAACCGCCGCCGTTATCTTGCGAGGCGCCTCCTGCCGCCGAAGCAACCGCAACGGAAACGGAGGCGCTTTTTTCGGGATCCCACGCAGAGGTCGCCGTTACGGTAATATGCTCCGCCGTTTCGTCTGCACCGACGGTAAGCAAACCGTTCTGATCGATTTTTGTATTTGCGCTGGTCGCTCCGGAAATTTTCCATGCGACCGATGTATCGAAATCACCGTTTCCCTGCAACTGAGCGCTAAACTGCAATGTTTTTCCCTTCTCTACGGTCGCAGAAGAGGGTAACACCGTAACGGACAACACCTCGGTTCTTGCAAATTTCAGGTATTTATATGCGCCGAAGCTGTCTTCATTGTAATCAGACTCGTTTTTCCCTTCGGTATCCGACGCCGCAAATATTTTTATTTTTTCCGCGCAAACGGGGGCCGCAATGCAATCTACCGCGCCGGTGCTGCCGTAAGCGGAGAGCGCTCCTCCTCCAACAAAAATGCTCCCCTCCGTACTGACGCCGAAAGCCGATCCGTTCCCGTCTTCATTCACTGCGCCGGAAATAACGCTGCCGCCTTGGATATCGACGTTACGGTCGGCATAGATCCCGATCGAGAGCATATCTCCGCTGCCTTCCGCATAAGCTTCGACTTCGCCGCCCGTTACTACGACGTCCGCTTGTTCGCCCTGTGCATAGACGCCGATGTTCGGCACCAAAACTTCCGTTTCTCCTCCATAGAAAAAGACGTTGCCGCCTTTTGCGTCTTTGTTCACCGCCTGGATGCCGGAAGTCGAAGAATTTTTATAACTTGAAACATAAAGTTTTGCGTCCCCGCCGACCTTTATATCTCCTCTTTTCGCATAAACGCCGCCCCATCTGAATTCTTCCGCTCGGACATTCCCTCCTGAAATCTCCACATCGCCGTTGACGGAATAAATACCGTAGGCCTGCCCGTACGTCTGAATCTTTCCGCCGAGTATTTTTACGTTGTTTATGACCATCAGACACCCTTCCCCGGAAGCGCTGCCTGCGTTCAGAGAGATCGTTCCGCTTTCCAAAACAAAATTGCCGCTCTTTGCGTATTCCTCTTCATTGCCTGAAAGATCGTTGTCGGAACGGACGTGAAAAGGTATAACGTTTCTATTTTTATCAGACGCATTCTCGCGGTCTATCGTAAGCGTACCGTCGCCGGAAACGACTACGTTCGAATCGTAGAACAGCAAGGGGTTGTTGTTCGATTGGCTGCGAAGATACACGCGATTGTCGCCTTTCAGAATGAGTTTCACGTCTCCCGTCGCCGCGACTGCCGCATACGCCCAATGCGGCGGCAAATAATTTACTTTCGTTCCCGAGTGTATCTCCGCATTTTCAAGAACGATCTCCGCGGTGCCGTCCGTTTGAGCGGGAATATATGTAACGCTCCCTTCTCCGGCCTTATAGACCGTGGTTTCCTCCGGAGCGGCATTTATAAAATCCACGCCGCTTTGGGTGATATTCGCTCCCTCCGCTGCGGCATATGCGGTTTTCTGCCCTTTACTGAAAAAAGCGCAAAAAACGCACAGCAACAAAATCGAAGCAGCCGCCAAAATTGTAAAAGTTAGTTTTTTCGAGTTCATAAAATTGATTTTCCTTAAAAAATTTTCTGATGAATCCGTATAATCAAGACGCAGCGATTCCTTTTTCCGCCCCGGCAAAAACTCCGACGAAGCGTTAAAATCAGCGGCTCTTTTATCCGAAAACAAATGCTCTGTTTTTTGCCGAAAGATGAACTTACCGTTCCTTTTGCATTAAAACAGTGCGCGATGTTTTCTTAGTTTATAATAAAGAAAGCGGAAAGTCAAGTATAAAAAACTATATTTGCTTTTAAAACGACCTTCTCCGCCGTTTCCGCCCGTAAAACTTCGCAGCACTTTCAGCTTTACTGAATAAACGGCTCAAAAAAAGAACGGCCTCACGCATCGCTCTTCCCCCCGTCAAGCACAAGCCCTGCAAAGTCAGTTTAATTTTTTATTATTCAAAAGGGTTTGAACAGACGGACGAAGCATATCGGTTGATCAATACCTATGAAAAAACATTATCTAATAAAGATCAAGGCAAAAACTTAACGCATAAATTGCTTTTAGAGAACAGGTTAAAAATTATAGAAATTCCATAATCAATGAAATAGAAAGAGAGCAACGGTTTTTTCGTTGCTCTCTTTCTTTACTTGTATGCAACAAAGCCCGCAACACCGCCCGCGAAAATGTATTCCGTCTTTGCGGTGTTCAAACTCTGTCGACACTGGTGGAGTAGGCGAGAATTGAACTCGCGTCTTACCGGATTGCCAAAAGGCTTTCTACACGCTTATGCCGCAATTGTCTTACGATATGCGCCTCTGCGACCGAAGGCTCATATCGGCAGAAATCTGAAAGTCCGCCGTTTTGCCGACTTCACCTCAAAACGGCAGTCCCCCGCCTTAAATGACGCCCGCAGCCTCCCGACGGGAAAGAGGTACGGACGAACCGCTTAATGTTGATTAAGCAGCGTACGCCAACTGAGCGTCAGCGCGATAGTTTGCATTGTCTGCATTTAAATTTAAGCCGAATGTTTTATAGAGGCCACTCGTTCCTCTGCGTGCTTACCCTTCCGCGCACCGGCAATCGAACCCGGTGCTACCCCATACGCCGCGCATTTCGCGCGGATATATATATTATATGATATTTTCCGAAAAAAATCAACTGCCGCAAACGGCAATCAGAATTTGAACGGCGTGACCTGATATACGTAATAGTTCAGCCAATTCGTGTAAAAGAGGTTCGCGGCGCTCGTCCAGTTCACGTTTACGCTCGTGCAGGTTTCGTCCGTAAAATAATTGCAGGGCGGTTTGATGGGCAATCCTTTGGCAAGATCGCGCTCGTACTCCGTTTTGAGGGTGTTGCGGTCGTACTCCATATGCCCCATCATAAAGATCTTGCGATTATTCTTTGACTTTGCTATGGAAAGCCCGACCTCTTTCGCCTCGCACAGAGATACCAGATCCGGGATCCCCTCTATATCCTCCGCATGCACCGTGGTATGGCGGGAATGCGGCACGAAAAATACGTCGTCTATGCCCTTCAAGAGCGGGTCGTGCTGTTCCAGATATTTTTTGTGCGGAAAAACGCCGAACAGCTTTTCAGGCAAAAGATGTTTCTGAATGCCGTAATGATAGTACAGCGCCGCCTGTGCGCCCCAGCAGATGTAAATCGTGCTGGTCACGTTTTTATCGGCAAAGTCGAACAGCTTTTTCAGCTCCTCCCAATAGGCGACTTTTTCGAACTCCATCGTTTCCACGGGCGCGCCGGTAATGATCATGCCGTCAAAGTGTTTGTTTTTGATGTCGTCAAACTTTTTATAAAAGCGTTCCAGATGCGCCGCCGCCGTGTTTTTGCTCTTGTACGATTCGGTATAAACGAGCGTTACGTTGACTTGGAGCGGCGAATTGGAGAGAAGGCGCATGAACTGCGTTTCCGTTTCCACCTTGGTGGGCATGAGGTTCAATATCGCGATTTCAAGCGGGCGAATGTCCTGCGAGAAGGCGCGCTCGTCGTTCATGACGAATATATTTTCCCCTTTCAAAACGGAATATGCAGGTATATCCTGCGGGATCACGATAGGCATTTTCTCTCTCCTTTGCGTCAAACTTTATAAAACGTCTGCTATGCGGGTACAAAACAAATGACTTTTCCGTCAAACTCCGCCGTGATGCCGACGCTCTCTTTGCCGTTCAGCTGCGTTTGGATCCCTAAATTCCAACAGCCCTGAACGCCGTCGAGAGACAGCAACACGGAATTTTTGCCCGCACGCTCCGCCGAATAACCGCCCTCTCCGACTACGGCGCCTTTGCAATATATTTTATAGGACGCCCCGTCAAACGAGCAGGAATAAAAATCTTCCGTCACCTCTGTACCGAGATATTCGTCGCCGATGAAATAATTTTTTTCTCCATCTCCGAAACAGGAAAGCTTCCAGCTCCCTGTCTCGTTCAATTCCTGCGCACAACCCGCAAGCGCACAAAGGCCGAGCAATACGCCGAAACACAGCATGAGCGGCATAAAAAGCTTCTTCATTGCCCCCTCCGATCTGCCGCCCCGTTTGAGGGGCGGCGCGTTTTACGGCTGTGGTTATACGTGCGCCAGCGCCTGGTCGAGATCGGCGATGATGTCGTCGGGATTTTCGATGCCGACGGAAAGGCGCACGAGGTTTTCGGGAACGCCCGCCTGTTCGAGCTCCTCTTTGCTGAGCTGGCGATGGGTCGTAGACGCGGGGTGCAGCACGCAACTGCGCACATCGGCGACGTGCGTTTCCTGCGTGATGAGCTTTAACGCCTCCATAAACTTAGCCGCCTGCGAAACGTCTCCCTTGATGCCGAAGCTGAGCATGCCGCCCTGCCCGTCGGGGAGATATTTCTCCGCAAGCTTATGATATTTGTTATCGGGAAGGGAAGCGTGCCATACCCAGTCGATTTTGGGGTGCTTTGCAAGGAAAGCCGCCACCTTTTTTGCATTGGAAGAGTGCCTTTCCATGCGCAGTGCAAGCGTATCCGCGCCCAGCCAGCTCAAAAAGGCGTTCTGCGGGCTCATGATCGCGCCCATATCCCTCATCATCTGCGCGCGGCATTTGGTTGCAAACTGCGCCGCGGGGAGATCCGCATAGACGAGGCCGTGATAGCTCTCGTCCGGCTCGTTGAAGGCCGCATAGCGGGGATTTCCCTTAAAATTAAAGTTGCCGCCGTCCACGATCATACCGCCGAGCGCAGCCGCGTGACCGTCCATATACTTGCTCGTGGAATGAATGACGATATTCGCGCCCCATTCGAACGGGCGGCACAGAATAGGCGTCGCGAGCGTGTTGTCCACAACAAAAAGCACCGCGTGCTTTTTCGAGATATTCGCGATCTTGTCAAAATCGAGAATTTTAATGGCGGGGTTTGCGATCGTTTCCGTAAAGATCATCTTCGTTTTGCCGTCGATGAGCTTTTCGATCTCCTCAGCGGGCGCGTCGGGATCGAAAAAGCGGGTTTCTATGCCCAGCTTGGGCAGCGTTACCGCGAACAGGTTAAACGTGCCGCCGTAGATCGCGGAGGAAGAAACGATGTTGTCTCCAGCGCCGCACACGGTGAACGCCAGAAGCGTGCTTGCAGACATGCCCGAGGAGCAGCCGATCGCGGCGACGCCCCCTTCGAGCTCCGCTACCTTCCCCTCGAACGCCGCGACGGTGGGGTTAGCAAGGCGGGTATAGAAGTACCCGTCCGCTTTCAAATCGAAAAGATCCGCCATGTCCTGCGTCTTTTCGTAAAAATAAGTGGTGCTCTGACTGATGGGCGGAATGCGGCTCTCGCCCGTTTTCGGGCGGTAACCGCCCTGCACACAGATCGTATCTTTTTTATAAGCCATACTTGTATCTCCTTACAGGTAAAAAATGTTTTGCGAATTTAGCCGGTGCACGGCGCGCGGGGTTCAGATATACTCCTTGATGCGCCGTTCGGTATCCCGTTTCAGATCCTTTTCTTTCAGGCTCTGTTTTTTGTCGTAGGTATGTTTGCCGCGGCAAAGCGCGACCTCTACCTTCACGAGAGAATCCTTAAAATAAATTTTAAGAGGTACGAGGGTATACCCCTTTTCGTTGACTTTGCCGACGATCTTTGCGATCTCCGCTTTATGGAGCAAGAGCTTTCTGTCTCTTCTGGAATCGCGGGTATTGAACGCCCCGCTCTTATCGTACACGGCAATATGCATATTTTTGAGCACCGCTTCGCCCTTTCTGACGAAGCAAAAGGAATCGCTCAGACTGCAATTGTTTTTGCGTATGGATTTGACCTCGCTCCCTTCGAGCACGACGCCCGCCTCGAATTTTTCTTCTATGAAATATTCGAAGGAAGCGGATTTATTGACCGCTATGATCTTCATAAAAAACCTTTACTCTTTTACGAGCGCGTACATCGCGCTGTCGTAAAACTCTCCGTTTTTGAAAACGCTCTTTTTCTTTACGCCTTCTTTTGCAAAGCCGTTCTTTTCCAGCACGCGGCAGGAAGCGGCGTTTACGGAAAACGGCTCCGCAAAAATACGCACGATGTCCGTCGTTTCGAACACCTCTTTGCAGATCTCGCGCACCGCCCGAGTCATAACGCCCCTGCCCCAAACGGCGGGCGCAAGCCAGTAGCCGAGCTCGCCGCTCTTTTTGTACACGTCAGCGCCGCGGGTAACGGCAATACCGCCGACGGCTTTTCCGTCCGCGACGATCGCGCGGTAAAACTCGCCCCGCCCGTTTTCTTCCCGCGCAAATGCGATGAACGCCTCCGCGTCTTCGGGCGAATACGGGTACGGGAAAGAATCCCTCAGAAAGCGGGCGATCCGCGCATCGTTCGCGCTTTCGGCAAGCGACGGCGCCAAAGACGCCTCCCATTGTAAAAGTTCGAATCGCATTTTCTTCTCCATGCCGCCGCGCGACTTATATTATAGCACAAAATTGAAGAAAGGGATAGCTTTTCGGGGCAATTACTCCTCTGCCAGAACAAAATCGCACTTTCTCGCGCCGATGTCGCATGCGGCGACGGTTATTTTCAGTTTGTCGCCGATCTTGAAGGCTCGGCGCTGCCCTTTGAGCGTATAATTCTTTTCGAGAAACACATAGTCGTCCGGCGGCAGCGTTTCCGCCCTGATGCGCCCTTCCACCGTGTTGGGCAGCTCCACGAATACCGCGAAAGCGGTAACGCCCGAAACGACGCCCTCGAACGTTTCTCCGATATGAGAACGCATGTACCAGACCTTATACAGCTCGTCTACGGCGCGCTCCGCGTCGTCCGCCTTCCGCTCCGTCTGCGAACAGTTTTCCGACGCGACGTCCACAAAATTTTCAAAGCGCTGCGCCTCTCCCGCCTGCCCATCGAGCACCAATTTGACGATGCGGTGAACGAGGAGATCGGGGTAGCGGCGTATCGGCGAAGTGAAGTGGCAGTAACATTCGGACGCGAGCCCGAAATGCCCTATATTTTCCGCCGCGTATTTCGCCTTGGACATGGAGCGCAGCATGACGCGGTTCACTACGTGCCGCATCGGGCTCTGCGACGCCTCCAAAGCGTCCAAAATTTTGCCGTATTCGCCCGGGCGCACGCTTTCGGGGCGGAAATTCACCTTTATGCCCAGCTCCGCAAGATACGCCTTGAACGAAGCAGCCTTTTCTTCGGACGGCTTTTCATGCACGCGGTACACAAACGGCATTTCGTAAGCCGCCATAAATTCCGCCACAGTTTCGTTGGCGAGGATCATAAATTCCTCGATCATTCGGTGCGAGATCGTGCGTTCGTATTCGGAAACGGAAATTTCGCCGTCCTCCGATACGGTTATTTTTGCCTCTTTCACGTCGAGATCGACGCTGCCGCGCGCCGCGCGCTTGCGCATGAGGATCTGTGCGAGTTCCCTGCAATTTTGCAGCATGGGCACCAAATGCGCATACCGTTCGCAAAGTTCGGGATCGCCGTCAAGGATCTTTGTAACGTTCGTATACGTCATGCGGTTGCGCGATCGAATGACCGATTCCGCGATGTCCGGCTCGGTGACTCTGCCCTTCTGATCTACGCGCATGACGCAGGAGAGCGTGAGCCTGTCTTCCCCTTCACGCAAGGAACAGATGCCGTTGGAAAGCTCGAAAGGGAGCATCGGCAAAACCCTGTCAGGAAAATACACGCTCGTGCCGCGGGCATACGCCTCTCTGTCGAGCGCGCCGCCCCGCCGCACATAGTGAGAAACGTCTGCGATGTGTACGCCCAAAAGGAACCCGTCTTCCAGCTTTTCGATACTGATCGCGTCGTCAAAGTCGCGGGCGTCCTCGCCGTCTATCGTGATCGTTAAAACATCTCTGAAATCTCTTCTGCCCGCAAGGGGCATCTTTTCCGCGGCGACGCGCCTCCCTTCGGAAAGAACCTTTTGCGTAAACCCTTCCGCAAGGCCGTACGTTTTGATAAGCGCCTCTTCCTCTACGGAAAGGTCGCCGCCGCGCCCGAGCACTTCCTCTATTTCGCCCTCCGGCTTTCTCCCTTCCGGCCACGCGGTGATCTTTACGAGCACCTTCTCCCCGGAAAAGGCGCGCCGCCTTCCGCCTACGATGCGCACGTCTTCAAAATACTTCTTGTCGTCGGGGGAAACATAGCCGCCGCGCTCTTCTTTATAATAAGTACCCGTAAGCGAGACGACCCCGCGGGAAAGTATGCTGTAAACCTCTGCCTCGTCTCCTCTTTCTCCGCCGACGATCCTCGCAAAAACGGTATCTTTGTGCTGTGCGCCGTGCAGCGAGCGGTGCGGGATAAACAAATCGCCCTCCTCCCTCACGAGAAAGGCAAAACCGCGCTCGTTCCCGCTGAGCACCCCCTTTATAAGGGAAAGCTTTTCGGGAGAAACGAACCTGCCGCGCTCGTCGCGCACGAGCTCGCCCGCCGACAACAGCTCCGCCAGCACAGCGCGGACAGCGTCTCTTCCCGCGCGGGAGGAAACGCCCAAAAGCCGATATATTTCGTTTTCTTTTTTATATTGCAATTCGCCGCTGACGAATTTTTGTTTCAGTTCTTCCGTTGCGGACATAGTTAAACTCCCTTTCGGCAAAAAATAAGGCGGCTATCCTTGCGAACAGCCGCCTGAAAATATCCTTGAAATCCCGATCAAGCACCCACGCCGATCTGCAAAATGTAGAACGCGACGGCAAGCACCGCCAACACGACGAGGGAAATGACCGTCCATCTCTTCATTTTGCTCTCAAAAGACCTGCCCTTGTTTTTGCCGAAAAACGTCTCGCTGGAACCGCCGAGCGCATCGATACCCGTAGAATTGCCGGGCTGAATGAGCACGATGACGATCGCGACAACGGACGCTACGAGCATCACGAGCAAAAGGATAAATCTGGCTATCGCATAAGGATTGTAATCGTCCAAAGGCGCCAATAAATTTGACATCAAATACATCATGTCAGGCATTTGTATCACTCCAAAATTACTTTTTAACAGAATACCCGATAAGTATACCATATCGCGGCGGATTTTTCAACCGTTTTTGCATACAGTAAGAGATTTTTTTGTCCGCGGCGGGCGATATTTTTTCGCAAAGCGGAAAATTATCTCACGATCAGAGATTTGCCCGTCATCTCGGCGGGAACCGGTATGCCCATCATGTCGAGCAGGGTGGGCGCAAGGTCGGCAAGCACGCCGCCTTCGCGCAGCTTCACGTTTTTCAGTTCGTCGCACACGAGCACGACGGGCACGGGGTTGGTCGTATGCGCGGTAAAGGGCGAACCGTCTTCGGCGATCATCTTATCCGCGTTGCCGTGGTCTGCGGTGAGAAGCGCGCCGCCGCCCATCTCCAAAATCTTTTTAAGCACCCTGTCTACGCATTCGTCGACCGCGGCGACCGCTTTTTCGGCAGCCTCCAAAACGCCCGTGTGCCCTACCATGTCGCAGTTGGCAAAATTCAGGATCATCGCGTCGTATTCGCCCGTAGAGAGCTGCTCGATGACCTTATCCGTCACCTCGTACGCGCTCATTTCCGGCTTCATGTCATAGGTTGCAACCTTCGGCGAAGGCACCAAAACGCGCACCTCGTTCGCATTCGGCGCTTCCACGCCGCCGTTGAAAAAGAAGGTGACGTGCGCGTACTTTTCCGTTTCCGCGATGCGCAGCTGTTTTTTGCCCAAAGACGCGAGGTACTCGCCCAAGGTGTTTTTCAGGCTCTGCGGCTTGAATGCGACCTGAACGTGGCTGAAAGTTGCGTCGTACTGCGTAAAGCAAACGTAGAACGGGGCGAGATAGCCCGTTTTCCGCTCAAAACCGTTAAAATCAGGCTCGGTGAAGGCGCGGGTGATCTCCCTCGCCCTGTCGGGGCGGAAGTTGAAGAAAATGACGCTGTCTCCCTTTTCCACGAGCGCGACGGGCTTGCCGCCCTTCACGACGTTCGTGGGCAGGATAAATTCGTCGGTAACCTCTTTTTTATAAGACTCCTCTATCGCATTCGCCGCGTCTTCCGCCTGAATGCCGTTGCCGAGGGTGAGCATTTCGTACGCCTTTACGACTCTTTCCCAACGGTTGTCTCTGTCCATGGCATAATATCTGCCGCACACGGACGCCACCGCGCCGAAGGAAAGTTTGTCCATCTCCGCCTGCAAATCGCGCACGAAGCCCGCGCCCGAAGTCGGAGAAACGTCTCTTCCGTCCATAAAGCAATGCACGTAGGCGTTGCCGAGCCCCTGTTCCTTGCACATCTTCAACAGGGCGTACAGATGCGTGTTGTGGCTGTGCACGCCGCCGTCCGACAAAAGGCCCCAAATGTGCAGCTTCTTTCCGTTCTCTTTTGCATTTTTTATTGCGGCGAGCAGCGCCTCGTTTTCAAAAAATTCACCGTCCTGTATTTCTTTCGTGATCTTTGTAAGTTCCTGATATACGATGCGTCCGGCGCCCATGTTCAGGTGCCCGACCTCGGAGTTCCCCATCTGCCCGTCGGGAAGCCCGACGCTCATGCCGCTCGCGCCGAGCTGCGAGGAGGGATACTCCCTTTCATAGCGTTTTACGTTGGGGCTGCCCTCCAATTCGATGGCGTTGCCCTTTTTGTCGGGATTGATCCCGTAGCCGTCCATTATGATGATTGCATAAGGTTTTTTCATTCCGATCACCTCTAAAAATCTTTTTCCGTATAGTATTATATCTTATTGACCGCGTTTTTGCAAGCGGGTAAAACCCTATTTTTTCGGCGCACGCATTTTTATAAGGAAAGCGGGGCGCCATACGTTCGTTTTTATCATTTTTTGCCCAAAAATAAAATTCCTTGGAATTGCTTGACAAAAAATGCACAACGTGCTATGATAATGAAAAACATATGAGAAAATTTAAAAATATACGTTTGAGATTGTGCATATGGGTAAAGGAACTTTATTGGACGAAATCCAGGTCAGGCTCCGCGACGCAATCAAAAGCAGCGGCATGAGCCAGAAAGAGATCGCAGAACAGGTCGGGATCCACCCCTCTACGGTGAACAAATATGTCCGTACGGACAAATTCCCTTCCATAGACACGTTTGCGCTCCTCTGCAAAGCGCTGAACGTATCGTCTGACATGATCTTGGGGCTGAAAGCTGAACGCTGACGCCCTTCCTTTTTTACAAACGGTCACCGATGTATTGAAGCTTCGCTTCAAAATTTACGCATCGCGTGTGGATAAGTTATGTTTGCTAAAATTTTAAAAACCCTGAGAAAAGAAAACGGAACCACCCAGTGCGAGCTTGCAGATAAACTCGGCGTAAAGCAGTCTACTGTCAGCAGTTGGGAGATCGGACGTTCGAGACCTACTTTTGAACAGGTCATCGAAATTTCCAATATCTTCAACTCCTCCACAGACTATCTGCTCGGTAAATCCGACTACGAAAACAACTACGTTTATACCGACAACAAGACGCTGCAAAATTTTTATGTGGATTTCAGCAAGCTGAGCAAAGCGGAACAGACTTTTCTCGTCAAGGCAGTACACGCTTACGTTGAAAGCAAATAATGTGCGCCCGTATGCGGAAATCCGCGTACGGGTTCGCTTCATCTCCCCTGCCGTAATCCGTTTTTATGCAGCTTGCGGCATAGTTTGTTGACCATATAGTTAACACGAAAAACTATTTTCAAAGTAAAATATTTACATTCGCTCCTTTTTGCGGGAGCTTTTTTTATTGACAGAAAGCCGCGGCGCATATGCGCCGCGGCTTGTTTGCGGTTTATTTGTTGTAATTTACGATAAACGAAAAATCTTCCGCCTTCAAAGAAGCGCCGCCGATCAGTCCCCCGTCTATCTCGGGCATCGCCATAAGCTCCTTGCAATTCTTCGCGTTCATGCTGCCGCCGTACTGAATGCGCACCTTTTCCGCGCATTTAGGGCAGAACACATCGGCGCACTTTTTACGGATAAACGCGATCGTCTCGTTCGCCTGCTCCGCCGTTGCCGTTTTGCCCGTGCCGATCGCCCAGATCGGCTCGTACGCGATGACGATCTTCGAAACGTCTTCCAATCCTGTGAGCCCCTCTTCGATCTGTACGGAAAGCACCGCCTCCGTTTTGCCCGTTTCGCGCTCTTCCAGGCTTTCGCCCACGCATACGATGGGCGTGAGCCCCGCCGCGAGCGCCGCGTGCATGCGCTTATTTACCGTTTCGTCCGTCTCGCCGAAATACTGGCGGCGTTCGCTGTGCCCGATGATGACGTATTCCACGCCGAATTCCTTGAGCATCTCCGCAGAGATCTCGCCCGTATAAGCGCCCTTTTCCGCAAAGTGCACGTTCTGTGCGCCCACGTGAATGTTGCTGCCCTTCGCAGCCGCGCTCACCGCGGGAATATCCGTAAACGGAACGCAAACCACTACGTCGCAATCGGCGTCTTTCACGAGCGGTTTGAGCTCGTTGACCAAAGCGGCGCCCTCCGCCGCGGTCTTGTTCATTTTCCAGTTGCCTGCTATGATAGGTCTTCTCATGCCGTTATCTGTCCTTTTTTAATAGTGAATCGTTCATTTATTCTGCCGCGGAAAGAGCGGAATTTTTCCGCTCTTTCTTATGGCTTATAAAATCAGTCTTTATCGTTGAGGCACGCGATGCCGGGAAGGATTTTGCCCTCGAACAGTTCGAGAGAAGCGCCGCCGCCTGTGGAGATGTGCGTCATCTTGTCGGCAAACCCGAGCTGCTGCACAGCCGCAGCGCTGTCTCCGCCGCCGATGATCGTCGTAGCGTCCTTGGCTTCCGCCATCGCTTCCGCGATCGCGATCGTGCCCTTTGCGAGGGTCGGGTTTTCGAACACGCCCATCGGCCCGTTCCAGATGACCGTTTTGGCGCCCTTGATCGCGTCCGCAAACAGCTTTCTCGACTCTTCGCCGATGTCGAGGCCTTCCATATCCGCCGGGATCTCGCTCACTTTGACCGTCTTCACGTCTACGGGCGCGTCGATCGGGTTCGGAAAATCTTTCACGATGACGGTATCGACGGGCAGGAGCAGTTTTTTGCCCATGTCTTTCGCCTTCTGCATCATATCTTTGCAGTAGCCGAGCTTGTCGTCGTCGACCAAAGATTTTCCGATCTCGTAACCCTCTGCTTTGAGGAAGGTATACGCCATGCCGCCGCCGATGATGAGCGTGTCGCATTTATTCAGGAGATTGGAGATGACGTTGAGCTTATCTGCGACCTTTGCGCCGCCGAGCACCGCAACGAAGGGGTGCACGGGGTTTTCGAGCGCGTCCGCCATCACTTCGAGCTCTTTCTGAATGAGGAAGCCGCAGACCGCAGTCTTTACAAGGCCGTACTCTACGATCGCCGCCGTGGAAGCGTGCGAGCGATGCGCCGTGCCGAACGCGTCGTTCACATAAATATCGCAATAGGAAGCGAGCTTTTTGCAGAATTCGAGGTCTTTCCCCTCTTCACCCGCATAGAAACGCAGATTTTCCAAAAGAACGCACTCGCCCTCTTTGCACGCGGCGACCTTTGCCTCCGCGTCGGGGCCGATCACGTCTTTCGCAAAAGCGACCTTGCCGCCCAAAAGCTCGTTCAGCCTGTCAGCAACAGGTTTGAGCGTGAGCTTTACCGGATCGTTCTTTTTCGCCTTGGCGATGTATTCTTCGGTCGCCTTAGCCTGCTCGTCGGCAGGGAGCGCCTCGACCGCCTTCTTTTCCTTTTTGTTGAGTTTTACCTTTTCGTCGAACACGTTGTGCGGCTTGCCCATGTGCGAGCACAAAACAACTTTTGCGCCGTGCTCCATCAGATATTTGATGGTGGGCAGCGCGCCCATGATACGGTTCTCGTCGGTGATCTTGCCGTCCTTCATGGGAACGTTGAAATCGCACCTTACGAGGACCCTTTTGCCCTTTACGTCTACATCGGTAACAGACTTTTTGTTCATGACCTGATCTCCTTCGGTTTTTATTTTTACCCTATATAATGATATACTTTTTTTTGCAATTTGTCAATGATTGTCGGTATTTTTCTCCCGCCGCGCGCGCGAAAAAATCGTGCGCGTAGCATTTTCAAAGGGAGGTGAGCTTTCCATGCAAACGCCCCTGCGCGTAACCGAGCTGGCGCCAGCCCTCGTAAACGGCGACGGCGACCGAATTGGATAGATTCAGCGAGCGTATATCGCCGATCATGGGAATGCGCACGCAGCTTTCGTAATGCTCCTTCAAGAGCGGCTCGGGCAGCCCCTTCGTCTCCTTGCCGAACACGAGAAAATCCCCTTCGCGATACTCTACGTCGCTGTGCGTTTTTTCCGCTTTCGTGGTGAAAAAATAAAAGCGCGCAGAAGGATACTTCGCAAAGACCTCTTCGATACAATCATAATAGGAAATGTCCACGAAATGCCAGTAATCCAGCCCGGCGCGTTTGAGATATTTATCCGACACCTCGAACCCGAGCGGCCGCACGAGGTGCAGCTTGCAGCCCGTGGCGGCGCAGGTGCGCACGATATTGCCGGTATTTTGCGGGATCTCCGGCTCCACCAGAACGATATGAAACATAGTATCTCCCTCCCTCGACGAAACCATTGCCGCAAAAGCTTCAAAACAGTGCACAATAATTTGCATATCCGATAAAATTTTATCGAAATATCACTTGACTTGCCGCGGCGAATCGGTTATAATATTCATGTAAAATGTGTGCTGAAAAGGTACGTTTTTTACATACGATCCGATCATACTCACTACCCATATTTTTTCTCATTTGTTTTAGGAGAACGGCGCGTCGCGAGATGCGCCGTTCTTCTGTTTTTAATAAGAAACCGCCGCACGCAGGAACACTTTTTCTGCACCGGGCGGCACGGGCAGTCAAAAAAGCGGGGCAACTGCCCCGCTTTTTTATCAAAGCTCTTCGAGCTGTTTTGCGATCTTTTCTCTCATCTCAATAAATTTGTCGAGCTTGGCGCGCTCTGCCTCTACGAGATTTTTCGGGGCTTTTTCGACGAACCCGCGGTTTTGCAGCTTGCCGTCTGCGCGCATGATCTCGCCCTGCACCCGTTCGAGCTCTGCGGTAAGCCGTTCCTTTTCCTTGGCAAGATCCACCAGCTCGCCCAACGGCACGAAGACCGTGCAGCTTTCGGTGACCTGCGACATCGTTTTTTCGCCGATCTCCGCGGCGCTCTCCACAAAGCCGATCTCGCTCACGCCCGCAAGCTTCATGATCGCCCCCGCGTTCGCCGTTACAAGGCGCTTGTTCTGTGCGGAGAGAAACAGCTTCACTTTTTTGGAGGGCGGGCAATTGACCGAAGTTTTCATGTTGCGCACCGTTTTGATGACGTCCATGATCCCTTCAAAAGCCTTCGCCTCTTTTTTATAGGCGAGCTTGGAATTATAGCGCGGAAATTCGGAAACCATGATGCTGCCGGAAGTTCCCGGAAGGTTCCGATAGATCTCCTCCGTAATGAACGGCACGAAGGGGTGCAGAAGTTTGAGCGCGTTTTCGAGCACAAAGCACAGCACGGAGAGCGCTCCCCTCTTCTTTTCGGGATCCTCCCCGTAGAGCGCGCTCTTCGTGAGCTCGATATACCAGTCGCAGAAGTCGCTCCACATAAAGTCGTACAGAGCGCCCGCCGCAATGCCGAGCTCGAACTTGCCCATGTTGAGAGTAACTTCTTTGATACATCTTTCCAGACGGGATATGATCCACTTATCCGGCGCGGAGAGCTTCACCTCGCCGACGGGCAAAATCTTTTCCCCTTCCGCATTCATGATGACGAAGCGAGACGCATTCCATATCTTGTTCATGAAGTTGCGCATCGCCTCGACCTTGGCGCGGCTGTAACGGCTGTCGTTGCCGGGCGCAACGCCCGAAACGAGCGCAAAGCGGAGGGAATCGGCGCCGTATTCGTCGATGACTTCCAGAGGGTCGATGCCGTTCCCAAGCGATTTAGACATCTTTCTGCCCTGCTCGTCGCGCACGATGCCGTGCAGGAGCACATCGCGGAAAGGCACCTTGCCCATATGCTCGATGCCCGAAAAGATCATGCGCGCGACCCAGAAAAATATGATGTCGTACCCGCAGGACAGCACGTCCGTCGGATAGAAATAGTCGAGGTCGGCGGTCTTGTCGGGATAGCCAAGCGTGGAGAAGGGCCAAAGGGCGGAAGAAAACCAGGTATCCAGCACGTCTTCGTCCTGGCTGAGATTTTTGCCGTGGCAATGCGGGCATTCGGCGGGGTCTGTTTTGGAAACGATCGTCTCCCCGCAGTCCGCGCAGTACCATACGGGAATGCGGTGCCCCCACCAAAGCTGGCGGGAAATGCACCAGTCTTTGATGCCCTCCATCCAATTATAATAAATTTTCGAAAAGCGTTCGGGCGTAAAATGTATCTTATTGCGCACGACCGCGTCGATGGCGGGCTTTGCGAGCGGCGCCATTTTTACGAACCACTGTTTGGAAACGATCGGCTCTACCGTGCTGTGGCAGCGATAGCAGTGCCCCACGTTGTGCGCATGCGGCTCGATCTTTACGAGCGCGCCGCAGGTTTTTAAATCTTCCACGATCTTTTCCCGCGCGGCAAAGCGGTCCATGCCCTCGTATGCCTCGCCCGCGTTTTCGTTCATCGTGCCGTCGTCGTTCATGACGCGGATGACTTCCAAATTATGGCGAAGCCCTACCTCGAAGTCGTTGGGATCGTGCGCGGGCGTGATTTTTACGGCGCCGGAACCGAATTCCATGTCGACGTAGTCGTCCGCAACGATCGGGATCTCGCGCCCCACGAGCGGAAGCACGAGCGTTTTGCCGACCATGTGCTCGTAGCGCTTGTCTTTCGGGTTGACCGCAACGGCGGTATCGCCCAGCATGGTTTCGGGGCGGGTCGTCGCCACGACGATAAATTCGTCGCTGTCCTTTACGGGATATTTGAGGTGCCAGAAGAAAGAAGCGTCTTCGCTGTACTCGACCTCCGCGTCGGAAAGCGCCGTTTTACAGCTCGGGCACCAGTTGATGATGCGATCCCCCCTGTAAATGAGCCCCTTTTCGTAGAGGTTGACGAACACCTCGCGCACCGCCTTGGAGCAGCGCTCATCCATCGTGAACGCCAGGCGCGACCAGTCTGCGGAAACGCCCATCTTTTTGAGCTGTTCGACGATGCGCCCGCCGTATTTTTCCTTCCAGTCCCACGCGCGGCGGAGGAATTCTTCCCTGCCTACGTCTTGTTTTGTGAGTCCCTCTTTTTTCATCTGCTCGACGATCTTCACCTCCGTAGCGATGGAAGCGTGGTCGCAGCCGGGCAGATACAGAGCGGAATAGCCCTGCATTCTTTTGAAGCGGATCAGCGCGTCGATGATCGTATTGTCGAGCGCGTGCCCGAGGTGGAGCTGACCCGTGATATTGGGGGGAGGAATGACGATGGTAAACGGGATCTTGGACGGCTCCACTTCCGCGCGGAAATAATTTTTATCCGTCCACTCCTTATAAAGCCTGTCTTCAAAATCTTTCGGATTGTAAGTCTTTTGCATTTCCATAACGTTCATTCCCTCTGATAAAAAATCGCGCAGCAAAAAAAGCGGCACAATCCAGTCACAAAAATTCTGCCTACTTATTATATAAAAACGCCCGCCGCTTGTCAATCGAAAACGAAACCGTTTGCCTGAAATGCGATGTCAAAATATTCTCCGCCCGCATACGATATAGTATTAAAATTTTCCAAACGGAGAAATCAATGAAAAAGATACTTACCGCAATTCTGTGCGCACTGTTTCTGGCTCTGCCCCTTTCCGCCTGTAAGACGGACGAGGGCGGGCTGAAAACCATACGGGTGAACGAGGTTACGCATTCCGTCTTCTATGCGCCCATGTATATCGCCGACGCACTCGGCTACTTCGAGGAAGAAGGCATCGAGATCGAACTGACCAACGGCGGAGGCGCGGACGCTGTGATGGCGGCGGTGCTTTCGGGCAGCGCAGACATCGGCTTCTGCGGGCCGGAAGCGGCGCTGTACGTGCTCATCGGCGGCTCGAACAACGTACCCACCGTGTTCGGCCAGCTCACCAAGCGAGACGGCTCCTTCCTTGTATCCCGCGTGGACGAGGCGGACACCTTCGACTGGGCGACCACCTTGCAGGGCAAAGAGATACTGGCAGGCAGAAAAGGCGGCGTTCCCGCGATGACCTTCGAATATATCCTCAACGAAAACGGGCTGCACGACGGGCAGAACGTGACCATGAACTACGACATCAACTTCAACTATATGACCGCCGCCTTCGAATCGGGCACGGCGGATTACTGCACCATGTTCGAACCCGTGGCGTCGGAATATGAGGCGCAGGGCAAGGGCTATGTGGTCGCTTCCGTGGGCGAAGCTTCGGGCGAGGTGCCCTATACCTGCTATATCGCCAGAGAAAACTATATCGACGACAACGAAGAGACGATAGAAGGCTTCCTGCGGGCGATCATGAAAGGGATCCGCTACGTCAACTCGACGGACAGCGCCGAGGCGGCAAAACTTTTGACGCCCTACTTCGACGGCACGAGCGAAAATTCCGTCAAGGTCTCCCTCGACAGCTACAAGTCTATCGACGCGTGGCAGACGGACATGACGATGACGGAAGACGCGTTCAACAGGCTTCAAGACATCATAGACAACGCCGGCGAGCTCGAAAAGCGGGTCAATTTTGCAGACCTCGTGGATACGAGCTATTCCTCCAAGATCTACGCCGAGCTTTACGGCTGACGCCGTAATGATTGAAAGCCGCCGCGCATCGGCGTATATGCCGATGTGCGGGGGAGGTTTTTACCATGAACGAAACACTTGACGGGCGTTTGCTCGAATTCAAAAACGTAAGCCTGACCTACCATACCAAGGCCGGAGAAACGCTCGCGGTGAAGGATCTCGACTTTACCGTGCGCGAAGGAGAATTTATGGCGGTCATCGGGCCCTCCGGCTGCGGCAAGACCACCGTGCTTTCCCTGGCGGCGGGGCTTTTGAAGCCATCTTCGGGAGAGATCACCGTGCGCGGCAAGCCCGCGCGCGAAAGCGCGGGAAAGTTCGGCTACATGCTGCAAAAAGACGAGCTTTTCCCCTGGCGCAATATTGAAAAAAACATCGTTCTGCCCCTGGAAATCAGCAAAAAGAATACCTCGGAAAACAGGGAAAAGGCGCTCTCTCTCGCAAAAAAGTACGGGCTCGGGGAATTCCTTTCCTATTATCCCGACCAGCTTTCGGGCGGCATGCGCCAACGCGCCGCGCTCATAAGGACGCTCGCGCCCGACCCCGAAATACTGCTGCTCGACGAGCCTTTTTCCGCGCTCGACTATCAGACCCGCCTTTCGGTGTGCAACGACGTGTATTCCATCATACGCGGAGAAAAAAAGACGGCGCTTTTGGTCACGCACGACATTTCCGAGGCGATTTCCCTTGCAGACAGGATACTCGTTTTAAGCAAGCGGCCCGCCTCCGTAGTGAGCCTGCACGAGATCGGGTTCGAAGATCTCAGCCCGCTCAAAAGAAGAGAATCGCCCCACTTTTCGGTTTGGTTCGAAAAGCTGTGGAAGGAGCTGAACATATGAAGAAAGAATTTTCCGGCGAACATATCGCCTTTCTGAAAAAGGAGAAGAAAAACACCGTCATCGTATGGGCGGCGCGCGTCGGCGTGCTCGCGCTCATACTCGGCGTATGGGAACTCATCGCGCAGCTGGAACTGGTCGACCCGTTTATCATAAGCTCGCCCTCGCGCATCGCCGCGATGATCGGGGAGCTGTGGTCGAACGGCACCCTGTTCTATCATATCGGCACTACCCTTTGGGAAACGCTCGCGGGCTTTGCCATAGCCGTGGCGCTCGGCTCTCTCATCGCCCTCGCGCTCTGGTGGAGCGAGCGGGCGCGGAAAATTTTGGAGCCGTATATCGTCGTTCTGAACAGTCTGCCGAAAATCGCGCTCGGGCCCGTCATCATCATCTGGTTCGGCACGGGTTCCACCGCCATCGTATTCATGACGGTGCTCGTGGGCATCATCGTGGCAGTGATGAACATGCTCAGCGGCTTTCTGGCGACGGATAAAAACAAGATCACCCTGCTGCGATCGATGGGCGCGAGCAAGATGCAGATCCTCACAAAGCTCGTGATCCCCTCCGCCCTGCCCGAATTTATCGGCATGCTGAAAATTTGCGTGGGCATGGCGTGGATCGGTTCCATCATGGGCGAATACATCGTATCCAAAGCGGGATTGGGCTATCTGATCGTGTACGGCGGGCAGGTATTCCGCCTCGACCTCGTGATGGCGGCGACGTTTATCCTCTGCATTCTGGCGGCGGGCATGTATTTTCTCGTCGTGCTGGCGGAAAAGATCGTCATCAAACACCCGAGATGACGCTCTGTCCGTATCCCGCTTCACATACGCTCTCTCCCCTTTGCGCTATGCATCGGGGAGTTTTTTTTCGGAAAAAAACATTTCAGCGCGCATGCACCGAGGAACAATATACCGCAAAGCCCCAGAAGCGGATAGGCAAAGCCGACGATGTTTTTCAACCCGAAGCGGGAAAGCAAAAATGCTGCGGCACACAGCAGCACGCGCGCGGATCTTGCATGCCTGCATCGCTTTGCACGCGCGTGGAGGGGGTACCACGAGGAAAACAGCGTGGTAACGATTCCGAACGCGGAAACGATTGCAAATATTTTCCCCATAACGCTCTGCGCGCCCATCACCGCAAGCAGAGGCATATCTGCACCGATCGCGTTCGCGCCCGCAGCGAAAATATTGGCAAGTATAATCACGATACAAGCCCCGATAACGAGCGACGCTCCCGCCGCCGCGACCGTACCGCCCCCGTACTTTGCTCCGAGGTCGCACACGACGGGCGCTGCGAGAAACACGTTCATTCCCGCATAGGCGATCACAAGGCACACTGCCGCAAACGGCTCGCGCGCGGGATAAAACGCATAAGAAAAGTCTACCCGTCGGAAAGCGAGGGAGGCGACGAATACAAGAATTGCCGGCACAAGGCAAAGGTTTACCCAGCCGATCGCCGCCGTGCCCTTTTCCGAAAGAAAATAGACGGCGATCAGCACACCCAAAGACAGCAAAGGAACAGATTTCGGCACGCCGAAGCCTTCGAGCATGACGGAATCCAGCCCCGCGAGCATACCCGCCGACGTCATGAGCGACGCCGCCAAAACGATCCACCGCACGGCGGGCGCAAAATTTTTGAATACCCGGCAAAGCGTTCCCTCGAATCCGCCGTACTTTTTTCCGCAATAAAACAAGAGCGCAAATCCGAGAAAAATGAGGAGCGCAGCCAGAAAAGCGCAGGGCAAAAAATTTTCAGTCGGAAAAAAACGTACCAGCTCCGCACCCGAAACGAACCCCGCCCCTACGACGGTGCCGATGAGTATTGCGGAAAGCCTTGCCGTTTCGCCGACTCTCTTCAACGCTTCGACCATACGGTATAGTATATGCGCCGAAGGCAAAAAACAAGCCGTCCGATCAAAATAATATGACGTCGATTATGGTCATAAAAAATCGACAAAAAAATGCCCCTGCGGGAGAACCCGCAGGGGCGAATGTTTATGCAAGTATTTTTCTTATTTGAGTTCAGCGAAATACTTGATGGTGCGAACCATCTGGCTGGTGTAAGAGTTCTCGTTATCGTACCAAGAAACGACTTTAACGAGCGTGGAGCCGTCGCCCATGGGCATGCATTTGGTCTGCGTGCCGTCGAACAGCGAACCGTAGGTAATGCCGATGATGTCGGAAGAAACGATCTCGTCTTCGGTGTAGCCGAAAGAGTCGGAAGCCGCCGCCTTCATCGCCGCATTCACGCCGTCTTTATCCACTTCGCCTTCTACGATCGCGATGAGCTGGGTCAAAGAGCCGGTGGGAACGGGAACGCGCTGTGCGCAACCGTCGAGCACGCCGTTGAGTTCAGGGATAACCAGGCCGATCGCCTTCGCAGCACCCGTGCTGTTCGGGGTGATGTTCACCGCGGCAGCCCTCGCACGGCGCAGGTCGCCCTTGCGATGAGGCCCGTCGAGCGTCATCTGGTCGCCCGTGTATGCATGAATGGTCGTCATGTAGCCTTTTTTGATCTTAGCGAACTTGTTGAGCGCGTTCGCCATGGGAGCGAGGCAGTTGGTCGTGCAGGAAGCCGCGGAAATGATCGTGTCGGTGGGTTTGAGGGTCTTCTCGTTGACGCTGTACACGATGGTAGGCAGATCGTTTCCCGCAGGAGCGGAAATAACGACTTTCTTTGCGCCCGCGTCGATGTGCGCCTGGCTCTTCGCTTTGGAGCAATAGAAGCCCGTGCATTCGAGAACGACGTCTACGCCGATCTTACCCCAAGGCAGATCCTTTGCGTCCTTTTCGGCATAGATCTTGATCTCTTTGCCGTCGACGATGATGGAATCCTCGGTCGCGGAAACCTTGTCCGCAAGCGCATATCTGCCCTGCGCGGAATCGTATTTGAGAAGGTGCGCGAGCATCGTGGGGCTGGTGAGGTCGTTGATAGCGACGACTTCGTAGCCCTTAGCGCCGAACATCTGCCTGAACGCGAGGCGGCCGATACGGCCGAATCCGTTGATCGCAACTCTTACATTAGCCATTTTGAATATTCCTCCAATTATAAAAATTGATTTTATCGCAAAATTTTTTCCAGCGTTTTTATTATACCAAATAGGAAAAATTTAGTCAATGATTTGCGCGAAATAACTTTTGTTTTACCGATTTTATGAATAAATCGCACAAAAAAGCAGGCTTTTTTCTGCAATTTGCCCAAAACGGAAAAAACCGCGCAGCGCCTGCCGGGGCAGAAAAATCATTTCAGATTTTCAGGATTGAGGCACAAAAGCTCGTCTGTCACGAAGCGGCCGTCCTTCCTTATGAGCATGTCGTCGAAATAAATTTCGCCGCCGCCCCATTCGGGCGTCTGGATCAGCACCATATCCCAGTGCACGCTCGACTTGTTTCCGTTATACGCGTCGTCATAGCAGCAGCCGGGCGTAAAATGAATAGAACCGGAGATCTTTTCGTCGAACAGGATATCGAGCATGGGTGCGGTAACAAACGGGTTGACGCCTATCGCGAACTCCCCTACATAGCGGGCGCCCTCGTCGGTGTCGAGCACGTCGTTGAGCGCCTTGGTGTTGGAAGAGGTAGCCTCCACGATCCTGCCGTTTTTGAAAACGAGGCGCACGTTCTCGTGCTTGATGCCGTTTTCAAGGGTAGGCGCATTGTAGGTGATCACGCCGTTCACGCTGTTCTTCACGGGCGCGGTATATACCTCGCCGTCGGGAATGTTCATATGCCCCGCGCATTTGATTGCGGGAATGCCCTTTATGGAGAAAGTGAGGTCGGTATCCTTTGCGACGAGGCGCACTTTGTCCGTCTTTTCCATGAGCGCTTTGAGCGCGTCCATCGCCCTGTCCATTTTGGAATAGTCGAGGGTGCAAACGTCGAAATAGAAGTTCTCAAACTGCTCGGTAGACTTGCCCGCGTTCTGCGCCATCGACGGGTTCGGGTATCGCAAAACCACCCACTTCGTCTTTTTGACGCGCGTTTCGTGATGCACGGGGAAAGAATACACCCGGTCGTATACCTGCATGTTTTCGGCGGGAACGTCGGAAAGTTCGAAGGAATTTTCTCCCCCGCGGATCCCGATATAGCAATCCATGTCTTCCATGCGGTATTTCGCATACTTTGCGCGCAGCTCGCAGTGCGCGCGGCTCGTGCCCATCAGCAGCGCGCGCTCCACGGAAAGGTCTATCACGTCCACGAACGGATACCCGCCCGCGGCGAATATTTTTTCCACGACGGCATTGACGAGCTGCGCGTCGATCCCGCGCGCCTCCACGAGCACTTTTTCTCCCTTTTGGCAGTGCACCGAATAATTTACGAGCACGTCGGCAAGCTTATCTATCCTCGGATCCCTCATAACAGCATACTCCTTTTTTTTCGCCTCGCCCGCAGCGGACGAGGTTCGTTTTTTTCTTTAATTATATCACTCGCGCAAAAAAAATTAAAAGCGATTTACCGATATTTTTGCAAATTATATTGATTTTTATCCGCAATTAGTGTAAAATAGGAACAGATAAAAAATTTATCGGAGGAACTATCATTATGCCTTTGGTTACATCGACCGAAATGTTCAAAAAAGCCTACAAGGGCGGCTACGCGATCGGCGCGTTCAACGTGAACAACATGGAGACCATTCAGGGTATCGTGGAAGCGGGCCAGGAATGCAAGTCCCCTCTCATTTTGCAGGTATCCGCCGGCGCGCGCAAATACGCGAACCCCGTATACCTCAAACACCTCATCGAAGCGGCTGTCGAAACGACGGATATCCCCATCGTCATGCACCTCGACCACGGCGCAGATTTTGAAGCGTGTAAATCCGCCATCGACGACGGCTTTACCTCCGTCATGATCGACGCCTCGCACCACGCGTTCGCGGAGAACATCGAGATCACGAAAAAGGTCGTGGCGTACGCGCACGACAGGGGCGTTGTCGTCGAGGCAGAACTCGGCCAGCTCGCCGGCATCGAAGACGCCGTCAACGTAAAGGCGGAAGACGCCTGCTTCACCCACCCCGACGAGGTCTGCGAATTCACCGAAAAAACGGGCTGCGACTCCCTCGCCATCGCCATCGGCACCAGCCACGGCGCTTACAAATTCAAGCCCGGCCAGAAGCCGCAGCTGCGCTTCGACATTCTCGAAGAAGTCGGCAAACGCCTGCCCGAATTCCCCATCGTTCTGCACGGCGCTTCTTCCGTGCCGCAGGATAAAGTCGCGATCATCAACCAGTTCGGCGGCAAAATGCCCGACGCGATCGGCATTCCCGAAGAAATGCTCAGAAAGGCGGCTACGATGGCGGTCTGCAAGATCAACATCGACTCCGACCTGCGCGTCGCCTGCACCGCGGCGGTTCGCAAGCACTTTGCGGAGCACCCCGATCATTTCGATCCCCGCCAGTACCTCGGAGACGCGAGAGCGGCGGTCAAGGAACTCGTAAAGCACAAGATCGTCGACGTGCTCGGTTCCGACAACAAGGCATAAATTTTTTCCGAAAAATGCAGGTTCCCCGCGGGCGCGCCCGCGGGGGTATTTTTTGTATATCCCTGATCATGCAAAGGGGCGCCCCGCACTCGGCGGGGCGCCCCTTTTACATTAAAACATCATTTGCCTTTTTTGAATAAATAACCGCACGTTTCGTGGCCGGTCGCCAGTTCGCCGTCTCTTTCGCATAAAATTTTCGGGCCTAACCCGCCGAAGGCGATCCTTTCATAATCGCAGAATACGGGGCAGAGCTCCACGCACCCGAATTTATGCGTCACGTCGTAATACAGGCACTGCTTCACCTGAAACGCGATCCTGCCGCCCTTTGTTTTCGGTTCGGTGCAGAGCCACTCCCCCGCAGGGAACTTGTATGCCATAAAATTTTTGATGTTGCGGCGGAAGGCATGAAACGGAAAATGCCTGCGCAGCTGCGCGTGCAGGATCTCTCCGCTGTTTTTTGCCGCCTTCTCCGTTTCCGTGCGCACCAGGCCGAGCGCGTTCGATTCGCGATACCCCTCAGCGAGCAGCGTTTTATAGTAAGCGATGACGGGATAAACAAGCCCTTTCAGCTGGCGTTCCAGCAAAGGATTATTCTTATAATCTGTGGTAACGACGAGCTCCGCATACAACTTGGAAGCACGGCGGAAGATCCTTGCGCCGTCTTTTTCTCCGAATTGCAACTCGCAATCGCGTTCCAAAAAATTCAGTTCTGTTTTTTCGTATATCATATTGCCTCCGCCCGCAGCTTCTCTCCCATTTATTATAAATCACATATAGCGATTTTGTCAATAGTTGCAAAAAATTTTTGAAAAAACCTTGACAAATTCCGTTTTTGTGTTATAATATAAATGATATTAGATATCAATAGGAAAATATTATGAATAATAGGAACACCATTCAAAGACAGCTCGTCCTTGAAACGGTGCGCTCTATGCACAGCCACCCCGACGCCGATCAGATTTACTCCGCGATCGTAAAGGACCACCCGCACGTCAGCAAAGCGACGGTTTACAGAAATTTAAATCTGCTCGCGGAGCAGGGGCAGATCAAAAAGGTCAACGTAAGCGAGGGCGCAGACAGATTCGATTTCAGGACGGATAAACATCATCACATGCGCTGCCGCGAATGCGGCAGGCTGTGGGACGCGCCCGACGGCGCGGCAAACATAACGCTTACGGGAAACACGGGCGGCTTTTCGGTGGAAGACATACGCATCGAACTGGTCGGCACGTGTCCCGATTGCAAAAGAAATAAAAATTCGGAGGTTTGATCATGGCTAAGGAACTCAAAGGCACCAAAACGGAACAGAATTTGCAGACCGCGTTCGCTGGGGAATCGCAGGCAAGGAACAAATACACCTACTACGCGAGCAAGGCGAAAAAGGACGGCTTCGTACAGATCGCCGCGCTCTTCGAAGAGACCGCAAACAACGAGAAGGAGCACGCAAAAATCTGGTTCAAGCTCCTGCACGGCGGGGATATCCCCTCTACCGAAGAAAACCTGATCGACGCGGCTGCCGGCGAAAATTATGAATGGACGGATATGTACGCAACCTTCGCCAAAGAAGCGAAGGAAGAGGGCTTCGATCACATCGCATTCCTGTTCGAAAAGGTCGGAGAGATCGAAAGAGAGCACGAAAAGAGATACCTCGCCCTTTTAGACAACGTAAAGAACGGGCTCGTATTCTCTCGCGACGAAGACTGCATCTGGCAGTGCTCCAACTGCGGCCACATCGTAATCGGCAAAAAGGCGCCCGAGATCTGCCCCGTCTGTTCGCACCCGAAGGCGTATTTCCAGCTGAAAGCGGAAAACTATTAAAAAGCGCTAAAAAATACGCCGTTTCAGCGGCGTATTTTTTGTAACGGAAGCCGCGCGATTTCTCTTTCGCGTGCCCTTACCATCGCGCGGCGAGGGGAAAACCGCTCGGGTTTCCCCTCCCCCTCACGGAAAAATTATTTGTCAGCTCAAATAATTTTTCGTGAATAAAATCTATTAAGGAGCAAATCATGAATCCAAAAGCTTTTCACGCCATGTCTTACGGCGTTTACATCGTTTCCACATGGGATAACGGCAGGCCCACCGGCTGCACGGCGAACTGCGCCGCGCAGATCACGGCGGAGCCCGCGACCGTAATGGTCAGCATCAATAAAAACAATTATACCAACAAATGCATCAAAGACTGCGGACACTTCGCGATCTCCATTCTCACGGAGAACAGCGATCCCTCCATCATCGGCACCTTCGGCTTCCGCTCGGGCAAAGACTGCAATAAATTCGACGCCGTTCCCTATTCCGTAAAAGACGCTCTGCCCGTCGTATCCGACTGCGGCGCGTACATCGCCTGCAAAGTCATCGACACGATGGACTCCCCCACGCATACCGTGTTTTTGGGTCAAGTGATCGGCGCCGACGTTTTAAGCGATAATCCGCCGATGACCTACGCCTACTACCACAACGTGATCAAGGGCAAAACGGCGAAAAACGCTCCCACTTACATCGCGGAGGAAAGCCCGAAGAACAAATACGTCTGCTCCGTCTGCGGGCACGTATATGCGGGCAATATCCCTTTTGAAGATCTGCCCGACAGCTGGGTCTGCCCCATCTGCGGCCAGCCGAAATCCGTATTCAAAAAGGCCTGACCGATCCGCATAAAAAGCGCGCCCTCTTCCGCGGGCGCGCTTTTCAATTCTCATTTGTTTTCCCTTCTGTATTCGCGTTTCTGCGTTTATTGTATCACACCGTTTGGTGTAAGTCAAATATTTTACACCAAACGGTGTAAAATATTTGTATGTATGCAAAGAAATTCGCTGAAAATCTGAAAGAACTGATCGGGGAAAGAAGCGTGAGCGGCATTGCAAAGGAGATCGGCATTCCGCAGCAGACGCTTTCGCGCTATCTGCATGCGCAAAGGGAGATCGGGCTGGAAAACCTGTGCAGGATCGCGGATTACTTTGAAATTGACCTCGATCTTTTAACGGGCAGAAAAGATTTCTGAAAGGCCCTCTCCGCCCTTTACGGGGCAGTTTCACAATTTCATGCGGGAACGCGCTTGCGCGTTCCCCTTTTTTATTTTACCGCCAAACCGTCCATGCGCGCCTGCAACGCGTTTACGAGCATCGCCACGTGCCAGCCGTCGCAGACAGCGTGATGTACCTGCGCGGCAAAGGGCAGATACAGCCTGCCTTCCCTCCGAAAATATTTGCCGACCGTAAAGATCGGCGAAAAAAAGCGGGTGCTTTTGGGAAGCTCTAAAGAGAACCCGGTAAAGCTCGCCCACGGAATACAGGATACGTTGAACAGGTTTTCTCCCTCGTACGGTTTAGACGGCTTCGTGCTTTCGCCCCCGTATCGGCGCGCGTCTTCCGAATACCGCTCGTAAAATACGCGCAGGTCGCCGTCGTATTCCGTCCAGACGTCCGAAAATTTCTTATCCGCCTCGTGAAAGACGGTATAGCACGGATTTACGGTATCGTACCAGCCGAGCTCACCCGCTTTGTTTTCGCTCATGCGGAATTCCCGCCGCGCGTTGACTTCCGCGCTCAGGCAATGCAAAAATACGGGAAAGAACTTCATGCCACTGTCCTTTGCAAAATCGTACAGGGCGGTCGCGTCGAGCTCGGTGCAAAAACTGAACGAGCAAGGCGCCTCCTCCGTAAAATGATAAAATTCTTCCGCCCTGCCGAGCGCCTCGGGCGTGGTTTTATGAAATGCCATAAGATCTCCGGGATCCGCGCGGAAAAATGCGCCGCGAGGAACGATTTTTTTCATGCCTGAATATTGTTGAAGTATGAGAACGATCGGATATGACCGCCGGAAAGCGGCCGACTACGCAAAGCGGTGGGCGTTCCGCCGCAACCCCGCCTATTACGACTTTTCCCGTATAGGCGGCGACTGTACGAATTTTGTTTCGCAATGCCTGTATGCGGGCGGCGGCACGATGAACGAAACGCCCGTTACCGGCTGGTTTTACCGCAGCGCGAACGATCGCACCGCCTCCTGGACGGGGGTGGAATTTTTGTATCGATTTCTGGTAAGCAACCGCGGCGAGGGCCCCTTTGCCGAAGAAGTGCAGCCGGGCGCGCTCGAACTCGGAGACGTGATACAGCTCGGGCGCGCCACGGGAGATTATTACCATACCTGCATCGTGAGCGGATTTCTGTTCGGCGAGCCTCTGGTCGCGGCGCATTCCTACGACGCGTTCAACAAGCCGCTCTCCTCCTACGTTTTCGAACAGGCGCGGTTTCTGCACATAGCGGGCGTACGCACGGAAGAATAAGCGCGCTTTCCGCTCTTTTAAAACGCGCCCGCGCTCGTTTTGCATGGAGCGCGGGCGGCTTCAAAATTCTTTTACGCCTTAAAGTACACTTTTACGACAACGTTTTCCAGTTTTTCGCCCAGCATCGTAAAGTTTACGTTCATGATGATCTGTCTGCCGCGCACATTGTACTTTTCTCCCGCGATCGTAAGAACGCTTCCCTCCTGCGTATAACTTCCTTCGTAGATCGTGTTTCCGAACTGCGCGACTGTCGCTTTTCCGTCTGCGAAAGAAAAGGTATATCCCAAAAAGCCGTCTGCGATCGTTTCTTTCATTTTGTCGAAATGCTCGTCGGAAAGTCCTTCGATATACCCGGCGATCTCGCATCTGTCGTAAGAAAAGCTCTTCCCTTCCACGTCTGTGGAACAGCTCGCAAATATCGCCAGCGCACAGGCAACGATCACCGCGCCGAGCGCTCCCAAAAATTCCTTCATCTTATCCTCCCCCTTTTTTATTTCTCCGCTTTCATTATATTCCGCTTTATGCCGATTGTCAATACCTTTATATAATTTTGTCTATAAAAAATGGCGCCCGCGGCAAATGCCGCGGGCGCCGATCGCTATACCTGTTCGGTTGTTCAGCCTTCCATCTTTTCGAGGAGTTTGAGATCGATGCCCTTTTCGCCGATCTTGATGATCTCCACTTTTACGACGTCGCCGATGTTCAAAACGTCTTCCACCTGATTGACGCGCTTGTCGGAAAGGCGGGAAATGTGGATCATGCCGTCTTTTCCGGGAGCGAGCTCAACGAACGCGCCCACCTTAGACAGAACGCGCACGACCGAGCCGATGAACATATCGCCGACTTCGGGATCGCGGGCGATGGAAAGAATGATCGCCTTCGCGCGCTCGGCGTTCTCGGTGTTCTCGCCGTAGGTCGCGATGCAGACCTTTCCGTCGTCGTCGATGTCGATCTTGACGTTCGTTTCTTCGATGATCTTGTTGATGACCTTGCCGCCGCTGCCGATGACCTCGCGGATCTTATCGGGATCGATATTGAAGGAAATGATCTTCGGCGCGAATTTGGAGAGCTCTTTGCGGGGCGCGGGCAGCGTTTCCAGCATCTTGTGCAGAATGAACTGGCGCCCCTCATTCGCCTGCGCGATCGCACGGCGGAGTATATCCTCCGAAATGCCCTTGATCTTGATATCCATCTGGATAGCGGTGATGCCCTTTTCGGTGCCCGCTACCTTGAAGTCCATATCGCCGAGGAAGTCTTCAAGCCCCTGAATATCGGTAAGGATAGCGACGCGGTCGCTGTTCGTATCCTTGATAAGGCCCATCGCGCAGCCCGCAACGGGCGCCTTGATGGGCACGCCCGCGTCCATGAGCGCAAGCGTAGAGCCGCAAACGCTCGCCTGCGACGTGGAGCCGTTGGAACTCATAACGTCGGAAACCATGCGGATCGCATAAGGGAATTCCTCCGCGCTCGGAACGACCGGTTCGAGCGCGCGCTCTGCGAGCGCGCCGTGGCCGATCTCGCGGCGACCGGGGCTTTTCAGTCCCTTCGCTTCGCCCGTGGAATAGCCGGGGAAGTTATATTGATGCATATAGCGCTTGGAGGTCTCGTCGTCCAGTCCGTCCAGCTTCTGCACTTCGGAAAGGGTGCCGAGGGTGCAGGTGGAAAGAACCTGCGTCTGCCCTCTCGTGAACACGGCGGAACCGTGCACGCGGGGAAGAACGCCCGTTTCGCACCAAATGGGGCGGATCTCCTTCAAAGACCTGCCGTCGGGGCGGATACCCTTGTCCAAAATCTTCGCGCGCACCTTTTCCTTAGTGAGATAATAAAGGCTGTCCTTCATTTCGCGCGCCTTGTCGGGATAAACGTCGGCAAAATGCTCCAAAACGTCCTTCTCGACCTCGTTCTGCTTTTCCTCGCGCACCTGCCTGTCATATTCTTCGAGCGCGGCGTCGAGCTTGGCGGAAGCGTAAGCGCGGACGGCTGCGTCGATGTCTTCGGGAACGTGATACAGCTCCATCTGGCGTTTGGGCTTGCCGATCTCCTTCTGGATCTGCTCGATGAACGCGCACTGTTTTTTGATCTCTTCATGCCCGAACAAGATCGCGCCGACCATTTCCTCGTCGGAAATTTCCTTCGCGCCCGCCTCGACCATCATGATGGCGTCTTTCGTGCCCGAAAGCCCGAGGTTCAGGCGGCTCTTTTCGCGCTGCGCGTTGTCGGGGTTGATGATATACTCGCCGTCTACCAGCCCGACCTGCACCGAGCCCGTAGGCCCCGCCCAGGGAATATCCGAAATGCTGAGCGCAATGGAGCTGCCCATCATCGCGAACGGTTCGGGAGGGATATTCGTATCGACGGAGAGCGCGGTCGCGATGACCACGACGTCGTTATAAAGCCCCTTCGGGAAGAGCGGACGGATAGGACGGTCGATCAGGCGGGAAGTGAGTATCCCCTTGTCGCTCGCCCTTCCCTCGCGCTTTTTGAAGCCTCCGGGAATTTTGCCTACCGCATACATCTTCTCTTCGAAGTCGACCTGCAAAGGGAAAAAGTCCATTCCATCTCTGGGCGTTTCCGACATGGTCACGTTGACCATGACGACGGTATCGCCGCAGCGGACGACGCACGAGCCGTTTGCCTGCTCTGCGTATTTGCCCGTTTCCACGATGACCTTTCTGCCGCCGACCTCCGTTTCAAACTGTCTGAAAGTTTTTGTCATGATACACTCCTCTTTACATTGTTCTTGCGAGGGTTCCTCTCCGCTGAAAAAGAGCCCTCTCTATTTGATAAAAGGGCCGAGCACCTGCTCCGCCCTTCAACGCACTTATTTTCTCAGATCGAGACGCGCGATAATGTCTCTGTACTTTTCAATGTCTTTGGATTTGATATAGTCGAGAAGGCCGCGCCTCTGGCCGACCATTTTCAAAAGACCGCGGCGGCTGTGATTGTCGTGCGGGTGTGCTTTGAGATGCTCGTTGAGGTGGTTGATGCGCTCGGTCAAAAGAGCGATCTGCACTTCGGAAGACCCGGTGTCGCCGTCGTGACGCTTGTACTCGTTGATGATCTGTGTTTTCTTTTCCTTTTCCATTGTTTTTATACTCCTTGGAAATAATTATTCACGCAAACAAAGCTCGCCGAGGAGAGCCGAACGGCTTTGATTACGCACCTTAATCATTGTATCATATTCTTGCGAGAATGTAAACTAAATAAAGCCGAAAAATTTGCGCTTGTCCTCTATAATCTTATCGATTTTCTGTATATACGTCGGAATATCCTTCGGAGAGCCGATGCGCTCGATGCGCCCTTCCCCGAAAAACACCCTCTTGGAAACGGCGTTCGCGCCGCAGGCGATGTTGTTCGTGATCTCTTCCATCACGTCCACGTTGTAAACGCACGCCTTGCCTGGCTTCGTCCAGCCCGTATTTTCCGAATTGCCCGCCGCGTATTTCTGCCTGTACATATAATACGGCTTATAGCCCGCGGCGTACAGCTTTTCGCGCGAAAAGGCGATCATCTTTTCCATGTCGGAAACAAAAAGGCGGCTCTCCTCTTCTTTGAGTTTCGCGCCCTTTTTCAGGCAAAGGCTGTGCACGGTGATGTTGTCGGGCGAAAGGGATACGGCGCTCTCTATGCTGTTTTCAAACTCGCAAAGGCTCTCTCCCGTAAGCCCCGCGATGAGGTCGCAGTTGATATCGAACCCGAACCTTTGCGCCATCTCGAAAGCGCGGAATATATCCGCCGCCGTGTGCTTTCTGCCGATGCGTTCGAGCGTTTTATCGGAAAAGGTCTGCGGATTGACGCATATGCGCGTAACGCCGTATTCTTTCAGGAGCGCGAGTTTTTCTTCGGTGAACACGTCGGGCCTGCCCGCCTCCACGGTGTACTCCGTTCCGCGGGGGATAAGCCCTGCCGCCGCCGCAAGCACGCGTTCCAGATCTCTCATTTCCAAAACAAGGGGCGTGCCGCCACCGATATATGCGCTTTTCAGCCTGCCCATGCCCTTGCATTCGGCAAGCTCTTTTTCCAACGCGTCCAAATACGCGCCGATGTATTTGCCCGTTTTGCCGATATCCGCCGTGATGAACGAGCAATAATTGCATTTGGAAGGGCAGAACGGGATGCCTATGTACAGATCCGCGGCCCCCTCTTCCTTTCCGTAAATGCCCTCCTGCGCGGCGAGAACGTCGGAAACGAGCGCGATGTTTTCCGCGGAAACGCCGAATTTCTCGAACAGGGGCACAAAGTCCCTGCCCGCCTCCCGTTCGCCGTACGCGAGTTTTGTGGGGCGTATGCCCGTAAGCGCGCCCCACGGCATGCTCCTGCCCGTTTCCGTGCGGAGCGCCTTATAAAGCGCGAGCTTCGCAAAGCGGCGGGCATACCGCTTGAATTCTATCTCCCCATTCCATTCCTGATCCTCGGAAAAACTGTACTCGTTCCCCCCTGTTACCACGGTATTGGAAAAAACATACCCGCTCTGCACAAAAAAGTGGGAGATCTCGGGCTCGTCTTCCCCGTAAAAGAGGCGTACGACGTCCATGAGCTCGCCGTATAAAAAATCCGCGTTTGTCGTCAGCATAGTTCTGCGCCGCCCCTCAGCGGAACGGGTTGTACCTCCTTTCATAATCGAGCGAAGTGGGCTCGTCGTGCCCGGGATATACGGTAAAATCCCCCTCCAACGCAAACAATTTGTGAATGCTGCCGCGCAGCGCTACCGCGCTGCCGCCGGGAAAATCCGTGCGCCCCACGCTGCCGCAAAACAGGGTATCGCCCGTGAAGAGCGCGTCTCCCGCCAGAAAGCACACCCCGCCGGGCGTATGCCCCGGCGTTGCGATAACGGTGAACTGTATGCCGCAAACGTCGAGTACGTCCCCGCCCCGATAGGTCAGATCGACCCGAAAGGAAGGGATTTCAAATCCCATCGCAGCGGCGAGATTCCCCTGCGAGGAAATGAGGGCGAGTTCCTCCGCGGGCGCCCCGATCCGCGCGCCCGCGCGCTGCAACGCGGCGCAGCCCGCGATGTGGTCGAAATGCCCGTGCGTGAGCAGCACGGTATGGATCTTTATTCCTTTTTCCCGCGCGAATGCGAGCGGCTCTTCCCCGCCGCAGTCTATCAGCACGGCGTTTTCGCCGTCCTCGGTCACGATGTAAGAATTTGCCCGCAGCGGCCCCGCGGGTACGGTGTATATCTGCATATTTTTCCGAAAAGGGCGCGCCGCATTCCCGCGGCGCGCCCGCCCTTTGTTTTTTTATGAGCCCGTTGCGGTGCGGTACACCTCGTCGATGCGCTCGTCGGCGTCGATCTTTTTGATGAGAAGGTCAATGTCCTGCTTGCCGTTGAGACGGATATTCGCCTCGATGACGGCGTCTTTGTTTTTGTCGAAGCGGGAATTGACGCTCGTGATCATCAGCCGCATGTCGCTGACCACGGAGGTGAGCACGGAAAGCGCCACGCCCTGATCTTTCGCCTTGATGACGATGCCCGCCACGAACCTGCCGCTCGAAGCGCCGTCTGACCAAGAAGCGGGGAGGATCCTGCCCTGCTCCTGTTCGAGGTTTTTCACGTTCGGGCAGTCTGCGCGGTGAATGACGACGCCCCTGCCGCGGGATACGAAGCCCACGATCTCGTCTCCGGGCACGGGATTGCAGCAGCCCGCAAAACGGGTCAGAAGCCCGCCCATTCCCTTTACGATGACGCCGCTCGAATCCGCGGGGCCTTCCCCGCCGCGGTAAACGGGCTGTTTGGGCACTTCCTTCTTGTAAAAGTCGATGAGCTTGAACAGCACCTGATTGACGGTGACCGCGCCGTATCCTACCGACGCGAACATTTCGTCCTGATTTGAAAAGGAAAACTTTTCGGAGACCTTTGCAAAGCTCTGCTCGGTAAGGATATCGGAAAGCGCATATCCCCTGCGCTTCGCTTCCCCTTCGAGCATGCTCTTGCCCAGCTTTATGTTCTCGTCTTTCATCTCCCGCTTGAAGAACTGCTTGATCTTCGCGCGGGCGCTGGAAGATTTTACGATTTTCAGCCAATCCCAGGAAGGCCCCTTCGAGGCGGAAGATGTGATGATCTCCACCACGTCGCCCGTCTGCAAAACGCTGTTGAGGGGCACGATCTTGCCGTTTACGCGCGCGCCCGTACAGCGGTTGCCGATCTCGCTGTGTATCGCGTACGCGAAGTCGATGGGCGTCGCGTCTTTCGGGAGGGAGATGACCTTTCCCTTCGGCGTGAACACGAGCAGCTCGTTGCTGTACAGCTCCGTTTTCAAAGATTCCATAAACTCCTTGGAATCTTTCAGCCCGCCCTCCCAGTCGAGCACCTCGCGGATCCATGAGAGCCGTTCGGTAAAGGAGGTATCCTCCGACTTCTTTTCCTTATATTTCCAGTGCGCCGCGATACCGAACTCGGCGATGCGGTGCATCTCGAAGGTGCGTATCTGAATTTCGAAGGGCTGCCCGAAGTTGGTAACGACCGTAGTATGCAAAGACTGGTACATGTTCGCCTTGGGGGTAGCGATATAGTCTTTGATGCGCCCGGGGATCGGCTTCCACTTTTTGTGTATCTTGCCGAACACCTCGTAGCACTCGTCCACCGTGCCGACGATGACGCGCACCGCCGTCAGGTCGTAGATCTGATCGAGCGTCTTGTTCTGCGTCTTCATCTTTTTATAGATGGAATAAAAATGCTTGGGCCTGCCGAACACTTCCCCTTCTATGTGGCTCTCGTCGAGGATCTCCTTGATCTCCTTGACGACGGAAGCGACAAACTTGTTCCGCTCCTCCAATTTCTGATGGATATTTTCTACCAGAAATTCAAAGGCCTCCGGTTCGAGATATTTCAGGCACAGATCTTCCAGCTCGCACTTGATCTGCGAAATACCGAGGCGCCCCGCGAGCGGGGTATAAATATCCAGCGTCTCCTGCGCCATCTTGATCTGGCGCTCTTTGGAAAGAAAGTTGAGCGAACGCATGTTGTGCAGGCGGTCGGCAAGTTTGATGATGATGACGCGTATATCCTTCGCCATCGCCACGAAAATCTTGCGGAAATTTTCCGCCTCTTCTTCCTCGCGCGATTTGAAAACGATCTTGTCGAGCTTGGTAACGCCCGCAACGAGGCGCAGGATCTCCTCGCCGAATTCGCGGCGTATGTCGTCTTCAGTAACGGGCGTGTCCTCTATCACGTCGTGCAGAAATGCGGCGGCGACCGTCGCGCTGTCCAATCCCAGTTCTATGAGGATCTGCGCCACGGCGCAGGGGTGTATAAAGTATGCTTCGCCCGACGCACGCTTCTGGCCGCTGTGCGCCTGTTCCGCAAAATGATAGGCGCGGACGAGCAGCTCCCTGTCCGTCCCCGTATAGTTGTCATAGATCATCTGCAAGACGGTATTCATTTTATCTTTCCTTTAAAGCGCAAACGGCGCGGTACAGAGCGGAAAGCCCCAGCTCCGAGCGCTTCCCTTTCGGGAAGGCGATGCCCCCGTTTTCAAAGCGCAAGAGCCCGAGCTCCGCGAACACCTCCGCCGCGAAGATGACCTCTTCCGCCGGATACGCGGGCAGCATTTCCGCCAGCGCCACGCTGTTTTCCGCAGAAGGCAGCTTTCTGATCTCCCTGTAAATTTCCCCGAGCGTATCGCGGGCAACGTCTAACCGGGCAATACTATTATAACCGCAAAGTTCGCCGTTGACAAGAACTTTTTTGCCTTCGAGGGCGGGAATGTTGAAATCCGCGGGGGTATCGAGAAAAATTACTTCCCTGTAATAGGCGAGATCGGTATCTCCCGCGGGAGAGATCAGCACCGCGTTGCCCACGTTTGACGAGGCGAGGGAAAACATGTCCTCGTCCAGCCCGGCAACGCTCTCGCGGAAAATCGCAGGCACCCCTTCCGAAGCGGCGAGGAGCAGCCCGTAAGAACAGGCGGCGCGGCGCGCGGCGATCTCCTCTTTGATCTGCTCCGCCGTCATGCGCACGGGCGCGACGCGGGCGGGCGTACCTGTCAGGCGCAGCAGGTTGTTGCGGAAAATATACCTGCGGGAAAGCTCGCCCTGCTTTTGCCCGCAGATCATGTCTTTTACGATGCCGCGCACGTATTCCTCGCCGCGGAAACGGGAAACGTCGCATTCGAACACGAGCTTTTTATCGATGTCCGCTTCCAGCAGGGGCGCCGCCTTTGCGCCGCCGAACCAGATGAGTTCCGCCTCGTCCGCCTTGACGGCAATGTGCGGAGACCCCTCTTTGAGCGGCTTTGCGCGCACGCTGCCTACGGAAAGGGAAAAGAGCGGCTTGCGGTTCCCCACGCCGCATGGTTCGAGCCGTTCGAGCTCCTTGGCGAGCTGCAGATCCAGTCTGAAATCTATATCCGCGGCGACGTAAACGGTCGGAATAAAATCCTCGCGGGTATAGCTGCAATCGAGCAGCGCGCACAGCGCGCGCTTGAACGCGGGGAAATTTTCCTCCCGTACCTTCACGCCCGCCGCCTGCGAATGCCCGCCGAACTCTTCGATGTATTCCGAACAGTTTTTCAGCGCTTCGTAAATGTTGATATTGTCTATCGTCCGCGCCGAGCCCTTCAAAATGTCTCCGTTTTTCACGAACAGAATGGCGGGGCGGTTGAATTCCTCCGAAATTTTCGCCGCAACGATCCCCACAAGGCCCGCGCTCCACCCCTCGTCGTATAAAAGGATAGCGCTGTCGTAGGCGCATTCCTCTCGGGCGATCTTCTCCTTCGCGCTCTTATAAACCTCGTCGCAGACCTGCTGGCGCTCCATGTTGTACGCATTGAGACGGCACGCGAGCTCGTACACCTCCTCGGCGTTTTCGCTCGTGAACAGGCGGAGCGCGCTGTTCGCGTCTCCCATTCTGCCTGCCGCATTGATGCGCGGCGCGATGGTGAACGCGAGCGTCTGAGCGCTCGCCTCGTCCTTTTTGGTCGCGAGCAGGTATTTGACCGCGGGGCGGGGCTTCCGGTTGATGAGCCTGAGCCCCTCGTATACGATGTCGCGGTTTTCCCCCGTCAGGGGCACGCTGTCGGCAACGGTCGCGATCGCCGCGAGATCGAGCAGCGCATACGCCCGCTCCCCGAGCAGAGCGCACGCGATCTTGAACGCGACGCCCGCGCCGCACAGATTGTCATACGGATAATCGTCTTTGAGCTTCGGGTTCACGATCACGCAGTCCGGAAGCTCGTCGGGCAGCTCGTGGTGGTCGGTAACGATGGGCATAACCCCGCGCGATTTGATGTACTCGACCTCCTGTTTGTTGCTGATGCCGCAGTCTACCGTAACGATGAGCGCGGGGGCATGCTCGTCTATGAGCTTTTGCAGCGCCGCCTCGTTCATGCCGTAGCCTTCCGTGCGTTCGGGGATATACGCCGCGCAATGCACGCCGAACTCCCTGAGCGCGGAAACGAGTATGGAGGAAGCGCACACGCCGTCCGCGTCGTAATCGCCGAACACGACAACGGTATCCCCCCTGTTTTTCGCTTCGGCAAGCGCCGCCGCAAGCTCCTTCATGCCGCGCATCAGAAAAGGCGAAAGAAAATGCTTTTTCGACGGCGAAAGAAAGCGCGCGGCGTCCTCGGGCGTTTCTATCCCCCGCGAAAACAAGATCCGTGCGGTAAGCTCGCTTATGCCGCAGGCGGCCGCGAGCCGTTTTGCGCTGTTTTGTTGTTCTTCGGAGAGCACGCACTCCTCTGCAATCTTTTTCATACCGTTCCGAACCGGGGCCGTTTTCCGCCCCGCCGATAAAAAGAAAGGCGGGCCGATCACGCCCCGCCTTTTATCCTTTTAATTCAGACCGTGCGCAGCCTATACACCGCGCTCAGCCTTCCTGGTTTGCGTTTTTCTTGGCAGCCTTTTCGTTCGCCTTTTCGGAGGCGTAGTTGTACTTCGCCTTCTTCGCGCGGTTCGCGTCAGACTTTTCCTTGATCAGCGAATAGATCGCGGGAGAAAGCACGAGCGAAGAATAGGTGCAAACGATAACGGCCAAAAGCGAACCCATCATAAACGAGAAGAGATCGAATCCTGCGATCAGCCCGACAACGGCGAGAACGAGAAGCCCTGCCGCCGCCATGATCGCGGCGATGAAGATCCCCTTTCTGCTCTCCTTTGCGGAAAGCATGACCGCCTCTTGCGCGGGCAGATCCTTTCTGTCTTCCATGCGGAGATCCTGCCGCATCTTTCCGAACAGCTTGAAGCTGAAAAACATGGAAAGGAGCAAAGCGAACACCGCTACGCAGATGACGGAAGGCCCTGCGGGTATCCTGAAAAGCGCGATGACGGCAAGCGTAAGCAGCACGTCGTGCACGGCGGCAACGAGCGCGGTAACGCCCATGCCGACCTTGAAGCGAATGGCTACGTATGCGAACAGCAGCACCAGCGCCACGCCCATACCGATCGCCGTGCGCCAGATATATTCGTAATGAGGAACATACTCGGCGGTGTGATAGGTAACGGAAATATCCCCGATCTCTTTATAGCTCCCCTGTTCGCCGAAATTCGCGGAAGAAAGCGCGGCGTCCAGCTCCGCAGTGAAAGAAGCGAGCTCTGTTTCGTTCACGCTGCCGGAAAGGATAAATTCGAGGCTGCCCGCCCCGCCCGCCGCTTCCGAAGTATAAGAAACTTCTTGCACGTCGTAGCCGCCTTCGGAGATCTCGGAAGAGCAGAACTCTTCCAACGCGGAGCGGTATTCCGTATTGACGGTCATATAGCCGTTGTCAGCCACCTCCAAAGAGGTCAGATCCCTCGCGGAGGAGTCGGGATTGAATCCCAAAAAGCCGAACAGGAAAGCGCCCGCAACGATGAGCACAAGGCTCACTGTAAGGCACAGGAGAAGGGTCTTTTTTACAGAAAGCTTATTCATCTTCCGTTTCCTCCCTCTTGAAGCCTACAAAGGCGATCTTATTTTTCGGCTGCGCCATGAACATATACAGATAAAACCGTGTAACGAGCAGGGTGCAGACCGCGGAGATCGCGATGGAAAGCAGGAATATGAGCGCCATAAATTTCGCCGCGCCCGTAGCGATCAGCCATATCGCGAGAGACGCCAAAACCAAGATCGCATGTGCGTCTATCGTAAAGGCGAGGCTCTTTTTATAGCCTGATTTGACAGACGCCGTCAGCGTTTTGCCCGTGGCGAACTCCTTTTTGATGTTGTTGAATGCATAATAGTTGCAGGATACGAGCATCGCGGAAGCGAGAAGGATCGCCGCGATGCCGCCCAGCGTGAGCTGTATGCCGGGGATCAGCGAGATGCACGCGACCACCGCCACCAAAAACGTTACGAAGCCGTAGGTATGCGCCAACCCCATGCCCTTGAATTTGACGAGGGAGAACACGATCATCGCGACAAAGAGCACGCCGATGCAGATCGCCGCGATCAGCGCGGTATTCGTTCCCGTCAGCGCGTCCATCGAATAATATTCGGGAGATTCGAAATCAAATCCGATCACGTCGTCCTCAGCGATCGCGGAATTGATCAGGGAAGCGATCGCCTGCGCCTGTTCGCGGGTATAGCCGCCCGTCACGGAAACGGAGCTCTGGTTCATCTCTTCCGAAACGCCCGCGCCCATCACCTGATCGTCGCCCACATAAATATAAAGGGTCGAGGAAGAGGAAGACGAAGACGAACTGTCGGACGATGCGGAAGCGAGCGTACTCGTCAGTTCGCGGAAAGCTTCGCGCCCAGCCGACGTAAAATGCAGGACGACCGCATAACCGCTGTCGCCCGCGTCGGCGATCGAAGCGCGGCTGAGATTTTCGCTCGAACCCGCCATCTCAACAGTAGACGTGCCGTCGCGCGTAGACGCGTCGGTAAAGAGTATGTCTCCCGTATAAGAGAAGAGCGAGAATATGCTCTGCGCCAAAGATTCCGCGGTATAATCGTCATGGTCGAGCTTGGGGATCTCTACGCGAATGGTATAATCGTCCTGCACGCGGACGGAATAATCGCTGAACCCCATGCCCTCGTAACGCGCCTGCACCGCTTTGAGAGCGGTGTCGAACTGCGACGCAAAGGTTTCCGTTACGCCCGTATCCGTAGCGTAGATGTCATTGGAAAGATAGATGCCCTTATAAGCCGTATAATTCTCTTCCGGATTTTCCACGGAGGGCGTTTGCCCCTCTTCCGTATTGGAAGCGACGTAGTCGTACTCCGCTTTGAGCGTTTCAAATTCCGCCTTGGAAATCACGCCCTCGGGATAATAGACGGTATAATAGCCGCCGTCCAAATCTCTGCCCAGATCGACGATGCTCAAAAGCGATCTGAATGAATTTGGGCTCTTGACGGGAAATGTGGGTGTAAAGCTCAAAAACAGCAGCCCCACGAGCACGATCGTGATGAGCACGATCAGCGCCGTCGATTTCTTCTTGCCCATTGCCTCCTCCTGCAACTAAATATATTCCGCTGCCGCCCTTTTTTGCGGCGGACGGCGCGCCGAGCCCGCCCGCAGGACAGCTTGTCCGCATCGGACGGGGCGTATACTTGCCAAAATCAGAAATATACTCAATAATTATAGTAAAGTTTACAAATTTAGTCAAGTGTAAATAGTTCTTTTTTCTCGGTTTTTACCTTATTATCATAATTCGGGAGTCTTTTCCGCTCCGGCGTAAACGGCGGCAAGGCGCACATACGCCTCCGCGTTCGCGGCGTTGCCCCTTTTCTCCTCTTCCGTGGCCTGGCGCACGACGCGGTAAGGGTTGCCGTACACGACGCTGCCCGCGGGGATATCCTTGTTCTGCGGAATGAGCGTCACCGCGCCGATGATGCAGTCGTCGCCGATCTTCGCGCCGTCCAGGATCACCGCGCCCATGCCGATGAGCACGTTGTTTCCAACCGTGCAGCCGTGCACCACGGCGTTGTGCCCCACCGTAACGCCGTCTCCGAGGACGGCGGGCCTGTTGTGCCCGACGTGCACGGTCGCATTGTCCTGCACATTGGTGTTTCTGCCGATGCGCACGGGAGCGATGTCTCCGCGGATACACGCGCCGCACCATATGTTCGCGCCGTCTCCGAGCGCAACGTCTCCCGCAACGTAGGCGCGGGAATGGATAAACACGTTTTCGCCCTTTTCGATCTTCACCTTTCCGCCTCCCGGTTTTTGGTAACGGCAAGAATGTGCATCGCGTTTTCCACGCGCTTTTTCATCATTTCGCAGGTGATCTCGTACGGCTCGTCTATATCTCCGTTATAATGGTAATTGTTCGCGCTGCACCCGCCGCTGCAAATGAACTTGGCAAAACAGCCGTCGCACTTTTTGCGGGTGAACAGGCAGGAATTTTTGAATTTGCTGCGGATATTTTCGTCCAGCTTTCCGTCGAAAACGCTGCCCATGCGGAAGTCTTTGTCTCCCGCGAACTGATGGCAGGGATAGATGTCTCCGTTCGGCACGACGGAAAAATATTCGTTCCCCGCGCCGCACGCGCTCACCCGTTTGGAAAGGCAGGGCCCGCCTTCCAGGTCTACGTTGAAGTGGAAAAAGTTGAAGCCCTTTCCTTTCGCCTCGTATTCGAGATATTTGTCGCAGAGGGTATCGTATTCCTCACAGATGCGGGAAAGCTCCTTTTTCGTGATGGCAAGATCGGGTATATCCGTTACCACCGGCTCCATGGAAATGCTCTCAAACCCGCTGTCCGCAAGAAAGAGCACGTCTTTGGAAAAATCGAGATTTTTCGCCGTAAAGGTGCCGCGCACGTAATAGTGCTTGTCTCCCCTGATCTTTACGAAGTTTTTGAGGTTTTCGATGACCAGATCGAAGCTGCCCTTGCCGTTCGCCGTCTTCCTTACGGCGTCGTGCACCTCCCTCCTGCCGTCCAGGCTCAGAACGACGTTCTCAAATTCTTTGTTGAGAAAATCCGCTATATCGTCTTTGAGCAAAAGCCCGTTGGTCGTGAGGGTGAAAAGGAAACGCTTGCCGCGCTTTGCCGCCTGTTCCTTGGCGTAATACACGGTCTCCTTCACCACGTCGAAATTCATGAGCGGTTCGCCGCCGAAAAAGTCCGTTTCCAGCACCTTGCGGTTTCCCGAATTTTCGATGAGGAAGTCGATCGCCTTTTTCGCCGTTTCCAGGCTCATGAATTCGCGCTTCGCGTGGTATGCGCCCTCGTCGGCAAAGCAGTAGCGGCAGCGCAGGTTGCAGTCGTGGCAGATGTGCAGACAGAGCGCCTTTACCTCGTCCGACTTGGGAGGATATACGCGCACCTCCTCTTTGAAGAGGAGCCCCTGCTTTTCCAGCTCGGCAAAATCTTCCTCGTATTCCTTCCGTTCCTGCGGGGTAACGGAAGAGGCGTCGACCGCCTCCCCCAGTTTTTCGCGCATGAGGAGCGCGCCCTTTTCGTCGCATTCGTGCAGGGAAGCGCTGCCCGTATCGAATATGTAATAATGTTCTTTATAGTGAAATACGTGAACCATAGAAACTCCTTAGTACGCCGCGATCGGTATGCGGATACAGAAACCGCGCTCCGGCGCGCGGCAAAGCCGCCGCGCCCGCCCTCTTGCCGTGCGCGGGCGCTCAGATCTTTCCCGCGGCAGATCTTTCCGCAGTCCGTGCCGCAGATTTTTCGGCCGGAGATCGGGCGAAGAGCAAAATTAAAGAGCAGTAAAACTGCCCTTCGATTTTTTTGTTATCTGTTCTTTTCGGGATCCCCTTCCCTCCGGATCCTCTCGCAGGACTGATTGCCGACCGTGCAACTCGTTTTGCAGGCGGACTGGCAGGTGCTTCTGCATTCTCCGCAGCCGGTGATCTTTCTTTCAGCGGGGCGCGCGACCGTTTTGATCTTATTCATGGTAGATGCTCTCCTTTATCGCTTTTTATTTATTATAATATAACGCAAAAAAAATTGCAAGCGTTTTATTTGCCTGCAATCTTTCTTTCGGAAAAATCCGCGCCCCTCAATCCTTGCTCCTGAGCGCCGCCGCGATGAGCGCGCTGATGCCGCCCGCAAGGGCGCCGCAAACGATGTCTAACACGTTCAGCCACCCGAAGGATATGCTGCCCGCGATGATCGCAAACAGAAAATATGTGACGACGGCGACGATCGCCCCGCACAACAGTCCCTTAAAAAACGCCTTGCCGGGCTTGATGCAGAAAAAGCACCCCAAAAACACGGCGACAAATTTGACCACCTGATTGACGGGCGTAATGACCGACGACGAAAGCGAAAAGAGTTTTACGGCGAGGGCAAAAACGAGCACCGCCGCCAGTGTGAATATGATGGAAACGCAGGCGCCCTTGCCGATCTGCACGGCGCCTCCCCTGTTTTCAACGCTCCGCATAAAAAAGACCTCCGCAGGATTTGTTCTATCCTATGCGGAGGCCGCTTTTATTATGCCGTTTTTATTCCTTCTTTTCGTCCTTTTCTTCTGCGGGCGCCTCGGCGGGTTTCTCCTCGGTCTTGCCCTCTTCGAAAGGCTCCTCCGCCTTTTCCTCTTTTGCGGACTTCTCTTCCTTTACAGGCTCCTCCGCTTTGGGTTCGGGCTTCGCGTCCGTCTGATAGATCGCCTGCTTGTCGAATTTCAGATAGCTCACGCCGCTGCCGTCGCTGGTACCCGTTTTCAGAACAAAGGTGTTCTCCTCGTCGTCGATCTCCACCACTTCGCCGCACACGCCGCCGATCGTTTTGACCTTGCTGCCGGGCTTAACGGCGTTGATCGTATCGTTAAAGTTCTTCTGCTTCTTTTTATTGCTGATAAACGACCAGACGAAAAAAGCGACCAGAAGCGCCACGATGACGCAGATGAATACGATGTTTGCCGCATTCGCCAAGAGGTTGAATGTCATTTTATTTTGTTCTCCTTTACCTGTTGATAGAATGATCTTCTCTTTTATATTAACTTTTTTGCGCTTTTTTTGCAAGCAATTCGCAAACCGAAAATAAAAATTTCGCCGAATTTTAACGATTTCATCTTTATTCGCCGTATTTCGCGTAAAATTCTTCGCGAAACTCTTTCAGCCCGCCTTCCAATATCGCGCGGCGCAATCCCCGCATCAGCCTGTTCAAAAAAGTGATGTTGTGCAGGGAAAGGAGCATGGACGAGAGCATCTCCCCCGCGTTCACGAGGTGGCGCAGGTACGCCTTCGTGTAATTTTTGCAGCAATAGCAGTCGCACTCGTCGTCGAGCGGGGTAAAGTCCTCTTTGTAAACGGCGTTGCGCACGACCACTTTGCCCTTCGACGTGAGCGCCGTGCCGTTGCGCGCGATGCGCGTTGCGAGAACGCAGTCGAACATGTCGACGCCGCGCATCACTCCCTCGATGAGACAGTCTGGGCTGCCCACGCCCATCAGATAGCGGGGAACGTGCGTGGGGAGCGCGGGCTGTATCGCGTCGAGCATCTCGTACATGAGCGGCTTGGGTTCGCCCACCGAAAGCCCGCCGATGCCGATGCCGTACTTTGCATACGGTTTGGCGGCGGCCACGCTTTCGAGGCGCAGATCTTTATAAAAATTGCCCTGCACGATGGGGAAAAGCGCCTGATCTTCGTTTTTATGCGCCGCGGCGCAGCGTTCCAGCCAACGTATCGTCCTGTCCAGCGCGCCTTTGGCGTACTTATGATCCACGCCGTATTCGCTGCACTCGTCGAACTGCATGATGATGTCCGCGCCCAGCGCGTTCTCGATCTCCATCACCTTTTCGGGCGTGAAAAAGTGCTTGCTGCCGTCTATGTGCGAATTGAACCAGACTCCCTCGTCTTTGATATTGTTGAGCTTTGCGAGGGAAAATACCTGAAACCCGCCGCTGTCGGTGAGGATAGGCCTGTCCCAATTCATAAATTTGTGCAGTCCCCCCGCCTTTTTTACGAGCTCGTGCCCGGGGCGCATGTAAAGATGGTAGGTATTCGCGAGAATGATCTGCGAACCCGCCTCTTTCAGATCGCGCGGGAGCACGCCCTTGACGGTCGCCTGCGTGCCGACTGACATATATACGGGCGTTTCGATATCGCCGTGCGGGGTGTGAAAAATACCTGCCCTTGCGCCCGTTTCGGGATCGGTTTTGATGACTTCGAAAGAAAATTTATCTGCCAAAATATTTGTTCCTTAATTTAAAAAATCTGTCGGCGCGCACCGCGCGACAATGTATTGCGAAGTTTTAGAACAGAATGAGGATCGGAGAAAGTTGCCGCTTTCTATAAACGAGCAAGAGCAGGAGAGTGCGCAAACGACGACGGGAGCGTACTACATCGTACGTGACCGAGGAGTGCGCAAACTCGACGAACTATTGCGAAGGTTTAAAACAGAATGAGGATCGGAGAAGCAAGCAGTTCGAGGAGCGGGCGGAAGCCGCGAAGGAGTGTACTACACCGTACATGACTGAGCGGAACCGTAACCGCGACAATGAAATGCGCCGCTTATACGATCATCATCGCGTCGCCGAAACTGAAAAACCGATACCTCTCCCCCACCGCCTCCCGATAAATGCGCAGGCACTCTTCCCTTCCTATCAAAGCGGAAACGAGCATGATGAGGGTACTTTCGGGCAAATGGAAGTTGGTTATGAGCGCGTCAACGCACTTGAATTTGTACGGCGGATAGATAAAAATGGAAGTATCGCCGCTGCACGGGCGCAGAAAGCCGTTTTCGTCGGCGACCGTTTCCAGCGTGCGCACCGAGGTGGTACCGACGGCGATGACCCGCCGCCCTTCGCGCTTGGCGGCGTTCACGATCTTTGCCGCCTCCTCGCTCACGCAATAGTATTCCGAATGCATGACGTGGTGCGTCAGATCCTCTTCCTTGACGGGGCGGAAGGTACCCAATCCCACATGGAGCAGCACCTCCGCGATCTCCACCCCCATCGCCTTGATCTCGGCGAGCAGTTCCTTCGTGAAGTGCAGCCCCGCGGTGGGCGCGGCGGCGGAGCCGTCCGTCTTACAGTACACCGTCTGATAGCGGTCTTTGTCTTTGAGCTTTTCGTGGATATAGGGCGGCAGCGGCATCGAGCCGACGCGGGAGAGGATATCCTCGAACACGCCGTCGAAATGAAAATCGACGATGCGCTCGCCCGTCTCCGTCCTGTCCTTTACGGTGAGGGAAAGCTCTTCGGAAACGACAAGTTCCGTGCCGACTTTCGCCTTTTTGCCGGGCTTTACCAAAACTTCCCATTCGGTGAGGTCGCGCCGCTTCAAAAGGAGCACTTCCACTTTGCCGCCGTTTTTCGTATAAGCGAACATGCGCGCGGGCAGAACTTTCGTGTTGTTGACCACCAAGACGTCGCCCGCCCGCAGATATTCTTTGATGTCGCGGAAGATCCTGTGTTCCGTCTTTCCCGTCGCCCTGTCATACACGAGAAGGCGGGAAGAATCCCTCGGCTCTGCGGGCGTCTGCGCGATGAGCTCTTCGGGAAGTTCATAAAAATAATCGGATTTTTTCAGCATATTCTTCAAACCTTTTTCGGCGGCAACCCTTCGGCGGGCTTTGCCGTAAGCTGTACCCATGCGGGATAAAACCCGCAGGCGAGGGCGTTGCGCACGGACGGGATATTTGACCATGCCGCACAGTAAAACGGCACCTTGCCGCGCGCGAATACTTCCGCCGCCAGGCGGGAGGTGACCGCTTTCGCAAGCCCTCTGCCCCTATATGCGGGCAATACGTCGACGCCGATCTGCCACATCGTATCGCAGTCGGCGCTCGCGCCCGCAAGCGCCGTCAACTCGTTATCCTGATACGCGCCAACGCAGAGCATATCCCGCTCTTTTCTGTCTTTGCACAGGGCGTTCCCCCATTCGGGAAGATACAGCCCGGAAAAATAGGATGGTTCCAGAACGCGTATATCGCAGGCGCAGCCGAGCACGCGCGTTTTTGTAACGTCGGGCAAAAAATATTCCGCCTGAAATTTTGTTTTCAACCCGAACGGCGCGAGCAGTTTATCCAGCTCGTGCAGCGCGGGCGTTTCAAAACAATGCGCCGCGGAGTACTTCGCAAGATAGGCAAAAGCGACCTCCCGCAAGTCCTCCCGCACGCAGGCGACCACGTTTTTTCCGTAAGAAGTGAGATCGAGTACATACGGCTCGGAAAGATACGCCCTTCGCCCCGCTCTTTCGCGGGAAACGCTTATGATATTTTCGCTTTTCGTAAAGTCTTCGGGCGTACAGCAGGAATCGATCGCAGACTGTTCCATTGCGACGCGCAAAATTTCCGTATTTGTCATTGATATGCGTTCCTCGCTTTCCCTCTCTCAAAACAAATAGCGAGACCTCTTTTACTCGTCGTCGAACATCGAGATCTGCGCTTTCTGCTTTTCGCTCATTTTAACGCCCATATGTTCATATGCCCCTTTCAGGCACACCCTGCCGCGCGGCGTGCGCGCGATAAAACCGAGCTGCATGAGATAGGGTTCGTACACGTCTTCAATGGTGTTCGCGTCCTCGTTGATGGTCGCCGCGAGCGTTTCGAGGCCGGCGGGGCCGCCGCCGAACTTTTCGATCAGCGCGCGCAAAAGCCCGCGGTCGGTGTCGTCCAGCCCCAGCTCGTCGATGTCCATTTTTTTGAGCGCAAAGCGCGCGTCTTCATAGGTCACCTTTCCGTTGCCGTGCACGGCGGAAAAGTCTCGCACGCGTTTGAGAAGGCGGTTGGCGATGCGCGGCGTGCCGCGCGAACGCCTTGCGATCTCGCGCGCGGCGCTTTCCTCTATCGCGATGCCGAGCGTTTTAGCCGAACGGGTAACGATCTCGGCAAGCTCGTCCGTCGTGTACATTTCCAGCCGGCACAGCACGCCGAAGCGGTCGCGCAGAGGCGAGCCGAGCATGCCCGCCTTGGTGGTGGCGCCCACGAGCGTGAACTTTTTTAAGGGAAAGCGCAGGTTCTTCGCCGAAGGCCCCTTGCCCACGATGATGTCGAGCGCGTAATCCTCCATGGCGGAGTATAAGATCTCCTCCACCGAATGGTTGAGGCGGTGTATCTCGTCTATGAACAGCACGTCTCCCTCGTTGAGGTTGGTGAGGATCGCCGCGAGATCGCCGCTCCGCTCGATCGCGGGGCCGCTCGTCAGCTTGATCTGCACGCCGAGCTCGTTTGCGATGATGTGCGCGAGCGTCGTTTTGCCGAGCCCCGGGGGGCCGTATAACAGAACGTGGTCGAGCGGCTCGCCCCGCAACTTCGCAGACGAAATATAGACGCCCAGATTTTCCTTGACCTTTGTCTGTCCGACGTAATCCGCCATCGTTTTGGGACGGAGGGCGTTCTCCTCTACATCGTATTCGCCCTTCGTGCTCATCACGAGGCGATCTTCCTCGAAACCGTTTTCCAGATCGTCTTCAAAACTCATTGTTTTACCCTCTGTAATCCCCTCACATACTGCGCAGAGCCGTCATGATGATCTCTTCCATGCTCTTTGCGCCCGCCTCTTCCGCGCGCTTTACGGCGCGCACGCTCTCCGCGCGGGTATACCCGAGCGACATGAGCCCGACCACCGCGTCTTCCTCTTTGTCGGATATTTTTTCGGCGGCGGGTTCCTGCTTTGCGCCCGCCTTTTCGGGCAGTTCCAGCGCGGCGACCTTCTCGCGCAGCTCCAAAATGATGCGCTCCGCCGTCTTTTTGCCCAGCCCCTTCGCGGCAGTCAGCTTTTTCACGTCGGAATTGGCGATGGCTACGGCGATGTCGTTGATGTTCATGGAGGAAAGAATAGTGATGCCCATTTTCGGGCCGACGCCCGAAACGGAAACGAGCTTCAAAAACATATTCTTTTCCTCCACGGAAACGAAGCCGAAGAGAGAAATGCCGTCGTCGCGCACTTGCAGGTAGGTATACACTTCGCCCTGCCCGTCCGTCACGAGCTTTGCGTACGCCGCGCCCGAACAGAGCACTTCGTACCCTATGCCGTTATTTTCCAACAGTACCGTGCCGTCGGAAGAATGTAAAACTCTGCCTTTGATGTAACCGAGCATAAAAAACTCCTATGTCCTTGTTCACCTATCCTTGTTCACAAAATTCTCGGCGAGCAGACGCCTGCGAATTTTCGTGAGTTGAGGGGAAACCCGAACGGTTTTCCCCTCGCCGCGCGATATTTAAGGGCACGCATAATACGCAATCGCGCGGCTTCACCCTTTCCGTAAGCCAAGGGATTGGCAAATTGAGTGAAAAAGCAAAAAGTGTCATTTTTGCTTTTTCGCAGAATTATTTAAATAATCACTTGCGTTTCCGAAAATCGCACTTTTCGGAATAAGCCCCCGATTTGCCGCGACGAGCGGCCTCGGGCAGGAAAGGTGAATTTGCCGCATTTATAATAGTGCAAGCCCTTAAAAAGCGGCAAAGAGGAAAAATCCGAACGCAGAGCCGTTTGCAAAACGGCGAACGTTGGGGTTTTCCTAAATCTCACGGCGTTTCGCAGTGCCTTTGCACGAGAAACGCGTGAACCATTGGCCTTCTATATTGAATACAGCCCCGAAAGGCGGGAGGTGTGCGCGTGGCACAGCGCCACCGCCAAAGCGTCCGCCGCGTCGTCGGGGCGGGGTATGCCTTTGAGCCGCAAAAGATTCGCCGTTACCAGCTGTATCTGTTTTTTGTCCGCGCCGCCGTAGCCGGTGAGAGCCTGTTTGATCTGCATGGGCGTATACTCGAACAGCCTGCCGCACTTTTTGATGCAGGCAAGCAGCGCCACGCCGCGCGCGTGCGCCACCGCGATGCCCGTGGTGATGTTTTTGCTGAAAAACAGCTCCTCCACGGCTACCTCGTCGGGCGAAAATTTATCGAGCACTTTATTGACCCCTTCTTCCAGAATAGCCAGGCGCGTGGGAAGGCGCTCCTGCTTGGGCGTGAGCACCACGCCGTAGTCGACGGCGCGCGCGTTGCCGTTTTTATCCTTTTCCAATACGCCGTAGCCGAGCGTGGCGAGCCCGGGGTCGATCCCTAAAATAATCAAATTTGTCTCTCTTTTTTATAAAATAACTTGAATTTTTTTATGAAATGTATTAGAATAGAAGCGATACAGGATAAGGGGCGAGATCAACCGCCCGCGGCGATGCCGTTTCCTTCTATCTATTTTAAGGTTTTAATCGCAATAAGTCAATTAAAATCGAAGCAAAAAAATTACGGAGAACAGGCAATATGAAATTGTGGGAAGGAAGATTCACCGAACCGAGCGCCAAGAGCGCAGACGACTTCAATCAGTCGCTCTCTTTCGATTACAAGCTGTACTGGCACGACATTCTCGCCAGCATCGCGCACGTTAAAATGCTGGGGGAAACGCAGATCATTCCCAAAGAAGAGGCAGACGAGATCTGCGATACCCTCGTAAATATCCTCGCGGACATCGAAAAGGGCAATCTGACCATCGAGGGCGCGGAGGACATTCATACTTTCGTTGAAAACGAGCTGGTTAAGCGCATCGGCGTCAAGGGCAAAAAGATGCATACCGCCCGCTCCCGCAACGACCAGGTTGCGACCGATCTGCGCCTGTACGTAAAGGACAGCATCGTAAACATTTCTAACCACATCAAAACGCTCATCACGACCCTTTTGGACGTTGCCAACAACAACGTGCAGTATATCATGCCCGGCTACACGCACATGCGCAAGGCGCAGCCCGTATCGGTGGCGCAGTACGTCAATTCTTACAGCGAAATGTTCCTGCGCGACCTCGAACGGTTTACCGACTGCTATAAGCGTACCGACGTGATGCCCCTCGGCAGCTGCGCGCTCGCGGGCACGGATTTCCCCATCGACAGGAGAATGACGGCTTCTCTGCTCTCCTTCTCCGAAATTTCACAGAACTCCATCGACGCGGTATCCGACAGAGATTTCGTCGCCGAATACATATTCTGCTGTTCGACGGTGATGGCGCACCTCTCGCGCTTCTGCGAAGACCTCATCATCTACTCTACCGACGAATTCGGATTCATTGACATTTCCGACGCTTACTCGACGGGCTCCTCCATCATGCCGCAGAAAAAGAATCCCGATATCCCCGAACTGATCCGCGGCAAAACGGGCAGAGTTTACGGCAGCCTGATGGGGATCCTGACCGTGATCAAGGGCATTCCCACTTCCTATAACAAAGACCTGCAAGAGGACAAGGAAGCGCTTTTCAACGCGGAAGAGACGGTGCTCAACTGCCTTGCCATCTTCAACGAGTTGTTGCAGAACATCTCTTTCGACACGAGAAAGATGCGTTTCGCTTCCGCGGGCGGATTTTCCACCGCGACGGACATTGCCGACTATCTCGTGCAGAAAGGCATGGCGTTCCGCGACGCGCACGCCGTTACGGGGCAGATCGTGCGCCACTGCATCGAAAACAACAAGACGCTCGACAAGCTCGACCTTTTCGTATACCAGAGCTTTTCCTCTCTGTTCGACGAAGACATACTTTCCCGCGTACGCGTGAACAAGTCGGTCGAGGCGAGAAAGGTGATCGGCGGGAGCGCGAGGAGCGCAGTGCGCGAAAATATCCGCTCCATCACGAGAAGGCTCAACAGAATGTTCAAAGAATAATAACTTACGGCAAACCCGAAAGGGCGGCGCGTGTACCACGCGCCGCCCTTTTTATTTCCGCGGAAAGAACCCGTCATCGGTTTTATTCAGACCGCAATTCTTCCCCGATCTCGTCCTGAACAGAAAAACGCAGGCCGTTGGTCCTGCAATAGCGTTCCCCGTAAGAGTCCGCATGCCCGTAAAATTTAATTTCCGTACAAGCCGGAAATGCGTTTTCCGCAATAAATCTTACAGAATAAGGAAGCGTTATCTCCTTCAAGCCCGCGCATTCGCGCACGGCATGCCGCCCGATATAGACCGCACCCTCCGAAATCACGAGCCGCTCCATTCCCGTTACACCGTCAAAAGCGTACGGCTCTATATAGCGCAACGAAATCGGCAGAACGCACTCCGTTTCTCCGCATTTCGGAAAAGCCCCGATAAGCGCTTTGCCGCCCTCGATGAGAAATCTTCCGTTGAGCCATTCGAACCTCGGGCTGAAACTCTCAACCTCTTCGAGAGCGCGGCACCGAGAAAAGGCCTGCGGCCCGATCTGCGCAAGCCGTTCGCCGAAAGAGATCTTTTCCAGCGAACAGCAGTTTGCAAAAGCGCGTTCCCCTATCTTTTTTACGTTTTTACCCAATACGGCACGCCGTATATCTTCTCTCCCCTCAAAGGCGCCCGCGCAAATTTCGGTCACGTCGTCGGGAATAAAAACGGCGCCCTCCGTTACGGGCAATAGATCCGCTTCTTCCCTCCCCAACGATCTCGCCGCGGCCGAACGTGAAAAGTCATCTTCCTTACCGCCTTTCTGTACTTTTTTTATGTTATCTCCGCCGAGCAGCTTTGCGTAAAACTCTTCTTCCGAAAGCTTGTAATAGAACAGCAACTGCGTGTTTTGCAGCTGCATTTCCCAACCAAGCGGCATTTCGAATTCTTCCAGTACGACGCAAATAAGATTTTTGGATTTCGAAAATGCGAAATTGACCTCGCTCTTACAATAATGCGACTGGATAGACCTGCGAGACAAAAACACGATGACCAGCGCGCTGTTGTATAAATGCTTCGCGATGTTTTCAAAAGGATCGTCGCCCGGCATGATACCGGAATCGTACCAGATCCTGTATCCGTTTTCGTGAAGCGTCTCTATGATGCGGGTCACGATCTCCTGATTCGCGTGTGCATAGCTGACAAATATATACGGTTCGTTCCCCTCGTACGGCATAAAATTCATATGCTTTACCCCTTCTGCTGCATATATGCAAGCAATTGCTCGCGCGTTCTGATCGCCTTGTCCAGAGCTTCCTGTTCATAGCTCGCTTCATTCAGTATGGCGCCCTGCATATTCGCATTTTTCAGATTTGCCCCGCGCAGATCCGCCGCCAGCATATTCGAATTGATGAGATACGCCCGCAGCAGGTTGCAGCCGCGCAGATTGCCGCCGCTGAGATACGAATTGCTCAGATTGCACTCGGAAAGATCCGCCTCTTCCAGGCACGCCCCGCGCAGATCCGCTCCCCTCAAATAAGAGCCGTTCAGATCCGCCCGCGCGAGATCCGCGCAACACAGATCTGCCCGCGCGAGATCGCAGCCCCTCATGCTTACCCCCGACAAATTAGCGTTCGAAAGCCGCGCCCCGACCAGGATATAAAAAGAAAGGTCGAAATTCGTGAGCTGAATGCCGAAATTGTCATAGGTGCGCAAAAGCTCGTTGAACACTTCCCGCCTGATCCCGCTCAGGCATACGGTCTTTGCCGCAAGCGCGTTGACCAGATTTATGCAATTTACAAACACGGCTCCCGCCGTCGTCAGAGAACAGCGATCTTCCGAGGCGTATATGCCGTTGTTTTTTACGATTTCGTCGAAAACAAACTCGATCTGCCCCTCCGTCAGGTACAGATGTTCCTTCTGCGCGATCCAGCCGATGTTTTCCAATTCATATTTTTCCAGCCTGCGCTTCCCGAGTTTTTTCAAAAATCCGATCAACGCTTCCCGCGAAGAGAGACTTTGCAAAAAAGTATTGACCAGCCCGTAGCCCAAAAAATGCTGATAAAAGCTGCGATGCACGAATTCCGCGCCCGCAACGCCCTCGCCGATATGATAAAACTCCACAAAGCTCTGATGATAGGCGTACTTTATTTCCGCTTCTTTGACCTTGCTCCCCTTGCCCTCGACAAATTCTTCAACGGCAAGCCTTTCGAAAAGACGGTGAATATCCTTCGGCCTTTCCGCATTTACTATATCCTTGAACAGACGTTCAAACAGAAAGACCCTGTTTTTAATATTGTCGTTCACGCCGTGCGCTACGATCATTTCAAATAGCAGGGGCGTTTCCATCAATTTAGACAATTCCGCGAAAGCGGAACGGATCGACAGCAGCGTCTGTTCGGAAAACTCCCTGTCTCCTGACAAGCCCGCGTATTTTAATATCCACTTTTTCTGATCGGAAAAAGACAAGCCGGATATTTTTATCTTTTCGTAGCCGATCAGCCTGTCTTCTATCCCCTGCGGTCTCGACGTGATCAGGAGTTTGCAATTTTTCGCTATATCGGAAAGTTCTTCTTCGAGTTCGTTGATAAATTCCGAAAGGTTATACGATTTTGCCGTGAGTTCCCCCACAACTTCGTCCAATCCGTCCAGGATCAGCAGTCCGCCGCCGAGCATTTCGCCGTTCAGCCCATACGCCTCCAAAAAATCGCGTACGCGCAGCCTGAACCCGAAAAACATAGACGGCAAAACATCTGCCAATTTAAACAGAAAAACCTTCTTGTCCTCAAAAAAAGATTTGCAGAAATAAGATCTTACAAACGTACTTTTTCCCTGCCCCGCCTCGCCGAACAAGAGCATGACGTTCGCAGTACCCCTTTCCCGGACAAATTCGTCTATCTCTTCTTCCAGATAAAAGCTCGTTTCATTGACGCGGCCCATATATCTGCCCCTGAGCGGTATATACAGATCTCTTTTCGATATACCCGTTACAACGCTCAGTCCGTCGTATTTTTCCGCAAAAGCATAATACTGTTCCGCAAATTTATCATTTTGCAGCAAAGCAAGCTTTTGCGCCGCCCTCCTCCTGAAAGCGCAATCGGGCAAAGCTTCCGCCACGCCGCTCTCCGTCAGGACGCAGGCGGTCTCCTTTTTCAGGCTCAATTCACTGAACAGCAGCTTCAAAAAAACTTCCGCCGCGCCGCCTTCCGCGCGCCCTGCTCCGGACTCAATTTCTTCCGCCTTTGTAAAATCGCACGGTTCCAGGTGTTTGAGAAATAACGCATGCAGGGCTTCGATCGTATCTGCGTCGCTCCCGCCCGTTACTTCCTTCGTATCCAGCAATTCCAAAAAAGCGCGTTCATAAGCCGAAATACTCTCGCGATAATATTTCGGCTCCCTTTCCTTTATTGTTTTATAAATTTGGATAATGCAATCGAAGACCCGACCCATGGCAAAACACCTTTCCACTCGTAAATTGATCGCTTTATTCTCCGGCTTTCATGATTACAATTTTACATTTATTGCAGTAATATGCCTGCGTCTGCGTACCGTTGATAAACCCCTTGTCCGCAATAAAAAAGCCGTGCTCCGTAACGTTACGCCTTGCCATATTCGCTTCATATCCGTTCTTGATCCAGTACAAATCATACCCCGTAGACTTTACGAAGCCCTGTTCCATTCCGGCTTTACAATAAGGACATTCCATGCGCACCCTCCATCGATCAGCTACGATTTTTGTTTATTATACCATAAAAAATTTATTTCCGCAATACATTTACAAATTTTTAGCGCACAAAAACATATAAAATGCGGCGTTTTGTTTCGTGCAAACCGCATGCAAACGCGCCGCATCCGGAAGAAAGATGTTTGGAGTGCATTGCAAAAAGAGGTTGACCCTCTCAAAAAAAACTGTTACAATATAACAAAAAAGGAAACTGCCATGCGATACGTCTGCGCATATTCTTCCCCTCTCGGCGAAATGACGATGGAGAGCGACGGAAAATTTCTCACGGGGCTCTGGTTTGACGGACAAAAATACTTCGGCGGCGCTTATAAAGGCGCGCGGGAAAGCGCAATTCCCATAGGGAATAAAATCAAAATAAAATTCATAAAGGAATTGCACTTTCAAGCGAGAAAAAGAGCGATCTTTCGGAAACGATAGATCGCTTTTTTTGTGAGAGATTTTCAAAAATTCTA
>DXCL01000006.1 GCA_019115995.1 Candidatus Borkfalkia avistercoris
CCCGATATGGCATATCGGGGCGCGCCGCTTCATATAGTCAATATATGAAGGTTTCGGAAATGAAGGCGGGCGAGAGCGCGCGGGTGATCGCGGTCGCGGCGGAAAAGAAGGCCGCGGAGCGGCTGAAAATGCTCAACGTTTACGAGGGTGCGCGCATAACGCTCGTGCGCCGCGCGCCGTTCGGCGGCGGCGTTATGCTGGAAGCGGGCGGGGTGCGCCTCGCCTGCGGGGAAAAGCTCGCCGAGGGAATTTCTGTCGCAAAGGAGTGCGGAGATGAGCGGGCGGACATCTGAACATATGCGCATACTGCTCGCGGGCAATCCGAACTGCGGCAAATCCACGCTGTTCAACGCGCTCACGGGCGGGCACGCGAAAACTGGAAACTGGCACGGCGTAACGGTGGGCATGACCGAACGTGCCGCGCGGCTCAACGGCAAAAGGGCGACGGTTGCGGATCTTCCGGGCATCTATACCCTCTCTTCGCCCAATATGGAGGAAGAGATCTCCCGCCGCGCGCTCGAAGGGAAGGATTATGCCGCCGCGCTCGTGGTGGCAGACGCGCTCACCCTGCCGCGTTCGCTGCGCCTTTTTTACGAGGTAAAGGCACGCGCTCCTCAGACGCTGTTGGTCGTAACGATGGGGGATCTGTTAAAGAGGAGGGGAGGCTTTCTCGACGAAAAGGCGCTTTCCGCCCGCCTCGGCGCGCCCGTGCTTTGCGTCAACGCGCACAGCCGCAGAGATATCCGTAAACTGCGCGCGTTTCTCGCGGAGAACCTGTTTTGCGGAAACGTGTGCGGAAAAGACCGCCCGATCGTGCGGGAAGACGGGGCTCCCTTGGAGGGCATATGGTCTGGCGGAGCGTTCCGGGAAAGCCGCGCCGAAAGGTTTTTGTATAAGCCTTATATCGCCGTACCGCTCTTTTTTATGACCCTCCTTGCGGTGTTTTTTTTCGCTTTTGCAAACAATATGCCGGGCGAACTTCTCAAAGGGCTGTTGGAGGAGCTCGTCGCCGTCAGGGTCGGGGGCGCTCTCTCCGCGTGGGCGAGGAACATGGGCGCGGCTGAGGCAGCCGCAGCGTTCGTTTCCGCCCTCTTTTCGGGGCTGGGTATGCTCTTTTCCTTCCTGCCGCAGATCGCCATTCTGTATTTTGCTCTCTTTATGATGGAGGAGAGCGGCTATATGTCTGCGCTCGCCTTTATGACGGACGGCATTTTCCGCAAGGCGGGGCTGACGGGCAGGGCGGCGTTTTCGATCCTGATGGGCTTCGGCTGCTCCGCCGCCGCCATACTCACCACGCGCGGGCTGGAAAACAAGGCGGTGCAGCGGCGCGCGATCCGCATATTGCCGTACATTTCATGCAGCGCGAAAATGCCCGTATATCTCGCCGTTATATCCTCCTTTTTCACGCATAAATTTTTTGCGCTCGCCGTCATTTACTTCGGCGGCGTATTTCTCGCCCTTGCCGCCGCGTTCCTGCTCAAAAGAGGGGAGGAGGAAACGCTTGCCATGGAGATCGCGCACCTGCAATTCCCTTCTTTGCGGCAGGTCGCAAAATCGTTGCTATTTTATTGCAAACAGTTTATAATGAAGATAGTTACCGTCGTAGCGGCGGTTTTGGTCGTGATGTGGTTTTTGCTCTCCTTCGATTTTTCCCTGCGCTATGTGGGCGAAGGGGGCGCGGGCAGCATCGCGGAAACGCTGTGCCGGGGGCTGAAATATCTCTTCTATCCCATGGGGATCACCGAATGGCAGGTCGCGCTTGCCGCCTTTACGGGGCTCATCGCAAAGGAAAGCGTGGCGGGTATGCTTGCGGTCTTTTACGGCGCGGATCTCTCCGCGGCGATGAGCGCGCAGTCCGCCGCGGCGTTCACGGCGTTCATCATGGCGTGTTCGCCCTGCGTATCCGCGATCGCGGCGGCGGGCAGGGAGCTCGGCGCGGGGCGCGCCGTTGCCGACGCGTTTATCCAAACGGGCATCGCCTTTTTGCTTGCCTATGCGGTGTACGCGCTCCTCTTTTTCGGCGCGGCGCTCTGGGCGGTCATGGGCGCGGCGCTGTTGACGGCTACGGCCGTATTTATAAAAAACAAACGGGGGAAACGCCGTGAAAAAGCTTATCGTCTCCGAGCGCGGCAGGCTCAGAGACTTCACCGATGATCATTATGCGCAGGGCTCGTTTGCCTTCTCGCGGCTTTTGCGGGAAAAGGACGTGCGCGTCAACGGCAAAAAGACGGGCGAAAACGTCATGCTCGAAGCGGGCGACGAGGTCGCGTACTACACCACCTTAAAAGAGGAGGCGCGCCCGTTTTACGGCGTTTTATATGAAGACGAAAACGTGCTGTTTGCCGATAAATATGCGGGCGTCAATTCTGAGGCGCTGTTTTGCACGCTGGCGGAGGCGTACGGAGCGCGGCCGGTGCACCGCCTCGACCGCAATACCTGCGGCGTGATGGCGTTTGCCAGAAACGACGGCGCGGAAAGGGCTCTGGCGGCGGCGTTCAAAGAGCGCCGCGCGGTAAAAATTTACGAAGCGGTTTGTTTTCACCCCTTCAAAAAGCCGGCTGACGTGCTGACCGCTTATCTCGTAAAGGACGCCGCCGCCGCGCGTGTGAGAGTTTATGCGGAACCGCGCAAGGGTGCGGAGAAGATCGTGACCGAATATTTCGGTGCGGAAAACGCGGGAGAACTCGCGCGCGTGCACGTGCGCCTGCACAGCGGAAAAACGCATCAGATCCGCGCGCACCTCGCCTTTATCGGGCACCCCGTCGCGGGAGACGAAAAGTACGGAGACGAGGCTCTGAACAAAAAATATGCGCTCAAAAGGCACATTTTGGTCGCAAAAGAGCTGTCGTTCTCTTTTACGGGCATGCTTTCCTATCTGAACGGAAAGACGTTTACGTCTTCCTTTTCTGCGCAGTTCCCGAAAAACGAAAAATAAAAGAGCCGCCCTCGCCTGCATCTGCGAGGGCGGCTCTTGCCGCTTTCAATCTCTTTTCAATCTCTGCCCTTTTCCGCATAGGAGAGGAATATTTTGTCCCATTCGGGGAACTTCCTGCGCAGGGAAATGGGTTTTCCGCTTTCGTCTATAAAGCAGTGGCTGCTCGAACACAGAGTGCGCAGGTCGCCCCGCTCTCCCCGTATTTCGTATTCTATCTCAAATTTTACGCCCGTATAGCGCACGAGGCGCACGGAGATCACGACCGTTTCTGGAAAGCGCGTCATCGCCTTGTATTCGCACCGGACGGAAAGCACGGGGCTGAGCACGCCCGCCTTTTCCATCACGTCGTAGCCGACGCCCATCTGTTCGAGCATATCCACGCGCGCCTCCTCGATCCAGCGCACATAGTTGGAGTGGTGCACGATCTTCATCGTATCCGTTTCGTAATACTGCGTTTTGTGCTTATAGGGGATCAAGGGCATAAATTTTGCCTCCTTCTGCCGTCTTTTATAAAATTATACCACTTGCCGCCCTTTTATGTCAACGGCAAAAATGCGCAAATTTGTTGACGGCGCGCCCGCTTTGTGCTACAATTTTCTCATGAAAAACTGTGAAGACATCGTAAGTTTATCTGAAAAATTCGGCATCAACGCCGAGTATAAGAGCGAAGATTTTTATCCCGTGTTCAGAGCGGCGGCAGCGGGCATGCGCATTCTCGTGCTTGCGGATAAAAATACCGCGCGCTATGCGGAGCCTTTTTGTAAAGAGCTGTGCGCGCGCGGGCTGAACGCCGCGCTCTTTGTCATTCCCGAGGAGGAGCCCGTGGCGGACGAAAAGACGTGCGGCCTCGTCTATGACGGGCTGAAAGGGTTTGACTACGTTCTCGCCGTCGGCTCGGGAACGCTCAACGACATCGCGAAGTATACTTCCTTTCATGCGGGCAAAAAGTGCGGCGTGCTCGCCACGGCAGCCAGTATGGACGGGTTTACCTCGGGCGTTACGCCTCTCATCAAAAACGGTTTTAAGATCACCGAAAACGCGCACACGGTATCGGATATACTCATCGATTTCGATATATTGTGTTCCGCCCCGAAGATCATGACGGGCGCAGGGGCGGGGGATATCCTCGCAAAATTCTGCTGCCTTACCGACTGGAAAATGTCGCATCTGCTCAACGGCGAAGCTTATAACGAGGAGGCGGCGTCTCTCATGCGCGTCGCGCTCGAAGAGTGCGTCGCAAACATAGAGAGCATCAAAACCTGCGGCAGGGAAGGGATCGGCAGCCTCATGCGCGCCCTCCTCATTTCCGGCTATGCGATGGTCATTGCGGGCAATTCCCGCCCCGCGAGCGGCGCGGAACATCATATGTCGCATTTTTTGGAGATGGATTTTCTCCGCCGCGGCGAACGGATCCCGCTGCACGGGATAAAGGTAGGGCTGGGCACCCTCGTTTCCCTCAGAATGTACAAGCGGGTCAAGGAGATCCCGCAGGATTTTGCGGGGAAGGATACGGTCGTTGCGCTTGCAGAGGGGCTCCCCGAGCCCGGGTGGGTCGCCTCCGTTTTGTCTTCGCTCGGCTGCCCGACGCGGTTTTCTCAGATCGGCGTTTCCGAAGATACCGTGCGGGATATGCTCTTTCATTGCTATAAGATACGCGACCGCTTTACGATCATGACCCTTTACAACAAGTATGACCTGATGAAGGGAGCGGCGGACGAGCTGATCGGGCTGTATTATTAGGAGGACGGCATGTACAGCGGCGTTTCCACGGCGTCTTTGTTCCTTCGCGAATTCAACGAAGACGCGCTCACCGTGCTCAACGGGCTCGGCGTGAGATCTACGGAAGTTTTTTTGACCACTTTTTCCGAATATACGGAGGAATTTGCGCGGCTTTTGCTCGCCCGCAGGGGCGCGCTCAAAGTCAATTCGGTGCATCTTCTGAACACGCAGTTCGAGCCGCAGCTGTTCGGCCAGCACCCGCGCGCCAAAGCGGACGCGTTCAGAATATTGGACGGCGCCATGGCTTCCGCCCGTATTTTCGGCGCGGAACGCTATACCTTTCACGGCATTACGCGCCTGAAAAAGAATTCCGCTCCGCCCGATTATAAAAAAACGGGCAAAAGCTTTTGCGAGATATCTGAATGCTGTGCCGCGCACGGGGTCAGGCTTTGCCTGGAAAACGTGCACTGGGCGTTTTATAACGAACCTGGCATTTTCGGCAGGGTCAGGGAATACTGCCCCGATCTTTCAGGGGTTTTCGACGTCAAGCAGGCGCGTCTTTCCTGCTATCCGTATCAGATGTATATCAAGGATATGGAGGGATGCATTTCGCACGTGCACCTTTCCGACGTGAACGAGCGGGGCAAAATATGTCTTCCCGGCAAGGGGACGTTCGACTTCGAGGAGTGCCTGAGACGGCTCAAAGACGCGGGCTTCGACGGCGCGGCGCTCATAGAAGTATACGCGAACGACTACGGCGATTATAGAGAATTGAAGCAGGCGTGCGACTATATCGACGAGATCATCTATAAGATCGGCTGAAAAGAAATGCGCGGAGGGTTTTTCGCGCATTTTTGTTTTTCGGAAATCTGAAATTTTTGGGGAGCTTTTCCGTTTTTTTGGTAGGTGCTTTCGGCGAACGCGCTCTCCGCCGTCGCAGGCTCCGTTCTCGTCGCCCTCGTTTTATATGTTTTTTAGGGGCAAATTGCCTGAAAATTGTGAAAAACCCGCCTTTTTTTTGGCGAATCGTTGACATACGCGTTTTTTTGCTTTACAATAAATGAGAAAGGCGAACCGCCTCGAATAAGCAATTCAAAACGGAGGGATTTCGATATGAATTTCAGGAACAAAGAGTGGCGCAATTCCATGCGCGTGACCGTCGACTACAACAACATGATGAAAAAGTTTGTCGGGCAAGACGGCTTTACCGACGCGGATCTCGCGCGCGAAAAGGAAGCGGCGGCGGACGCGTTCGATTATGTTGCGGATAACCGCGGCAAGGGCATGATGGGCTGGACGGAGCTTCCTTATAACCAGAAAGAGATCGTGGAAGACATCATCGCGACCGCCAAGGAAGTGCGCCGCAAATTCAAATATTTCGTCGTGCTCGGTATCGGCGGGAGCGCGCTCGGTCCTATCGCCGTGTTCAACGCGCTGTGCCATTTGCATTATAACGACCTCGCGCCGTCCAAGAGGCGCGGCCCCAAATTTTATGTAGAGGACAACGTTGACCCCGAGCGCATGGCGGCGCTTTTGGACGTTATCGAACCCGAAAAGACCTGCTTCAACGTGATCACAAAATCGGGCGCGACCAGCGAGACGATGACGCAGTACCTCATCATCAACGACATTCTCAAAAAGGCGCTCGGCGAAAAGGCGAGCGAGAATATTATCGCCACCACAGACCAGATCAAGGGCAACCTCATCAAGCTCGCGAAGCAGAACAATTATAAAACCTTCTATATCCCCGACGGCGTGGGCGGCAGATTTTCCGAACTCTGCCCCGTGGGGCTTTTGCCCGCTGCGGTTTTGGGGCTCGACATAAAGGCGATGCTCGCGGGCGCGGCTTATATGGACGGCGTATGCAATAAACCCTCCGTTACAAAAAATCCGGCGCTTGCCTGTGCCGTTTTGCAGGTCATGGCGATGAAGCGCGGCAAGAACGTGGGCGTCATGATGCCGTATGCAGACAGCCTCAAACTCATGGCGGACTGGTATTGCCAGCTGTGGGCGGAGAGCCTCGGCAAAAACGTAACGCTTGACGGCAAACCCTGCAACGTGGGGCAGACGCCCGTCAAATCTTTGGGCGTTACCGATCAGCATTCGCAGGTGCAGCTGTACACCGAAGGCCCCTTCGATAAGGTCGTTACCTTCCTCTCGGTAGGCAATTACCGCACGGTAGTGGATATCCCGCACGGCTGCGAGGATATTCCCGACGTCGCTTTCCTCGGCGGGCATACGATGAACGAGCTCATCACCGCGGAAAACAAGGCGACCGCTTACGCTCTCACGAAGGCGGGCAGGCAGAACTATACCGTGCATATCCCTGAGGTCAATGAGTTTACGCTCGGCCAGCTGATGTATCTGTTCGAACTGCAAACGGCTTATGCGGGCGCGATGTTCAACATCGATACCTTCAATCAGCCCGGCGTGGAAGCCGGCAAACAGGCGACGTACGCTCTCCTCGGCAAGCGCGGCTATGAAGCGAAAAAGGAAGAGCTCGACAACGCGCCGCAGGCGGAAGAAAAATATATCGTATAAGTTTACCAAGAGAATGATCGGCGGGCGCGGGCCTTTTGACCCGCGCCCGTTTCGTTTAAAAAAGGCGGGGCCCTCGTTTGAAAACGAGGGCCCCGCCCGCTGCCGCTTTGTTTTCAGGGCGTCTGCAAAAATTTGATGAGCGCTTCCTTTTTTTCTTTGGAAAAGCAGCGGAAGAGCTTTAACAGCTCCGCGTCGGCGGGATATTGCTCCATATCGTAATAAAACAGCTCCTCCATGCTCGCGTTGCACGCTTCCACGATGGCGTACAGGGTATCTACGGACGGAATGAATTTACTCTGTTCCATGCGGTTGATGTACGAGCTTTCTTTGCCGATCCTCAGGCTCAGCTCCCGCTGCGAAAAATTGTTTTTTACGCGCATGGCGGAGAGCCGTTCTATCAGAAAAGAGGCGATCTCCGCCGTTTGGCCGTTTTTTGCCATGCCGGGTTCCTCCTTATGCTTTTTTTATTATTGTAGCCGCAAAGGGAGGATTTATATAAGATTTATAATTGTTAAATTATGTCTTAATATGCGCAAAATTAAGATTATAAAGCTTATTTTAAGATTTACAAACAATAAAAAGCGCCCGCGCGCATTTTTTGCGCGCGGGTGCCGTCGTTCAGTTCTTTTCCGGCATGAATTTCCAATAGCGCACGGGCATGTAGCCCTTCATCTGTTTTTCGTGCGGGCGGGAGGGGATGTTCACGGAACGGTAATACTCCTTCCACAGATCCTGAAACGCGGTTTCGCAGTCGGAAAGGGAAATGCTCACCGTATCGTCCGTTTCGGCGATCACGCATTCCTTTCCGTTATAGAGCGCCGCTTTTTTGCGTGCGGTGTCGTGGATCATGAAGGGCTGGGAAGGCAGCCGTGCGATGAAGTGAGGCAGGATCAGCTCCAAAATGTCGTTATCGGGCGAAAAGGGGGCGTAGTAAATGCCGCCCTTTCCCTCCATAAAGCGCAAAAATCCCGTAAAACGGTGCGCTTCGAGGGTCACTTTTTTCTTTTCCTCCCGCGCGGCGATCACTGCGGGGTGAGAGAGCATATCGCCCACGGGCGCTTTTCTGCGTATGATGAGCCGTATATATTCGAGCGCGGTCTGCTCCTTCGTTTCCGATCCGCGCCGAAGCAGGAGGGAAACGTCTTTCAGGGAGCGCGGCGCATATTCCGCCAATTTTTTCCTGACCCGCGCGCACTTTTTTTCGTCCGTCTGCGTCACGATCACGGTGCTGTCCATCGGCAGCTGTACCGTGCGGGAGGAGGTAACAACGCAGTCTTTGTCCGTACAGGCGGAAAATACGGCGGTATAAAAACAATCTTCGCTTCCGTCGGTGATGTATACGTTCATAACTGCCCCGTAAGCGCGGAAATGGAAACCTCCGGCGCGGAGAAAAGGGAAAGCTGTTCGTAGCGTTCGCTCTTTTCTTCCAGCATGAGCATGGTTTTTACCGCGGATATGTTTTCGCTCCCGTAGAACTTTCCGCCGCAGGTGATAAAGTGTTTTGCGCGTTTTAAAACGATGCGCATTTTTGCGAGGTCGTCAAAATCCAAAGCCGCGTACTTTCTCGCCTTTATGATCTTATACGCCCCCAGCGTGCCGATGCCGGGCACTCGCAAAAGCGCTTCGAGCGGCGCCTTGTTGATTTCGACGGGAAAGAGCTGCATGTTTTTGAGCGCCCAGGCGCATTTGGGGTCGTATTCTTCGGGCAGGTTTTCGTTTTCTCCCGCGATCTCCTCGGCGGAAAATCCGTAAAAGCGCATCAGCCAATCCGCCTGATAAAGCCTGTGCTCGCGCAAAAGCCCCGCGCATCGGTCGGGGAGCAGGGAGTGGCGCACGACGGGGATATAGGAGGAGAAATATACCCTTTTGAGGGAAAAGCGGCGGTACATCGCCTGGCTCAGCTTCAGGATCTGCCCGTCCGATTCGGGGGAAGCGCCCACGATGAGCTGGGTCGTCTGGCCGGCGGGCAGAAACATTTTGCGGTGTTTTGCCTTTTCTTCTTTGACGGCCGCCTTTTCGAGGGCGAGCTGCTTCATGGGTTGCAAAACGCCCTCTTTGCTCTTTTGCGGCGCCAAAAGCCGCAGGCTCTTTTCGGAGGGGAGCTCCACGTTGAAGCTCATGCGGTCGACGTAGAGCCCCGCGCGGGAGATGAGGGATCTGTCCGCTTGCGGTATGCCTTTCAGGTGGATATATCCGTTGAATCTGTAAACCTTGCGCAGCTTGATCACCGTATCGAGCATTTTTTCCATGGTCGCGTCGGGCGAGCCTTCCACGGCGGAGGAGAGGAACAGCCCCTCGATGTAGTTGCGTTTATAAAAAGCGAGCGTGAGCTCGCAGATCTCGTCGGGGGTGGCGGAGGCGCGCGGCACGTCCGCTTCGGCACGGTTGGGGCAGTACAGGCAGTTGTACACGCAGCGGTTGCTCAGGAGGATCTTCAAGAGAGATACGCACCGCCCGTCAGGAGTAAAGGAATGGCAGATCCCCGCGGGGCTCGCGTTCCCCGTGCCTCCCTTAACGTTTGTCCGCCGCGAGCCGGAGGAGGAACAGGATACGTCGTACTTTGCGCTTTCCGTAAGAATTTTCAGCCGTTCGGCGTCTATCATATCCGAATTTTCCTCCCTCGTTTTTTGGTTTGCATACTCATTATACCGCCGCGCGTTCAAAAAGTCAAACATTTGTTCGTGTTTTTTGAAGGTAAAAAATGCTGTTTTCACTTGTTTTTCATCTCGCGATAGTGTTATAATAATAAACACCGTATATAATGGCTGTGTACGATTATCGGGAGGATAAAAAGATGAAAGTTTTGATCGTGGACGACGAAGAGATGATCCGCAACGTGCTCAAAGAGTATGTGGAATTCGAAGGCAATGAGGCATACGAGGCGTCCGACGGTATTCAGGCGGTCAAAATGTGCAGAGATAACGACTACGACATTATTTTGATGGACGTTATGATGCCCGCCCTCGACGGGTTTTCCGCCGTCAAGGAGATCCATAAGATCAAGGATATACCCGTCATCATGCTCTCCGCGCGCGGCGAAGAGTATGACAAGTTGTTCGGCTTCGAGGTGGGCGCGGACGACTATGTGACCAAGCCTTTCTCTCCGAAGGAAGTGATGGCGCGCATCGCGGCGGTGACCAAGAGGCATAAGGCGGGCGCGGCGTCGCGCGAGACGCTAAAATTCGAGGGGCTGGAAATCGACATGAAGGGGCGCAACGTATACGTAGACGGCGAAAAGCTGGAACTTACGCCCAAGGAATACGAGCTGCTGTTCTACCTCGTAAAGAACAACGGCATCGCGCTTTCGCGCGAAAAACTGCTTTCCGACGTTTGGGGCTTCGACTTTTACGGAGACGACCGCACGGTGGATACGCACATCAAGATGCTGCGCAGCAGCTTGAAGGAATACAGAAAATTTATCGTCACCCTGCGGGGCATGGGGTATAAATTCGAAGCATGAAGGGAAAGAGGTTTCGCAGCATCAATTTCATATTGTGGATCAGTTTTCTGGCATTCGCTGCGTTTATCCTTATTTTGACCTGGGTGTTTCAGACGACGCTTTTGCGGAAATTCTTTACCGACGAGGTGAAGACAGAGCTCGAAGACATCGGCGGCGAGGTGTACAGGGGTATTTCCGCCATTCAGAGGCTGGAAAACGCGGATAAAGGCAACGGCATAAACGCGTATATCACGCTCGCTCAGTACGATAACCCCGCCATCAATATTTACGTTTTGGACGAGGCCGGAGACTGCATGTATCCCACGGGCATGGGAGACTCTGCGGGGGATTACGGCATCGAGGGAGTAGACGAGCAGGTCGTTGCCCTCGTTTTCGACGCGCTCGAACAGGCCGGGACGGATAAGGGCGTGATCGTGCGCATCAACGACAACAGTTACGTTTATTCCGCACGCTTCGCCCGCGCAGATGGGCAGAGCGCCGATACCTACCTGTATATCAGCTATTCCACCGAGCTTTCCGACAATGCGTTCAGCATGATGCAGAGGGAGCTGATCATGATCGCCGTTATCGTCGTTTTTGTGGCGCTCATCATTTCGGCGCTGCTCTCCATGGAGCTCACCCGCCCGATCGCCCGCTTTACCCGCGCGGCGCGGCGCATGGCAAAGGGGGATTTTACCGTCGATTTCAAGGGCGCGTACACTTATGCCGAAATGGACGCCCTCGCGGAAACGCTCGACTATGCGAAGGAAGAGATCGGCAAGAGCGACGCCCTGCAAAAGGAAGTGCTCGCAAACGTTACGCACGATCTGAAAACGCCGCTGACCATGATCAAGGCGTACGCTTCGATGATACAGGAGATCTCCGGCGGCGACCCCGAAAAGCGCGCCAAGCATACGCAGGTCATCATAGACGAGTCGGACAGGCTCACGGCGCTCGTCAACGACATTCTCAACCTTTCCAAAATACGCTCGGGCATGGACACGCTGAAATTGCAGACGTTCAACCTGTCTGAATTTATCCATACCGTGCTCGAACGCTTCTCCTATCTCACCGAAACGCAGGGGTATACCCTTACGAGAGACATCGAAGACGAGCTGTATACCGAAGCGGACATGGAAAAGATCGAACAGGTGGTGTACAACCTCGTCGGGAACGCGGTCAATTATACGGGAGAGGATAAAAAGATCGCCGTATCTCTCAAAAAAGAGGAGGGCGGCAAGATCCGCTTCTGCGTAAAGAACACGGGCAAGGGCATTCCGCCCGAAGAGATCGACACCATCTGGGACAGATATTACAGCTCCAACGAGACGCATAAGCGCCCCATAAAGGGGACGGGGCTCGGGCTCTCCATCGTAAAGACCATTCTCATCAAACACGGCTTCGAATACGGCGTGGAGAGCGAAGTGGGCAAGGGTACCGCCTTTTACGTGCTTTTCCCCGAAAAGTAGATTGCATTTTTCCGCGCCGCCCGCAACGGGCGGCGCATTTCTTTTTTAAATTTTTTGCAAAAGAGATTGACAGCCTTGCATTTATGTGATACTATGTAAACAGGAAGCGGACGCGTTCGGCGTCTATTTTTTACCGATCTATTGTATCAATCTGATAGTACAATAAAAGGGCGGCGGCGGTATGAACTTTAAGAACAACGAAACGATCTATTCTCAGATCGCGGAATATGTGAAAAAGAAGATATTTTCGGGCGAATATGCCTGCGGCGCCCGCCTGCCCGCCATACGCGATTTTGCGCAGATCTGCCAGGTCAATCCGAACACGATCGTGCGCGTCTATTTGCAGCTTTCCGAGGAAGGGCTGATCTATACGGACAGTACCAACGGAAAATACGTTACGCTCGACGCCGCGTTCGTCAAAAAAAAGAGGGAAGAATTCCTTGAAGGGAAAACAGAACGTCTGGTTACGGAGGTGAAGGAGGCCGGCATGGCGGAGAAGGAGTTCCTCGACCTTGCGGGCAGGATATACCGCGGCGAAAAGGGCGGCGGGGGAGGAAAAATATGAGTGAGATGAGGGAATTTTATTTTAAAGACATTGCAAAGAGCTACGGCAGAAAGCCGGTGCTGCGCGGCGCGGCGGGGCATTTTCCCCGCGGGGCGTTTGTCGGCGTGCTGGGGCTGAACGGGGCGGGCAAGACCACTCTGTTCAATATTCTCGGCAATGCGGACAGGGAGTTCGCGGGGGAGGTGTCTTTGCGGGGCGGCGACGTGGCGTACATGCGCACGGAATCCGCTTTCCCCGCATATATGCGCGTATCCGAACTGCTCGCTTTTTACGCCCGTTTTTATCCGTTCGACGCTGAGGGCGCGAAAGAGCGGCTTGCGAAAGCGGGCGTTCCCGTAAAGAGCCGCCTTTCTGCGCTGAGCTCGGGAAAGCGCAGGGTCGCGGAATTTATTTTGAATTTCAGTACCCGTTCGCCCGTGCTGCTGCTCGACGAGCCGCTGACCAATCTCGATCTGAATGCGCGCGACCTCGTGATCAACGCGCTCATCGATTGCTCGCTGGATTCGCGCGTGGTAGCCGTGGCGACGCACGAGATCTCCGAATTCGAAAACCTGTTCACGCACGTAACGGTGCTCAAAGACGGCGTGCTGAGCAAGCTCGAATATGCGGAAAATATCCGGGAAAAGGGAATGAGCGTTTCCGAATATTACAGGGAGATGGTATTATGATCGGAAAAGTGTTTTTGACCGAATCGGGGCGCATGCGCAAAACGGGGGCGGCGGCGCTCGCCCTGTGCGCGGGCGCGATGCTCGTATGCGGGTTGATTTCCGTCGGATCGGCGGCGCGCGCCGAGCTCTGCGCGCGCATCGCGTTCGGCATAACCGTCGTGTTGAGCTATGCGGTGCCGCTGTTCTTTCTCGCCTATACCTTCTGGAACGAGCGCTACGGCTATTTCCGCATCGCGGGCGTGCAGGACAAAGACGTCTGCGGCGGGCGGCTCCTTGCTCTGTTCGTATGGACGGCGGCGTTTCTGGCGGCGGAAATGCTGCTTGCTACCCTGTTCGACGCGCTGTTTTTTATCGGGCGCGAACAGGTGCGCAACGTTGTGCCGCAGGGCTTTTTTATGCTTTCGCTCCGTGCGCACGGCGCGGAGAGACTGCTGTTTGCGGCGTCTGCGGCGGTTTCGATGTGCCTCGTTTATTACTGCTACGACGCGGTAAAGTGCGCCGTAAAAAGGCCGACCTCTTACGGCGGCAAAACGGCGGCGGCAGTGATCGCGATCGCGCTCATATTGCTTTATCAGATCGCGGCGTTCTTTTTCTGGCAGGGCAGCGCGGCGGCGGATCTTTCCCTCCTCGCCTCGCCCGATTCCGTTATCCCGCTGTACTTCGGGGCGTACAGGAACGCTTCGGACGCGGTCAAAGACTATCACGCCTTTGCCGCCCCCGTTCTGAACGTGCTTTTTATCGCGGCGGAAGGGCTGTTCGTACTGGCGTGCGTGTTTTTCAAAAAATGGAAGGGGAGGTGTTACAATGAGATCGGGTCGTAAATATGCGCTCGGATTTTTTATCGCGCTGTTTTTCGCGGCAGTGATGGCGCTGTACGGGATTTCAAACCTTTCCGCTGCGGAATATGAGGAGTTCGGCGGCGCTTCCGAGAAGCTCGTCCGCCTGAAAGTGGGGGAAACGGCGTCTCTCGGCCTTGCCGATGAAGAGTATCACATCATCCGCATGCGCGGCGACGCGGACGGCGTTTTTCTCGATGAAAACGGCGATCTGCACGCAAACAAAGCGGGCAGGTATGAATTTTCCCTTACGAACAATCCCCGCTATGCGGGCGAAGGCGATCTGAATTCGGTCGTGATCGGCAGGTATATCGTCGTTGCGGAGGATTCCGACTATTCCGATTATACGCCCGTATACAGTATGGAAGAGATCGGCAAAACGGGCAAATATATTCTGGCGCAATCGTTCGAAGCGGGCGCGGAGCATATCGTCGACAGGGAAGACGACGCTTTCAACGGCATCATCGTCAATCCGCACGGGTACACGGTGACCCTTTCGGGGGAGCAGCCGCTCTTTTACGAGCTCGGGCCGTCTGCGATCGTGAGCGGGCTGAACATACGCTTCAAGGACGGCGCATTTCGCCCGGAAACGCTCGCACAAGAAGTGCACGGTTCGGTCGGCCCGATCGCCTGTCTGAACGGCGGCACGGTGGCGGATTGCGCGGTAGAGGGAACGCTCGTGGCGGAAAACGGCAACCTCAGCGGCGTTGTGGGTTGGAACGGCGACGGCGGCCTGGTGTGCGCGAGCTCCTTTACGGGAGAGATGTTTTGCTCTCCCGACGCAAATTTCGGCGGAGGGATCGCCGGCTCGGGCGGATATATTTATGATTGCACCGTCCGCGGAGACGCATACGCGGGCGCGGAACGGAATGTAAAGGATCTGCGCACCCTGTATTGCAGGACATTCGGGCAGACAGCCGACTACGCCTGCGGCAACCGCGTGTTCAATTACGACGGCACCGTGGAGGTGGATTTTAACAGCCTCGTAGAAGTCGAGGTGACGCAGGAAGGGGAAAACGGAAGCGTGAAAGAAGTCGTGTTCGCGGGCAGCGTACTGCCGAGAGACGGCGGGCTTTTTTCGGACGATACCCTCGGCGTATGCGGCGTAGAAGACAGTTATTCGGGAGAGCGCCCCTGCGACGCGCCCTATTATGTGCCGTCGGCCGAAAAGGTGAGCGTGCATTATACGTTCCGCTATTTGCAGACAAAGGTCTATGAAGAGTCGGACGGCAGGATCTATCGCATCGACGCCGCCGAAAGCGCGGTCAGGCTTCCGGAAGGGAGCGTTCTGCCGGGCGATCTCATGCTGGGTGAATATTCCGCGGAGAACGTTACGCTCGTTCTGGCAAAAGATACGGTCATCGAAGAAGATCTCGGCGGTATATCCGTTGCGGAGCTGGATTTTAGCGGATCGGACATTTATGAGCAGGAAGGGAAAAACGTATTCAAACAAGACGGCGAAAGCTGCTTGCTCGTACGCTGCGGCGAAGAGGCGCAGGACGGCTGCGTGACCGTTCCCGACCGCGCGACCCGCATCGGCGGCGACCCGTTCGGCGACATGGAAGTCGTTGCTTTGGATACGAACAAGGCGGAGAGCATTTATACGAGCAATACGGCGATGCGGGCGGCATGGCGGAAAAAGCTCAAAACGCTGCACTTCGGAACGGCGTTCGATTTGCAGGCATATTCGGCGGAAAAGCAGGGTTTTACCCAGCTTACGCGTTACGAAACAGGAAAGCGCTCCGACGGCTATTTTGCCACAGCGGGCGGGCATCTGGCGCTCGAAAGGGAGGGCGAAACACGCCTCGTCGCAGTGCCGCCCGTACAGCCGGAATTGTACGGCGACCGGATCCGTTTGGAGGGCTACGACGTCATCGCCGGGAACGCGCTCTGCAACAACCGGGCGCAGACGATCGTGCTGGCGGGGGTCGGCAGAGCGGAAGCGAATGCCTTTTACGATTGCAGCGCGAAGACGATCTGCGTGGAGGGGGATACGGTCTTTGAACCGACGGCGCTTCGGCGCTGCCCGATGCTGCAAGAGGTGATCGTAAGCGGTGCGGCGGTGTTTGAGAACGGTTCCGTCTCAGATTGCCCCTCCCTTCGTTCCCTGCGCGGAGAGGGGCAGTCCTCCGCCATTACGTTGAAGAGCCGGGCTATCTCGCAGTGCGGCAATTTGGAAACTGTTTTGCTCGACGGGGCGTTTGCTTCCGTCGCTTACGACGCCGTTGTGCAGGCAAAGCGATTTAAAGGATTCACCCTCGTCGACGGCTGCGACGCATTCGACGTGCGCGGCGGAGTGCTGCTTGTAGAGAACAAGGCTTATATACAGGAGGGCATGGGAGAGGCGCTGCTGCCATTCGGCGGCGGGCAGCTCGGCTCCCTCAGGATAGACGGCGACCCCGCGTCTTCCGCATGGCTGTTGTTTGCCGACCCGAACGTAAACGTTTCGGTGGAAGGCGGCCTGAAAAACGTGCGCGCGCTGTACGCAGGCTCAGAGGAAACATACTTTTCCTGCGGCGCGAGCATCGAGGGGGCGGAGATCTACTATTTCTCCCCGCAAAAACCGGAAACGGAGGGGAATTACTGGCATTACGGAGAAGACGGCTCGGCCGAAATATGGGAGTGAGTGACGCGCGGCACCCCGAAGGGCGCCGCGCGTTCCCGTATGCGGAAAATCCGGAAAAGAAAATGCAAAAGCGCCCGCGCGTTATTTCGCGCGGGCGCCCGTTTATTTTTGGGTCATTGCAGGGTAGGCTGTTTGCGCAAAAGCAGGTAACATACCGAAAGTATGACTGCCGCCGCCGCGACCATCACGATGACGAGCGTCACCATAACGACGGGCGTCGCATTATAGAGTATGGAGGGGTCGATATAGCCCGCGTAGGTGCCGTTTTCGTTCGTGTATTCCGCATATACGTTGCCGTTTTCGTCCGTTAAGGAATCGTACACCTTTAACTGTTCCCGATCGGAAAGCGTAATGCCCTCGCCCGTGTTTTTGTGCAGGAGCGTCGCGCTCTCGCCGCGGTCGAGGCGGGCATAGCGGAATTGCGTGCCCGAAGCGACGCCCGCGTTGCCGCTCTTCAATACGAAGCCTGCGGGAACATAGCCGTATACGGTCTGTCCGTCGAGTTCTGCTTTCACGAAGCAATAATCCGCGTCGAGGGCGCCGTTGCCGATTTTCTGCAAAACCGTTACCGCCGTATTTTTGGGAAGCTCCTGTATACAGGCAAAGTCGGTAAAACTGCCGTTTTCGCCGAGGCGCATCTGCGGGAATCGGTACAGCCCGACCGCCTCCACGACGTAGCCGTCGGAATAATCGGGGGAGGAGAGATATCTGGCGCCGTCTACGGCGGTCACGCTGTCTTCGCCGCCGTCTTTCAAAACGAGCCATACGTTATAAGAGTAGAGCACATAGACTTCACCGCTCGGCGTTTTGGTAAAGACGCCCACGAGCGTGCCGTCGCCCGTTTCCGCAAGCACGACGCCCGTCATGGCTTCCGCCGTTTTTTGGTAGCCGTGATAGGGGAGAACTGCGGAATTCTGAGAGAGCTCCGTCACGTCCAGCGCGATGACTGCCGAACTCGGCGCAACGTTTACGAGCAGTCCGTTATAGTCGTCGGAGGAGAGCGGCGTATCGAACAGGGCGGCGTAAACGCCGTCTGCGTCGAGATCGTTCAGAGATTTTACGCCGAGCTTTTGCGTTACGGCGATAAATCCGTCGGACAGCACGTACACGTCTTTGCTTTCAAAACCGAAGGCGAAAGAAACGGCGGAAGGCGTGTCGCTTCCGTAATATACGAGGCCGTTCAGGTCTTCCAGCGGCGTGAATACCCGCTGCTGTGACCCGTCTTCGCGCAGAGAGAAGATGGAACCGCTCTGATCCAGTGCGTAGAGATTGCCCTCATAGTCGCACAAGATCTTTTTCGTGCCGGACGGTGCGGTATAAGTAGCCAAAGCCGTAAAATCACTGTCGTATTTCTGTACGGAGGTACCGCTCAATATATAAAGGTTGCCGTGTATATCCGCCGTTACGGAGGAGATCGCGGTATCGAGGTCGTGCTCCGTTGCCTGGCCGCTCGTCTCGTCTATCTCATACAGTATGCTCATGCCGCTTACCGCAACAAAGTATTTTCCGTAAGAGTAAGCGATGCCGCCGATCGCCGCGCCGAAGTTCGTCTTGACCTCCGTATAAGAGTCGCCGTCATACGGATAAATGCGCAGAGAACGGTTGCTCGCCACGGCAAAAGTGTTTTCCTGCGCGCAGATGAGGGAGGGAGAAAAGTCTTCTGTTTTTATTTCTTTGTAGGTATAGCTGCCGTTCGCGCTCTTTTCGGCAAGGAGCACGCGCTCGTTGCCCGTATCGGCTACCGCGATGCGGCTGCCGCATACGGAAAGGTCGGAAGCATTCTGCCCGATGCGGTTGGCGATGTCTGCATATTTGCCGATAGTGTAATCGAGGAAGGAATAACCTTCTGATGTAAAAGGATCGAGCAAGCGGATATTTTGGTTTTCTATGAACCAAAGCTCGTTGCCGACAAGTTTGACGGAAGGGACACCCGTGATCGGGTTCCCGTTATATTGCACGGTTTCCGATGTTTGGTTTTGATAGACCAAGAAATCTCGGTCGCTTCCCGTGGTGGAGTAAAATATTTTGTCGTCTGTTACCGAAAAAGCGGTTATGGAGGAGGAAACGCTGCGGTATTCCTGTGGTGCCCCGCTTTCCGTAACAAGATAAACGCGGCTGTTTAAAGAAAAATAAAGTTCGCTGCCCGACATGGAAAAGTAGGGGGTTATGCTCGTCGTCGCGTCCTGTTCGATCGTTTCTCCTTCTGCAAGGGAGCTCAGCGACATGGCGGTTCGGTATACTACCGCTCCGCTCGTTGTGCGAGAGTAATACAGGGTTTCTCCCTGTATGATAAACGAAGCACATGTAAAGCTCAGCGGAGTGGAGGAAAATGTGTCGTCGTCGGCGCGCGAACCGCAGTCTATATAGTAAATATTCGTATTGCTGTCAACGAAAAGCAGGTAGCAAGAGCCGCCGCTTTCGTAAAAGTTCAGGGAACTTAAAGTGCTTGTGGACGTTGTATGGGTATACGTCGCGAAAACGCTTTCGTTCTTGTCGTATACATATATGATACCGCCGTCCGCCACGGCAATGTATTGCTCGTTTACAGCAAAGTCAGAAGGATTTTCCAGAGAAAGATACTGTTCGTAGGACGAGGGCATGAAGAGGGCGGTGCCGCTTTCGTCGCCTTCCGCCGCGTATGCGGAAACGGCTCCCCAGCCGAGAGCGCAGATCGCCGCCGATATGATCAATAATGTGAAAAGCTTTTTTTTCATTTTTCTTTATCGTTCCAAATGGCCGGCGCGCGGCAGCGCGCCGGATTTCCTTATTATAAACGATTATATCACATTATTTTCCGTTTGTCGACAATATTTTTATCTTTCCCGCGGGCAGACGCGCTCCGAAATGTTTTATTATTTTATAAAACATGCAAACGCATGCCTCTTTTATTTGATAAAATAAATAAAAATACAAACATATGTTCGTATTTTTATGGCAGCTATGCTGTAAAACGCAATAAATATATGCAATAATAGATTTGCGGCAGGCAAAAAAGCGGGGTGAAGAGGATTGAAGGATTATCAAAAAATTTTACTGTATCTCTATCCGAAAATGGGACGGCTGATCCGCAGCGCGGGAGAGATCGCCTCGGCGCGCGCGATCGCTTCGGGCGGGGAGATAAGCACGGAGCGGTGCATCGAGAGGATCCTTGCGCTCATCGGGTTCAAAAACGCGCTCCTGTATGTTTCGGAGGAAATGGAAATAATTTTTTCCGCGCTCGGCAGGGAGGAGCGCTATCTGCTCGAATACAAATATTTCCGGAGAAAAAGCAGGCTGGAAGGAGAATTTGCGGACATAAAAATGGCGTGCTCCGAGCGCACCTATTTCCGCAGGCAAGCGCGGCTCGCGGCAAAGCTGAACGCGCTGTTCATGCGGGAAGGGCTCACCGAACAGTGGTTTGCGCGCACCCTGGGCGAATACCCTTACATAAGGCAAGCGCTCGAAAAGCTGAGGGAAGCGGGCGAATATTCCTTTACGGACAAGCGCGCCCGCTGTTCGCTCGCGAGGGAAGGGGCAAAAAGGGGCGCATGAACGCGCTCAGAACACGTCTTCCGTTTCGTCGTAGGCGGCAGGTTCCGTCCTGCGCGCCTTGGAGGGGCGGAACAGAAAGTAAAGCGCGCCGAGCGCAGCCACCGCGAGCACGCAGATGAGCACCACGTTGAGCGCGCCGAAGCTCTGTTCGGCGGCGGGTTCCTCTTCCGCGGGCGGCGTTTCCTCTTCGGGGTGTTCGGTGTTTTCGGGGTAGTTTACGGCGGAGCACGCCGCAGCCGGCACGTAGCCGAACCGCCCCTCCATATTTACATAGTAACAGGTCGCCGAACCGTACATGAATTCCCCGTAATAGGCGGCTTCCGCCTCGTATTCCGTAAAAAAGGAATCGGGCAGATCCATGCCGCCGTTGTCCGCGCGGAAGGTTACGGTAACGGTGTAGCTCAGGTAGGGCGTTTCGGGTATGTAGTTTACGGGCGTTACTTCGGAAGCCTTGCAATAGCCTTCCAGAGCGGCGCCTGCGTCTCCGTAGCTTACCTTATAAAAGTTTCCCGCCTCTCCCGTGATCTTTACGAAGTAGGTGCGAGGCAGGATAAACAGCCCCGCGCTCTCGTCTGCATAGCGGTAAAAATAAACGCCTTCCTGCGTGACGCGCGCGTAGCTCTCCGCCTCGGCTTCGGCAAAGGCGGTCAGGGAGGGCAGGCACCCGGCAAAGAGCAGGGCGGTCAAAACGAATATCGATAATTTTTTCATGGTTCGCTCCTCATTAACGGAGCTTTATTGTACCGCCGCGCGGCGCGCGCCTGAGGGGAAAAAGGAGGGGATATACACTTATTTTGTCATATGCATGAAAACGAAATCATTGCAAAGCTCTTGGAAATAGAGCGGGAGGAGGAACGCCGCGCGCGGAAGGGCCCCTTGGCGCTCTACAATACGGGCAGAAAAAAGCATAAAAAGCAGATCGCCTTTCACAAGTGCAAAAAGCGCAACCGCTGGGTATTCGGCGGGAATCGGAGCGGAAAAACGGAATGCGGGGCGGCGGAATGCGTTTATATGGCGCGCGGCGTGCACCCGTACCGCAGGAATAAAGACGGCGTTTTCGGCTGGGTCGTTTCCCTCTCTCAGCAGGTGCAGCGAGATGTCGCGCAGAAAAAGATCCTGCACTATCTCGACCCTTCCTGGATCGAAGACGTTACCATGCTCTCGGGCAGGAAAGACGCCCCCGCGTCCGGCATTATCGACCAGATCCGCGTGCGCAACGTGTTCGGCGGCGTTTCCGTCATCGGCTTCAAAAGCTGCGACCAGGGGCGGGAAAAGTTCCAGGGCAGTTCGCTCGACTTCGTATGGTTCGACGAGGAACCGCCCCGCGACGTATACGAGGAATGCCGCATGCGCGTGCTCGACAGGCGCGGAGATATTTTCGGCACGATGACGCCGCTCAAAGGCATCACGTTCCTCTTTGACGAGATCTATATGAACAGGGGCAACGACCCCGAGGTCTGGTACGAATTCATGGAATGGGAAGACAACCCGTTTCTCGATAAAAAGGAGATCGCGCGCATGAGCGCGGCGCTCGGGGAAAAGCAGCTGGAAAGCAGGCGCTTCGGCAGGTTTTGCGTAAACGAGGGACTCGTGTACCCGGAATTTGACGAACGCGTGCACGTGATCCCGCCCTTTTCCGTTCCGTTCGGGTGGCAGGATACGATCTCCATAGATCCCGGGCTGAACAATCCGCTGTCCGCGCACTGGTATGCGGTGGACTACGACGGCAACGTGTACGTGGTCGCGGAACATTACGAGGCGCGGCGCGACGTCGATCACCACGCCGCGCGCATCAAAGAGATCTCCGAGGAGCTCGGCTGGCATACGGACGGGAAGGGAAGGCTGTGCGCGCTCATCGATCCCGCGGCGAACCAAAGGACGCTCGCGAGCGCGAAGAGCGTGAGCGAGCTGTTTTACGAGAGAGACATTCTCGTGAACACAAACGTGAACAAAGATATTTTTGCGGGCGTGGCGCGGGTCAAAAGCTATCTCATCGGGGAGGGCGGAAAGCCGAAGCTGTACATATTTTCCGGCTGCGTGAACATGATACGCGAGATCAAGGGGTATTTTTGGGGAGAGGGCGACCTGCCCAAAAAGCGCGACGATCACGCGATGGACGAGCTCAGATACTACCTGATGACCAAACCCCGTCGCGACCCGCCCGCGCGGGAGGTCTCTCCCGTTTTGCGGGACAAGCAAAGGCTCATGCGCAGGCAGTCGCGCAGGGGAGGCTACGGTGAATGACGGCGTAAAGGAGGCGCTCCGCCGCCGTGCGCTCGGTTTCGAGGCGGAGGAAGTGGTGGAGGAATACGCCTTTCAGGAAGGGGAAGCGGTACTCCTCAAACGGAAGGTTACCAAAAAGACGGTGCCGCCGGACGTGGCGGCGGCAAAGCTGCTCTCGGAGGAAGAAAAGCCGCTCGCGGCGCTCACGCCCCGGGAGTTGCAGGAGCAAAAAGCAAGGCTTCTCGCGCTGTTGCGGGAAGGGGAGGAAAAATGAAGGACAGGCAGGAGGGCGCCCTTTCGGGCGCGCAGAACAGGGCGGCAGAGCGCATCGTGCGCGAGGTGAAGGAAGACTTTTCGAAAAGGCAGGCGGAACGCAGGCTGATCGAGCGCGGGTGGGAGCTTTCCATGAACTTTCTGGCGGGCAATCAGTATTGCGGCATAAACCCGGCAGGAGAGCTGGAAGAGGAGGAACCGCGCTACGCGTGGCAGTACAGGAGGGTGTTCAATCACATCGCGCCCGTCGTCGATACGCGCTGCGCAAAGCTCGCGTCTATGCGGCCCGCGCTCACGGTACGCGCGGCGAGCGATCAGGAAAGCGACCTGCGCACGGCGAAAATTTCGGCAAACGTGCTCAAAGCCGTGTGCGAAGAAAACGGCTTCGACGGCGTGATAGACAAGGCGACCGTTTGGAGCGAAACGTGCGGCACCGCCTTTTACAAGGTGCTTTGGGACGGCGGCGCGGGCAGAAAGATCGGCGAACGCGGCGGGGAGAACGTCTACGAGGGCGGCGTGCGCATCGCCGCCGTATCGCCCTTCGAGATCTATCCCGAAAATCTCGGCGCGGAAGGCATAGAGGAGCAGGAAAGCATCGTGCACGCACGGGCGATGCACGTTTCGGAGATCGAACGGCTTTACGGGGTTCGGCTCGCGGGCAGGGAGATACGCGGCTCTTCCTTTGCGCCCGTATCCGCTTCCGTCCATTTTGCGGGCGGGGCGGGCATGCGCGCGGAGAACGTGATCAAAGACGCGGAGCTGGTCATAGAGCGCTACGAGCGGCCGTCAAAGGGGCTGCCCGAAGGCAGGCTGACGGTCGTGGCGGGAGACGCGCTCGTATACGACGGCCCGCTCCCGTATAAAAACGGGGCGGGAGGCGCCCGCGCGTTCCCTTTCGTAAAGCAGTGCGCCATCGAGCTTTCGGGCAGCTTTTTCGGCGGGAGCATCGTAGACAGGCTGATCCCCGTGCAGCGGGCGTACAACGCCGTAAAAAACAGGAAACACGAATTTTTAAATCGGCTCACGATGGGCGTCCTCGCGGTGGAAGACGGCTCCGTAGACACGGAGGAACTCGTCGAGGAGGGGCTCGCTCCCGGCAAGGTGCTCGTTTACCGCCAGGGTTCCGCGGCTCCGCAGATGCTCGGCGCAGACGCGCTCCCTTCCGACTTTTGCGAGGAGGAGGAAAAGCTGTTGGACGAGTTCACGTTGGTGAGCGGCGTCAGCGAGATCAGCTCCTCCTCCGCAAACGGAACGCGCATCACGAGCGCGACGGGGTTGCAGCTGCTCATCGATCTCGACGATACCCGCCTCGCCGTAACGCGCGGCAGCATCGCGCGGGCGGTAAAGGAGGCGGGCAGGCAGGCGCTGCGGCTGATGCGGGAATTTGCGGGTGCGGGCAGGCTGATGCGCATGACGGGCGAAGGGGGCAAGGTGGAAATGTTCTACTTTGCGTCCAGCGACATCTCCTCCGACGACGTCGTGTTCGAGGCGGAGAGCGCAAATGCGAATACGCCTGCGGAAAACAGGTCTCTCTTGTACGAGATCTACAACATGGGGCTCTTGTCGGGCGAAGACGGAAAAGTCAGCTCGGATACGAAAAGGAGAGTTCTGAACGCGCTGGGCTTCGGCGGCTTGCAGAACGCGCGCGGGCTAGAACAGCTGCATTGCGACAAGGCGGCGGAGGAAAATCTGCGCCTTGCGAAGGAAGACGTTGCCGCCGACGGATACGACGACCACGCCCTGCACATTGCGGAGCATATACGCTATCTTTTGTCGGGCGAGTTCAAAAAATGCGGCGCCGGCGCCAAAGAGCGCTTTGAAAGGCATATTTCCCTGCACAGGGAGGCGCTCGCCGCGGCGGAAACGGCGGATAAAAAAGATAAGGAGAATTGAACATGGAAGAAAGGAAGGATAACATGGACGCTGCGCGCGAAGCGGCGCAGGGGGCGGACGCCCGAAGCGGAGAAGGCGCGGCGGCTGGCGCGGATCTCGGAAAGTTCAAGAGCGTAGATGCCCTTCTGAACGCGTACAGCTCGCTCGAAGCGGAGTTTACCCGCCGCAGCCAACGCCTCAGAGAGCTGGAAGCGCGGGTGCGGAACAACGGGAACGCCGCGGCGGACGAAAACGATCGGCCGGCCGCCGCGCGTGAAAGCTCGGCATCCGTCAAAGAGCCCGAAAGGGCACAGGCGGGGGAGGTGTCCGACGAGGTAAAACATGCCGTCATCGCCGAGTACCTCTCGTCCGTTGCAAACGGCGCGCCCTTCATCATGGCGGGCGGCGGAACGCATGCTTCCGCGCCCGAGAGAAAGGCGCGCACCATCGAGGAGGCGGGCGCGCTCGCGGCGCACCTTTTCAAGGATAAGCCGTAACGCGGGCGCTCCCGCAAAAATATTTATCGAAAGGAGCAAAAAAACAGAATGGTAACAATGACCAGCGCGGACAACGCGCTCAAAAGCGTATACCTCGGCGTCGTTTCCGATCAGCTGAATACGGCGGCAAACCCGCTTCTGGCCGCGATCAGGCAGTCTACGGCGGACGTGTGGGGCAAAGAGGTGAGAAGGCTCGCCCGCTACGGCGTGAACGGCGGCGTGGGCGCGGGTACGGAGGAGGGGGATCTCCCCGCTTCCGCGGGCAACAATTACGAGCAGTTCGTGACCACCCTCAAAAATCTGTACGGCACCATCGAGATCAGCGATAAGGCCGTGCGCGCCTCCGAAAACAACGTCGGCGCGTTCGTCAATCTGCTGAATGCGGAGATGGACGGGCTCGTAAGATCTTCTTCCTTCAATTTCGGGCGCATGCTCTTCGGCGACGGGAGCGGCGTGCTCACTACCGTTTCCGCGGTTTCGGGCACGACTGTTACCGCGGCGAGCGTCAAAAACCTGATCGAGGGAATGGTCGTCGATTTTATCTCGGCCGATACCGCCGTTACGGGCGCTACGGGCAGAAGGATCACTTCGGTGGACAGAGACAATAAAACGTTCACCGTTTCGGGGGCCACTTTAACGGGCGTCGCCAAAGACGACAAGGTGTGCGTGCAGGGCTCGTATAATCTGGAACTCACGGGGCTCGGCGCGATCTTTAAGACGACGGGCACCATTTACGGGCTCGACCGCGCCACGCATAAATGGATGATCCCGTATATCAAAACGAGCGTCGGCGCGATCACCGAAACCGCCATACAGACGGCGATCGACCGTTTGGAGGAAACGGCGGGCAGCCGCGTCAACTTTATCGTGTGCAGCTGGGGCGTAAAGCGCGCCCTGCAAAAGCTCTTCGGGGAGAATAAGCGCAATATCGACGTTACGGAGCTTGCGGGCGGCTACCGCACCATCACGTATAACGGGATCCCCGTCGTCGCGGACAGGTTCTGCCCGGACGGGACGATGTATCTGCTCAACACGGAAGACTTTTGCCTGCACCAGCTCTGCGACTGGAAGTGGCTGGAAGGCGACGACGGCAGGGTGCTCAAACAGGTCGCGGGCAAACCCGTCTATACGGCGACGCTCGTCAAATATGCCGATCTCATCTGCACCCGCCCCTGCGGGCAGGCGATGCTCTCCGGCATAACCGAAGCGTAAGAGGAACGCGGGAACGCCCCGCCCCGTGCGGCGGGGCGTTTTTGCGGCGCGGGCGGTCGCCCGCAAAGGAGGAAGGGTGAAGGTTCAAAAGATCATGGCGTGCGCCGCGGCGCTCGTCGGCAGGCGGGATCTGTGCGATTATCTGGAAGGAAAGGGCGGCGCCGATTCCGACGGGCTCCGCCGCGACGCGGAGCAGATGCTGCGGTGCTTCAACCTCGCGGAAAACGAGGTCGCGCTCGATTTTATTCCCCTGAAAAAGGAGCAAAAGGTCAGTTCTGACGGCGTGATCCCGTTTTCTGCGCTCGCATGGGCGCCCGTCGAGGTGGAGGGGGTGTTTTCTCCCGCGGGCGGGCGGCTGCATTTCAGGGTGACGGAAGAGGGGATAGCCGTGCGGAGCGGGGAGGCTCTCGTGCGTTACCGCGCCCGTCCCGCCGTAAAGTGCGCGTGCGACGAAGCGGATTTCGAAGGGGGAGAGCGATTTCTCGCGCTCGGAACGGCGTGCGAATTCGCGCTGATGGAGGGCATGCTCGACCGTGCCGCCGAGCTGGACGCGCGCTATAAAGACGCGCTCGCCGCCGCTGCCCGCAGCCGCGGCGGGCGCATGCGGCAAAGGCGGTGGATATGATGCGGGCAGACAAGAGGCGCTTTGAAAAAGCGGGCTCCCTGCACTACGCGGCGTGCGATCTGTCCGCGGGCGTGCGCGCGGGTTTTACGCTGCAAAACGGGGCGTTGGCGCACGCGGCCGCGGGCGAGTACGTCGGCAGCGGGGGGAGGTTCGCATTGCCTGCCGGCTGCGTGCCCGAAGCGCTGTATTTTCTCCGTTCGAACGCCTTTTGCGCGGCTGCGTACGCGGCGGGCAAACTGTATTTTTGCGCGGGAGACGGCGGCGCCTTTGCCGAAGTGCCCGACGTGGCTTTGACGAGGGCGCCCGTCGGCGTACGCGTTTACGACGGCGGCGAGGCGCTCGTGCTTTCCGACGGCGTGAGCGTGTGCGAGCTTACGGCGGAAGGGGTCGCTGCGTGCGAAGGCGTTGCGCCCTTTGTGTGCGCGGGTTACGCGTACGAACGGCTCTGGATCTGTACGGACGGCTTCCGCGTACGGTTCTCCGCGCTCAGAGATGTACACGACTTTGAATCGGGCGGATATATCGATTTTCCCGACGGCAAAGGGGAGATCCTCGCGTTTGCCGATCTGAATAACGCGTTTTACCTGTTCAGGCGCTTCGGTATCCAAAAACTGATCGCCAAGGGCACGGAAGACGAATTCGCCCTCTCCGATGTGCCGTCGCCCGCAGCCGAAATATACGGCGCCGTCTGTACGGAAAACGGAAAGGCGTATTTTCTCGCCGAAGGGGGCCTGTATTCCTTCGACGGCCGCGCCTCCGCGCCGCTCTGTCCGGATTTTCGGCCTGCGATCGCCCCGCGTGGAGAGCGCGGCGCGCAGATGGCGGCGTGCCGCGGGCGGATATATCTTTCGGCGCGCTTCGGAAAAGAGGAGGGCGTCGGCGTGTTTCGCGAAGACGGGTCGGAAGGATACGTGCTCTTGTACGGCGGGGGCGCGCTTGTCGCCGCGGATTTGCCTGCGGGCAGAAGGGTGCTTTTTTGTAAAGACGGGCAGTTTTTGGAGCTTCGCGGGGAAAAGGGCGCGGCGCCCGCGCTCTGGGAGTCTGTGCCGGCGGCGCCCTTCGGCGGCAGGGAAGGCGTGCTCGAAGAGGTCGTTTTTTCGGCGGAAGGCTCCTTTTCCGTTTCCGTGAGGAGCGAGTACGGTGAAAGGCGTTTCGAAGTCGTTTCGGAGGGCGGAACAAAGCGGTTCCGCGCGTCGCTGCGGGGCAGTGAATTTACTTTTACCGTTCTTTCGAAAGGCGATGCGGGGCGCGCGTTTGCATTGGCGGCGGGGTATTCCCGCCGCGCGTAAGGAGGAGGAATGACGCAGGAAGAGATCGAAAGGGCGGCTGAGCGGCTCATCAAAGAAGCAAACCGCAAGAGCACGGTAAAAAAGCGGCAATACGAGGAGGAGTGTTATGCGGAGGAGTGCAGGGCGGCCGAGCGCAGGGCGGCGCGGTCGAGCATACTGGAAAATATACTCGGCAGGCTGAAAACGGAGTTTGACGACGCCGTGGCGCTCATTCAGAGCGAGCTCGACGAAAAGTTGGAGGAGCTGTACGAGAAGGGAGACGGCGGCTCGGGCGGGGGGAGCGATCCCGGCGGAGGCGAAGACGCGCCTTACGAGGTGGATTATTCTCTGCCCATGCGCGAGCGTTACATCACGGTGCGCGATTATTATCTCGCTTATGAAGATAAGCAACAGGCGCTTGCGGATTTTCGCGAGGACGAGATCGCGCAGGACTATCTCGGTTCCTATTATAACTATGTATTGCAGCTTCTCATGACGATGGTATAAAAAGGGAGGCGGGCGCGCGTGCGCCCGCCTTTTTCGTGTTTTTTTGCGCCTTTCTGCGCGCCGCCGGGCGCATAGAGGGCAAAACTTTGGCATAAAATTTTAGGAAAGGCTTTACATCGCCGCATTTTTATTATATAATATATACGATAATCGGCCGTCGGGCCGCAAACAATAAAAAACGGGCCGCGGCAACGCGGGCGGGACTGACAGTGAGATACATCGGAAGCGCACTCAAATATATGTTCAAAAACTTTATATTTCTCTTTCCGTTTGCGCTGATCCCCTCTTATTTTTTTGCGCTGGCGCTCGATCTGAACAGCCTTGAAACGATCGTGCGCAAGGTGCTCGCGGTAGACGTGGAAGTTTCCTTCGATACCGTTTTCAACAGTTTTTCCTTGATCACGGCGGACAGGTGGCTGTTCGGCATAGTGAGCTTTATCTGCATGGCGCTGTTCATGCCCATGCTCCTCGCCTTTATCGAAAAGCATATGCGCATCGGGTCGCGCTCATTGAAAGGCATCGCAAAGAGGATCAACTATAATTTTATTTCTACGCTCGTGATCCTGATAATTGCGCTTGCGATCTATGAGCTTTGGGCGCTGGTCGCGTCCGGGCTCATCTATGCGTCCGTGCTTCTGCTCGACGGCGCGGCACGCCTCGTCGTGGCGATCGTGATCGCTTTGGGCATGTTTCTTCTGCTCGCCTATATATTTACCCAGATATGGCTCTGGCTGCCCTGCTTGCAGATCACGGGTTACAATTTTATGGACGCGCTCGTCTTTTCCAGCCAGGCGATCGGCTCGAATAAAAAGCGGCTGTATCTCGCCGTCATGATACCGTACATCGTATGCATGGCGCTCATTCTCACGGTCGTCGGCATATGCGGCTCTTACGACGTGGTCGTTCCCGTCTTCGTGTTTATTGAACTTATTTATATTCTGCTGTTTTTGTACTGCAACGTGCTGATGTACACGGCGTATTTCGACGCCGCAGGCGAAGACCGCGAGGATCTGAAAAAACGGTTTTGATCAGGAGGCCGGAGAGTGCTTTTTAAGAATGCGTTTCATCTTCTCGTAGACAATTTTTCTCTCAACTATAAATATCTTTTGTATAAGATCATCGTCTGCGTGATCGCCGTCGGTCTTGCCGCTGCGCTCATCGTGCCGAACGTGGCGTTCCTCTTCAACAGTGCGGAGTTCAAATCGCTGATCGATCTCATCAAAGATTTTCTCCGTGCGCTCGTTTCGGGCGACGTCGAATTTCTGAACGGCTTTCCTTCCGCAATCAAAGAATGCGTGCAGGCGCTCGGCGATCTGATCGTATCCCGTACGGGCAGGTTCGTTTTTGTGTTCGTCGCCGCGATCGTCGTTATTCTCGTCTATCGCTTTTTGAGCGGCATGGGAAATTTCGTTTTCGGCGGGCTGATCGACGATAAAATGTCGAGCTACGCAAAGACCTCTTTTTCGTCTTCGTATATCAAAAATCTTGGCAGAGCAGCACTGTGGCAGATCATTTATGTGCCCGTTACGTTCGTTTACGACGTCGCCGTGCTCGCCATATGCTATGTATTCTTTTTGGTGCTTTTGAACGTCATTTCCTTTGCGCTTTTGGCAACGAGCGCGGCGCTCATGCTCTCCATCGCGCTGTTTCTGGCGGCACAGGCAGTCAAACTTACCGTGTTCAACAGCATGGTGCCCGCCATGGTGAGCGAAAAGCAAAAGGTATCCGCGGCGTTCAGAACGGGCTTTTCTCACTGCAAAAAACATTTCGGCTCCCTGTTTTCCACCTATCTGGTCACCTCACTCATCATTTTGTGTCTGAGCGTAGGGGGGAGCATTTGCTCGTTCGGCGCGTCGCTCCTTTTAACGATCCCCATGTCTTTTATGATGCTCATCTGCATTCAATTCGTGGCGTTTTACACTTTTTCCGGCAAAAAATATTTTCTCGCGGAGGACAAGATCGTTCTTCCAAAAAATAACGAGTCGGAAGACTTTTACGATAAATTCGATCTGTAACGGGCGCAGGCTTTTGCTCCGTTCATGATATAACAGTGAAAATTTTTAGGGGGCACCCTCGGAGGTTTTATGTTTATGAATTACAAATCGGAATACGAAAAGTGGCTGAATAATCCCGCTTTGAACGAGGAAGGCAGGCGTGAGCTGGAATCGATCGCGGGAGACGAAAAGGCGATCGAGTACCGCTTCGGGGCGGAACTCGAATTCGGTACGGCAGGCATGCGCGGCATCATCGGCTACGGTACGAACATGATGAACGTGTATACCGTGCGCCGCGCGACGCAGGGTCTTTCCGAATACATCAAGTCGCTCGGCGCCGCGGCGATGAAGCGGGGCGTCGTCATTTCCTACGATACGAGAAGAAAGTCCGAAGAGTTTGCAAAGGCTTCTGCCGGAGTGCTCGCGGCAAACGGTATCGTCGCGTATCTTTTTTCCGATGTACACCCCGTTCCCATGCTTTCCTATTCCGTGCGCAGGCTGGGTACGATCGCGGGTATCATGATCACGGCGAGCCACAACCCCAAAGAATACAACGGATATAAGGTGTACGGGGAAGACGGCGCGCAGATGTCTCCCGAGGCGACCGCCATCGTGGTGGACTACATCGAAAAGATCGCCGACTATTTCTCCGTGAAGGAAACGGTCTCCTCCCTCATCAAAAAAGTGCCCGCCTCCGTCGATAAGAGCTATTATAAAAAGCTGACAAAACTCACGCTTTCTCCCGAAGCGGTCAAAAAAGTGGGCAAAACGCTCAAACTCGTATATACTCCCGTGCACGGCAGCGGTTACGTTCCCGTCACCACGATCCTGAAAAAATTGAAGATCAACGTTACCGTGGTGCCCGAGCAGGTCAAAAAGGATACGGAATTTTCCACGGTGGAAGTCCCTAACCCCGAATTCAAAGAGACCCTTTCCATGGGTATCGCGCTCGCGCAGAAGATCAATGCCGACGTCGTGTTCGGCACCGATCCCGACAGCGACCGCCTCGGCGTAGCCGTCAAAGACGGCAAAGGGGAGTTCGTGGCGCTCTCGGGCAATCAGGTCGGCATTTTATTGCTCGATTATATTCTTACCCGTCTGAAAGAGGACGGCAAGCTGCCCGCAAACGGCGTCGTGGTCAAGAGCTTCGTTACCACCGGCATGGCAAAGGCGATTTGCGACGATTTCGGGGTCGAACTGGTAGACGTCCCCGTCGGGTTCAAATTCATCGGCGAAAAGATCAAGGAATATGAAGCGGATAAATCGCATACCTTCCTCTTTGGCTTTGAGGAGAGCTGCGGGTATCTGCGCGGCACCGACGGCAGCCGCGACAAAGACGCCGTCGTCGCAAGCATGCTCTGCGCGGAGATGGTCTGCTATTATACCTATAAAAAACAGAGCGTTTACGATAGGCTCATGGATATTTACGCCCATTACGGCTATGTGCTCGACAGGAACGTGAGCATTAAATATTCCGGGCTGAACGCGATGAAGGAAATGAACGCCGTCGTAGATGCCTGCAAGACCAAAAAGGCGGAAAAGTTCGATATTTATAACGTCGTCGCCGTGCGCGATTATTCCGCTTCCGTGCGCCGCCTTTCCGACGGCAGCGAGGAAACGCTGAATATTCCCAAGACAAACGCCGTTTATTACGAACTCGAAAACGGAAGCTTTATCTGCGTCCGTCCGAGCGGCACGGAGCCCAAACTGAAAATTTATTATTCCGTGCGCGCGAAAGACGAAGAGGCCGCGGAAAAAGCGTACGAAAAGATGAAAACGGCTTTCGAGAGCTTTTTGAAGTAAGTTGTTTGCGTGAAAAAGATGCGCGCCGCCCGATACGGGCGGCGCGCACGGCGTTTACAAAGAAAACGCGCCGCTTTGCCGTTTGCCGGCGCTGCCCGTTATACAAGTTATTATATAATATGGAAAGACCGAAAAGCGGCCGGGCTGCGGGTACCTGAGACGCGCGCGTTTCTTGCTCGTTTATGAGAAGAAAAATCGAAAAAATCTGAAAAAATTGCTTGACATATAAATGCAAAAGTGGTATTATGTCTAAGCTGTCGATTGAGGCAGCTCCTTTCTCTTCTGTTGAAGAGTGATAGAAGATTGACAACTGCATAGTGAAGAAAGAAATAAAGACGAAGAAGAGTACGAAAGGCAATACTAAGAAAAGTAGAGCGAAGAAGATGGTTAATGCGAGAACGTATTGAGCAAGGTAAAGCCGGAAGGCC
>DXCL01000007.1 GCA_019115995.1 Candidatus Borkfalkia avistercoris
GCGCCTTCCGCCGCCTTTATAAAATAGAGAAAAAAGCGGGCGGAAATTTTAACAAACTCTTGCAATGCGCTCCAAAAGGTGTTAATATAAAAACAGGCGGAATATTCCGTCCGCCGAGGGGCTTTTTGATAGAAATTCACAAACTTCGTTCGTGCCGATAAGATTTTATTTTTTGAGAAAAAATGTTACAACCGTTTGACAACGGCAGGTATGATTTGATAAAATTTTATCGATAAAAAGATATCAATAAATTTTTATCAATACTTGTCCGTCGGGTTTTGCGAGCAATGGGGAACAACAAAGAGATCACAAACGTCTCGAAAGCGACCATAGGCAGAATGCCTGCGTACCTGCGCTACCTGAAAGAAAAGGAGCTCGCGGGGGAACGCACGATCTCTTCGACCGCCATTGCCGAAGATCTGAAACTCAACGCCGTGCAGGTACGAAAAGATCTTGCCGTTATCAGCTCGGTCGCGGGAAAGCCGAAACTGGGCTTCGAGATCGCAGACCTCATCGCAGACATCAACCGTTTTTTGGGATACGATAACGTGACCGACGCGGTTTTGGTCGGCGCGGGAGGGCTCGGCAGCGCGCTTGCAGGGTACGGCGGCTTCCGCAATTACGGGCTGAACATCGTCGCCGCGTTCGACGTCGACCCCGAAAGGATCGGCAAAAAGATCAACGGCGTGCCCGTGTTCGACGCGCGCGAGATCTCGCACATGGTGCGAAGGCTGAATGTTCTGATCGGCATCATCGCGGTACCCAAGGCTTCGGCGCAGCAGGCTGCCGACGCGCTCGTTGCGGGCGGCGTTCGGGCGATCTGGAATTTCGCCTCTGCGCATTTGAACCTGCCGGACAGCATAGCAGTTAAAAACGAGGATATGGCGGCGTCGCTCGCGATACTGTCCAAACGCCTCGCGGAAATTTTATACAACGAGAAATAATTTTTATAAGGAGAGGTCTCATGGAGAACGAAAAAATCGTCGACACTGTCGAAGCCTTGATGGCTAAGATCGAACAGGTCAGAAAAGCGCAGGAGATTTTCGCGACGTACAGCCAGGAGCAGGTGGACAAGATCTTTGCCGCCGCAGCCCTCGCTGCCAACAGCCAGCGTATTCCGCTCGCGAAAATGGCCGTCGCCGAAACGGGTATGGGTATCGTGGAGGATAAGGTCATCAAAAACCATTATGCCTCCGAGTATATCTATAACAAGTACAAGCACACCAAAACGGTGGGCGTTGTAGAAGAAGACGCTTCTTTCGGCGTCAAAAAGATCGCGGAGCCCATCGGCGTGGTCGCGGCGGTCATTCCGACCACCAACCCGACTTCCACGGCGATCTTCAAAACGCTGATCTGCCTTAAAACGCGCAACGGCATCATCATCTCGCCGCACCCGCGCGCAAAGGGATGCACCATCGCGGCTGCCAAGGTCGTGCTCGAAGCGGCCGTCAAAGCGGGCGCGCCCGAGGGCATCGTCGGCTGGATAGACGTACCTTCGTTGGAGCTCACCAACACCCTTATGAAGACGGCGGACATCATTCTCGCGACGGGCGGCCCCGGCATGGTGCGCAGCGCGTACAGCTCGGGCAAACCGGCTCTCGGCGTCGGCGCGGGCAACACTCCCGCCATCATCGACGAAACGGCTGATATCAAAGTCGCCGTCAACTCCATCATTCACTCCAAGACCTTCGACAACGGCCTTATCTGCGCGTCCGAGCAGTCTGTCATCGCGGAAGACGCCGTTTACGACGCCGTCAAGGAAGAGTTCGTAAAGCGCGGCTGCTATATCCTCAACGACGAAGAAAAGGACAAGGTGCGCAACACCATGATCATCAACGGCGCCCTGAACGCGAAGATCGTCGGCCAGCGCGCGCCCAAGATCGCAGAGATCTGCGGCTTTACCGTTCCCGATACGGCGAAGATCCTCATCGGCGAAGTGGAGAGCGTGGAGCTGGAAGAGGCGTTCGCGCATGAAAAACTTTCCCCCGTTCTCGCGCTGTACCGCGCAAAGGATTTCGACGAGGCGGTCGCCAAGGCGGAGCGCCTCATTGCGGACGGCGGCTACGGCCACACCGCTTCCCTCCACATCGACGTTGTGAAGGGCAAAGAAAAGATCGAAAAGTGGCAGGAAGCGATGAAGACCTGCCGTATGATCATCAACATGCCTTCCTCGCAGGGCGCGATCGGCGACATTTACAACTTCAAGCTCAACCCTTCGCTCACCCTCGGCTGCGGCACGTGGGGCGGTAACTCGGTTTCCGAGAACGTAGGCGTAAAACACCTTCTGAATATCAAGACCTTAGCGGAGAGGAAAGAAAATATGCTTTGGCTCAGACTGCCTGAAAAAGTTTATCACAAGAGGGGCTGCCTGCCCGTTGCCCTCGACGAGCTCAAAAACGTCATGGACAAGAAGAGGGCGTTCATCGTAACCGACGAATTCCTGTATAAAAACAACTATATCAGACCCATCACCGACAAGCTGGACGAAATGGGTATCCGTTATACCTGCTTCTACAACGTCGCGCCTGATCCCAACCTCGCCTGCGCGAAGGAAGGCGCAAAACTCATGACCGAGTTCCAGCCCGACGTGATCATCGCCCTCGGCGGCGGCTCCGCGATGGACGCGGGCAAGATCATGTGGGTGCTCTACGAACACCCCGAAGTGGACTTCCTCGACATGGCGATGCGCTTCATGGATATCCGCAAGAGGGTGTACACCTTCCCGAAGATGGGCGAAAAGGCTTACTTCATCGCGATCCCTACCTCCGCGGGCACGGGTTCGGAAGTTACGCCGTTCGCGGTCATCACCGACGAAACGACGGGCATCAAGTATCCTTTGGCAGACTATGAACTGCTCCCGAAGATGGCGATCGTCGACTCCGACTTCATGATGACGATGCCGAGGGGACTTACCTCCGCTTCCGGTATCGACGCGCTCACGCATGCGCTCGAAGCATATGCTTCCGTCATGGCTACGCCTTATACCGACGGCCAGGCGCTCGTGGCTGCGAAGCTGATATTCCAGTATCTGCCCCGCGCATACGAGAACGGCGCAAACGATCCCGAAGCGCGCGAAAAGATGGCGGACGCTTCCTGCATGGCAGGTATCGCGTTTGCAAACGCATTCCTCGGCGTATGCCATTCCATGGCGCACAAGCTGGGCGCGTTCCATCACCTGCCGCACGGTATCGCGAACGCTCTGATGATCGACGAAGTGATCCGCTTCAACAGCGCAGAAGTTCCCACGAAGATGGGCACCTTCCCGCAGTACGCATATCCTCATACCAAGAGAAGATATGCCGAAGTTGCTGAGTTTTTGGGCATCGGCGGAAAAGACGACGACGCGAAAGTCAAAAACCTCATCAAGGCGATCGACGAACTCAAAGAAAAGATCGGCATCAAAAAGACGATCAAAGACTACGGCGTAGACGAAAAGAACTTCCTCGACAGGCTCGACGAAATGAGCGAACAGGCGTTCGACGACCAGTGCACCGGCGCGAACCCCCGCTACCCGCTCATCTCCGAGATCAAAGAGATGTATCTCAAATGCTATTACGGTAAATAAGGAGGGGAAATTACCATGGCGGAAATTATTCAGAAAACAGAAAAAAAGACTATTTACAGAGAGGGCAAAACGCTCGTTAAGCTGTTCAACAGCTCTTATCCCAAGTCCGACGTTTTGAACGAAGCGCTCAATACGGCGCGCGTTGAGGAGGGTACCTCCCTCAACGTGCCCGCCGTGCACGAAGTAACAAAGGTAAACGGCGAATGGGCGATCGTCCTCGATTTCGTAGAGGGCAAGACCATGCAGCAGCTGATGGATGAAAATCCCGATAAGATGCAGCAGTATCTGGAAGAATTTGTCGACTTGCAGGTGGAGGTTCTTTCGCAGAAGGTGCCGCTTCTGACCAAGCTGAAAGATAAGATGCACCGCAAGATCTCCGCGACCAAGTTCGACAAGACGACCCGTTACGACCTACACATTCTTTTGGACTCTCTCCCGCAGCACGATAAGCTCTGCCACGGCGATTTCAACCCCGGCAACATCATCGTCAGCCCCGACGGAAGAAAGTTCATCATAGACTGGGCGCACGCAACGCAGGGCAACGCCCGCTGCGACGCGGCGCGCACCTACCTTCTTTTCAAACTTGAAAAGAAAGATGACATCGCCGAAGAATACCTCAAACTCTTCTGCGAAAAGACGGGCATCGCCAAACAGCTCGTGCAGAAGGCGCTCCCGATCGTCGCCGCCAGCCAGACGACGAAGGCCGTTCCCGAAGAACAGGCTTTCCTCGAAAAGTGGGTCAACGTGGTGGACTACGAGTAATTTCAGCAATTCACAAAAAAGCGCCGAGTTTTCGGCGCTTTTTTCGTGAGTTTGAGGGCTCTGCCCTCTGCGGTGCGCTTTTTGAGGGGCACGCCATATAATGCGCGCCGCATTCACCCGAAGAGGTCGCGGGTATGCGACAAATTGAGTGCGCTTATTGAAAAGCGCGGTTTTCAAACGCGCCGTAAAATGTTTTAGTTCACGAAAAATGATTTGTGCAGACAAATCATTTTTCCGCGATGTGAAAGACAACCCGCCGTCGGCATTGCGCCGTGCGGCGGGATTTTCTCTCTGCGCGGCATTGTAAGGGCACACAAAAAAATGAATGCCGCGCATTCACTCTTTCCTCGGAAGCCAAAGTATTGGCAAACAAGGTTGCGCTGCGGAAAAGAGTGGTTTTCCTTGCGCGAAGGAATCGTATTCACAAAAAAAACGCCGGGCTGTCGGCGCTTTTTTCGTGCGTTTAAGAAAAGGCCGCGCCCGGTATTGCAGTTTCGGTTCGCGGCGCAGATTTTTGTTGACGCTTTACAAAAGACAGATGATATGATAGAATAAGTGAAAGGTTTATGGGGGAGAGAATATGGCGCCTGTATATCAGGAACAACTGAATCAGCTTTTGCAGGCGTTGCAAGGAGGCGAAGCGGAAGCGCTCGACGGAATTTATTTCCTGATCGGAGGGCGAATGCTTGCGCTCGTACTGCGGCAATCGAAATATCGCGGCAGCGCGTCGCTCGAAAACGTGCTTGCCCGTTTGAACGGTTTGGAAAGTTATCTTGCTCAGGACGAGTATAAGCAGGAATTTAAGCAAATCGTATCGCTTGCCGAAGAAAGCGGATTGTATGATGTACTGTCTGATCAGGAGGATATGCCCGTTGCATGATCCATTTCGGCGGGGAACGGAAAAGTTTTTTTCGTGCGGTTGAAGGCGCTGTTTTTCCGCGGTTTCATAAAGAGCGGAGAATGCGGCATAATAGAAATATCTTGAATCAGGGAGGAAACATATGCCGCAGACTCTGCAATATAT
>DXCL01000008.1 GCA_019115995.1 Candidatus Borkfalkia avistercoris
CATTCGTTTTGTGTGCAACTGGCAGGTCGCACCTCCATTATATACGAATGGAGTTATTTTTTCAATACCACATCGGCATAAGCCTATTCCTGAACCCCCGGACTATCCGGGGGTTTTCTTTATACAAAAAAACCGCGCCCGGGCGCGGCCATAAAAGCGCCGCAAAAGATCGCGGCGCATACGACAAAAGCCCTCCCGCCTGATATCGGCGGGAGGGCTCCCTTCTTTTTCGGTTTATCTTTCGTTATTTATCCGCGAGGTACTTCATGGAAATAAAGCCCGTCGCCTTGCAGCCCTTTTTGAGCTTGACGTTCTTGCCCTTCGTGGTGCGGTCTTCTATCGTGATGTCTTCCTCGGTATCCGCCATGACGAGGGAACCGTCGTCCATCTGCACGGCGATTTTATACGGCACGGTCACGTAATCGGCATAGCAGACCTTTCTGCCCTTGCCGAGGTCGACGATCTTCACGCCCTTGCGATAGCGCGCCATCGGATCGATCTGCGAGGCGATGACCTTTTTGTAGGTGTTGCCGTCCGTCGCCACGATGATCTCCCCTTCGCCGTCGATCTGCCCCGCGAACACGACCTTATCCCCTTCGGCAAGCGCAATGCCGCGCACGCCCGCGGAGACCCTGCCCTGCGTGGGTATGTCGTTTTTGTAGGCGTTCAGGCACATGCCCTGCTCGGTAACGAAAAACAGGGTCGTGGTCGGTTCGGGATCGTCCGTTTCCATGCCGATGAGCTCGTCGCCCTCGTTGACCTTGCACGCCTGGAACGCGTATTTGAGGATATTGTATTCCTTCCAGTCGCTCTTTTTGACGTATCCGAGGCGGGAATAGAACAGCAGGCTCCCTTTGGGCAGCTTTTCGCCCACTTCGTAAAAGGCGATCGGCTTTTCTCCCTCCAACGCGTCGGGGCACAGGTTTTTATACGGCATGCCCTTCTCTTTGAGCCTGCCCACGACCACGTCTTCAAAGTCGATCTTGTAGCAGTTGCCCATATTCGTAAAGGAATACACGATCTTGTCCGTACTCGTTTTCAATTGCAGGAGGAACACGTCGGAAAGGGTCGCGCGTTCGCCGAGCGATTTATCCGACATGTTGAAGTTCTTTTCGGAAACGACTTTGATCTCGTCCGCCGCGGTATACAGAAGAACGCACTTTTCCACGGGGCGCTTGTCGTCGAATTTTTCCACTTTGATGTCGGTAACGTCAAACACGAGGGAGCTTCTTCTTTCGCTCCTGAACTGCTTTTTGAGCTCTTTGAGTTCCTCTTTCACGACGTCCATCTGCAATTTTTTGCTCTCGACGATGGCGGTGAGCCGCGCAATGAGTTTTTTCAGCTCTTCCAGCTCCTGTTCGAGCTTATAAATTTCCAGCTTGGTCAGGCGGGCAAGCCTGAGATCGAGGATCGCCTGCGCCTGCTTTTCGGAAAGGGAAAACCGCTCGCGCAGCCTCTGCCTCGCCACGGGCACGCTCTCGCTCGTTTTGATGATCTGAATGACCTCGTCGATATTCTGAACGGCGATGATCAAACCTTCGAGGATATGGCAGCGCTCCTTTGCCTGGTTGAGGTCGAACTTGGTGCGGCGCAGCACCACCTCGCGCTGATACACGACGTAATGTTTGATGATGTCCAAAAGTCCCATCTGCTGCGGTTTTCCGTCGGCAATGGCGACCATGTTGATGCCGAAGGAGCATTCCAGATCGGTATATTTATAGAGGGCGTTGAGTATTTTATCCGCGTCGGCGTCCTTTTTGACCTTGACGACGGCGCGCATGCCGCCGCGGTCGGATTCGTCCGTAATTTCGGAAATGCCGCCGAGCAGATCCTTTTTCTCCTCGCGAAGTTCCGCGATCTTGGCAAGGAGTTTTGCCTTGTTGACCTGATACGGAAGCTCGGTGATGACGATGAGGCGCTTATCGTTGTCGCCCTCCTCGATGTTCACCTTCGCGCGCATGGTGATCTTGCCGCGCCCCGTTTCGTACGCCTGTACGAGCTCGTTCGCGATGATGTAGCCGCCCGTCGGAAAATCGGGCGCCTTGATGTACTTCATCATTTCAAAGAGCTTGATCTTCGGGTTGTCGATATACGCCACGACGCCGTCGATGACCTCGCCGAGGTTGTGCGGCGGGATATTGGTCGCGAGCCCGACCGCAATGCCCGAAGCGCCGTTTACCAACAGGTTCGGAAAGCGCCCCGGAAGGGTCTCCGGCTCCTTCAAACTGTCGTCAAAGTTCAGCCCGAAGCGCACCGTATCCTTTTCGATGTCGCGCAGAAGTTCGAGCGCGAGCGGTTCGAGGCGAGCCTCGGTATAACGCATCGCCGCGGCGGGGTCGCCGTCGACCGAACCGAAGTTGCCGTGCCCGTTCACGAGGGTCATGCGCATGTTGAAATCCTGCGCCATGCGCACCATCGCGTCGTACACGGAAGAGTCGCCGTGCGGGTGATATTTGCCCATGCAGTCGCCCACGATGCGCGCGCACTTTTTATGCGGCTTGTCGGGGGTGAGGCCCATGTCGTACATGGTATACAGAATGCGGCGCTGTACGGGCTTCAACCCGTCTTCCACGCGGGGAAGGGCGCGGTCGAGTATAACGTACTCCGCATACGGGAGCATGGAGCCGGGCAGCACTTCTTCGAGCGGGGTCAGAAAGACCTGCCCTTTCTGCTCCTCGGGTACGGGAAGCTGATCGCCCTTTTTGTCCTTTCGTTTTGCCAAAGCCTTGTCCTCCCGTTAAATGTTTACCCTGTCGATAAAAGTATCGATCTTGTTGAAGTTGGCGTTGCGCGCCAGAAATTCCTTGCGCGCCTCCACCCTGTCGCCCATGAGCGCGGTGACCATCTGTTCCGCTTCGGCGGCGTCTTCTATGTTTACCTGAATGAGGTTGCGCCTTGCGGGATCCATCGTCGTTTCCCAAAGCTGTTCGGCACTCATCTCGCCCAAACCTTTATAGCGCTGGATCTGATACCCCTTGCCGACGATCTCTATCTTCTTTTGCAGTTCCTCGTCGTCGTAGGCGTATTCCGTAATATCCTTCTTATAAACTTTATACAGCGGCGGCATGCCGATATATACGTTTCCGTTGTTGATGAGTTCGCGCATGTAGCGGAAGAAGAAGGTCAAAAGGATACAGCGGATATGCATGCCGTCCTGGTCGGCATCGGAAAGTATGATCACCTTATGATATTTGAGCTCTTCCATATCGAAATCGGAGCCGTACCCCGCGCCGAGCGCGGAGATGATGGTGCGTATCTCCTCATTGGCGAGCACCTGATCGATGCGCTTCTTTTCGACGTTCAGCGGCTTTCCGCGAAGGGGCAGAATCGCCTGCGTCTGGCGGATACGCGCCTGCTTTGCCGTGCCGCCCGCGGAATCGCCCTCCACGATGAACAGCTCGTTGAGCTCGGGCTTTTTGCCCGTGCAGGACGCGAGCTTACCGACGAGCGTAAGGTTCTCGATGGAGTTTTTGGCGCGCGCCACTTCCTTTGCCTGGCGCGCCGCGATGCGCACCCGCGCCGCCGCCTGCGCCTTTTTGACGATCTCGTCGAAGGTGGTCTTGTTCTTGCTGTCTTTGAACAGCTCGTTCATGCCTTCGATGGTCGCCGTTTCCACGGGCTGGCGCGCTTCGGGATTGCCGAGCTTGGTCTTCGTCTGCCCCTCGAACTGCACGTTCTTCATTTTAATGGACAGGATCGCCGTGAGACCCTCGCGGAAGTCGTCGCCCATGAGATTCTGATCCTTCTCTTTGAGCGCGCCCGTGGCGCGGGCGATGTCGTTGAGGCATTTGGTGAGCCCCGAGCGGAAGCCCGTTTCGTGAAACCCTCCTTCGGGTGTGGGGATATTGTTGACGAAGGAAAAGAGGCTTTCCGTAAAATCCGTCGTGTGCTGTACGACAAATTCGATGAGAATGCCGTCCTTTTCCGTCTTGTATTCGAGCGGCTCGTCATAAAGCGCCGTTTTGCCCTCGTTGAGATATACGGCAAAATCTTTCAGCCCGCCGTCGTACTTATAGTTGACCGTGATCGGTTTTTTGTCTTCGGGAACGCGCTCGTCTACGAGGTTGATCTCCAACCCTTTATTGAGAAACGCGAGCTCTTTAAGGCGCTTGGATACTACGTCAAAATTGAAATTGACCGTATCGAACACGGCGGCGTCCGGCTTAAAGCGGATAAACGAACCCGTTTTGTCCGTCTTTTCGCCCGTGTTTACGAGATGCTCGTTCGGCACGCCCGACATGTATTTTTCCTTTTCCTCGTCGTAATAGGAATGGAAAGACATGCGGAATACCGTACCCCGGTACACCTCCACTTTCAGCCATTCGGAAAGCGCGTTGGTAACGGACGCGCCCACGCCGTGCAGACCGCCCGAGAAGGAATAGTTGTGCTCGTCGAACTTGCCGCCCGCGTGCAGCTGGGTAAATACGACCTCCACGCCCGAAACGCCCGTTTTCGGGTGAATGTCCGTAGGGATACCGCGGCCGTTGTCTTCGACAGACGCACTGCCGTCTTTATAGAGTCTGACCTCGATGCGGTTGGCAAAGCCGTTTGCCGCCTCGTCGATCGCGTTGTCTACGATCTCCCACAAAATATGATGCAACCCCTTGGCGCCCGTAGACCCGATGTACATACCGGGGCGAAGGCGCACCGCGTCTAACCCTTCGAGGATCTTTATGTCTTCGGCACTGTATTTCTGATTCGCCATTCTTCCCTCCGCTCGTTTCTTTGAAAAGGACGCACGTACCGCCCCTATTATATCCTTTATTATACCATATCTTGCGCTTTTTTTCAAATAAAATCGTCAAAAAAACACAATTTTTGTAAAGTTATGCCGCGCAGCTCAAAGAGCTGCGCGGCGCACAAAAATTTTCAGTAATCCGTTTTACCCAACAGATAGTCGACGGAAACATCTAACACGTCGGATATTTTTATGAGCATATCGAAACCGCATTCGCGCTGCCCCAGTTCCCAGTACGAGATATTCCGCTGCAACGTGCCGAGTTTTTCGGCAAGTTCTTTGCGCGAAAGCCCCTTTTCCATACGAAGTTCGCGCACCCTCTCTGCAAATTTATTCATGTTTATATTATGGAACATTTTATTCCAAAACGCTTGACTTGGAACAAATTGTTCTGTATAATTTTATAACGCTCGGCGGCTGATCCCTGCGATCGTTGCCGTAGGGCTGCTCATCGCGGGCTGCGTCATTTACAACAAGACCAAAAAATCCGTTTACGCCGTCAGACAAAAAGAAAAGCAGGCGGCTCTCAACAAGTACCTGAAAGAACACGGCCCGGCGCTGCCCGACAGCGAAAACCCTGCCATAGACAAATCGTAAAACAAATCTGAATGCAAAAGCGCCGCGGCTGTCTGCCGCGGCGCTTATCATTATAATACCTTAGACAAAAAGTCTTTGAGCCTTTCGTTTTTCGGCGCGCCGAAAATTTCGGAAGGAGGCCCCTGCTCTACGATCTTGCCGCCGTCCATGAACATGACGCGGGTGGCGACCTCTCTCGCAAAGCCCATTTCGTGCGTGACGATGACCATCGTCATGCCCTCGTCGGCAAGCTCTTTGATCAGCTCCAACACCTCGCCGACCATTTCAGGGTCGAGCGCGGAAGTAGGCTCGTCGAAGAGCATCACCTTCGGGTTCATCGCAAGCGCCCGCACGATGGCGATGCGCTGGCGCTGCCCGCCGGACAGGGTGGAAGGAAACACGCTTGCCTTGTCTGCAAGGCCGATGCGTTCCAAAAGCCGCATCGCGTTCGCCTTGGCTTCCTCCCTGATCTTTTTCGCGCTCGTTTCGATGGGTACGAGCGCCTTCTTTTTTTCCTTTCCGCGGAAAAGATTGCCGATCTTTATGCCGAGATTTTTGCGCTTTGCCCTTTTCAGCTCCTGCAAGCCGATGTGTACGGGCGCGAGGGTGATGTTTTTGAGCACGTTCATGTTGTTGAACAGATTGAACTGCTGGAACACCATGCCCATTCTGCGCCGCTGCACGTTGATGTCTACGCGCAGATCGCACAGGTTGTTCCCTTCAAAAAACACATAGCCGTCCGTCGGATCTTCCAGCACGTTCAGACAGCGTAAAAAAGTAGACTTGCCGCTGCCCGAAGGCCCTATCACGGCGACCTTTTCGCCCTGCATGATCTTTTCGGAAATGTCGTCGAGAACAGTGAGCTCGCCGAAGCTCTTGGTCAGGTGCTGTACCTCGATGAGCGCTTCGGGATCGCACGGCTCCACGGGGGTCTTTTCCGTCTTTACGAATTTGGGTTTGGGAGATTTCACGTCCTGCTTTTCGGCCTCGGGAAGAGGCTGCTTCTTATCTTCGTTCACTCTTTCTCAGCCTCCTTTCGATAAGCCTGACGATCACCGTCATGATCAGGATTATTACAAGATAAACGAGCGCAAGCATCAGATACGGTATGATGAACTCGTAATTCGCGGTAGCGATCAAACGGAAAGCCCGCGTAAGATCCATCGTTGCAACGTAGCCCGCGACGGAAGTATCCTTAGTGAGCGCTATAAGCTCGTTGCCGAGGGTCGGCACCACGTTTTTGATCGCCTGCGGAAACACGACTTTGAGCATCGTGGTCGTATAGGAAAGCCCGAGCGTTCTGCCTGCTTCCATCTGCCCCGCGTCAACGGACAAAATGCCGCCGCGCATGATCTCCGAAACGTATGCGCCGCTGTTGAGGCCGAACACGAGGACCGCCTCGATCAATCCGTCGATATTGACGCCCGCAAATATGATAAAATGGAAAATGAGCAGCTGCACGATGATAGGCGTGCCGCGGAAAACGGCGGTGTAAACGTCGCCTATTCTCGCAAACACTTTTGCAACTTTATTGCGCCGCCCCGCGACCTGCGCACAGGCGACGAGCGTACCGAGTATGATACCGATCACCAAACCGAGAACGGCGATGATCAGCGTATTTCGCAAACCCTCTAATACATTTCTGTATCCGCCTTTCGTAACGAACTGATCGTAAAAGGCTTCCCACATCACCTGCATGATTCTCTGATTCCTTTATTTATGCTGCCGTCAGGCGCCGATGGATTCGTTCGTCGTATCCACGGCGTCCTGCAACGTATCTTTGTCCGCCGCGACAAATTTTACCTTACCCAAAGAAAGATCTCTGACCGCAAGCGCCACGCTCGTATACCCTTTTGCCGTAACGTTGTCAAACCCGACGAATTTTTCGCCGAAATTGACGTCGCCCGCGATATAAGCATAACCGCTCTGCCCGTCTGCGCCGCCCGCAGAAATGTTGCCCATGCCTTCGATCACGGCGCGCACCTCCGCCTCGTTCGTGCAGTTTTCAAACAGATGATAATCCGATTCGCGCACCGCTATACGCTGCGTTGTCTGATAGTAAGGCAGAGAAAAAGTGACCATCTGCGCACGGGTCTCGTTATAGGTCAACCCCGCCATGCCGAGATCGGCGTTTCCGTTATTGACCGTTTGGATAACGACTTCGAAATCCATGTCCAGAATCACGAGTTCCCTGTGAAGTTCCTGGGCGAGAATTTTGGCAACGTGCATATCGATCCCCGTAAAGCTGTCTCCGCTGGTGGATTCGAAGGGAGGGAATTCCGCATTCGTCGCAACGACCAGATATTGGTTCCTGTCTGCACCGGAGGGAAGGCTCGTCAAAAAGTCGCTCCCGATCGTTCCGAGCGTGCCGGCCTCTTCCGCGTCGTACAACGCTTTGATGGTAACCTTTTCTTCCGCGACGCCGTCTCCGGTGTAATCGTAGCTGATGCCTTCCGCGTCCGTCGTGGGATCGAGCTCCGGATTGTACGGTTTAGACCCGACCAGCTTTTTCAATGCATTGTTGATGTTCGTCATCAGTTCGTCCGTCTTTTCGTTATTCACGGCATAGCAATACTGTTCGCCGGTGAGCATAACGTCTACAACGCGCATACGTTCCTGCTTCGCGCATGCCGTAAAAGATACCGCCAACGCCCCGACCAAGAGCGCGGATACGGCGGCAATCAAGATTTTTTTCATAAATCTACCTCTCCGTTTTTATTTCTGCATGAAAACGCCTTTTTGCGGATCTTTGATCCGCAAAAAGGGACGTCCCTTTTACATTGCGTTCATCATATCATGTCACAGAAAAAAAAGCAACCTGTTTCGCGCCGAATTTTTATTTTTATTCATTTTATGCGAAACAAAAGCCGCTGTTTTTGCCTTTTATTCAGCTTCGGCGCATTTTAACGCCGAAGCGATATGCCCAGCAAACGCACCCGCCACATTCACGCCCGTCACCTTTTCCGCCTCGTTAAAAAATGCGTTGGAATTGACCTCGCACACCACGGGGCGGCCGCCGTCGTCAAGAATGTCTACGCCGCAGTAATCCAGCCCGAGAATTTCCGCGCACCGTTCCGCCTGCGCGATAAAATCCGCGGGCACTTCCGCACGGCTGCCCGTGCCGCCGCACTCGATGTTGGAACGGAAATCGTGCCGGTTCGTGCGCTTCATGACGGCGATCGACCTGCCGCCCACAACGAGCACGCGGTAATCCTCTCCCCTGTGCGCGGCAACGTACTTCTGATACAGGTGCGGACTCATGCGGAATTTTTCGGCGACCTCGGCGAGCTCCTTTTCGTTTTGTATCAGCTCTACGTCCATGCCCCAACTGCCGAAACTCTTTTTTGCGATCAGCGGATATCCGAGCGCGGCGCCTATCTCCTTCACATACTCTTGCCGCACTTTCGCGTCTGCATAATAGCAAAGGGGCGCGGGAAGTGTGTCGGGCAGGTTCACACCCCCTCCCGCGAGCGCGATGTAGGTGAGCATCTTGTCGTCGCACAGCTCCACAGACTCGGCGCTGTTGAAAAGGCGCACGCCGCACTTTTCCAGCATGCGGGAAAGATATTTATCTTTATCCAGGTACACGCAAAAATCCGTGTTTTCGGCAATCGTTATGCGGTTTTCGGCAACGCGGCACAAAAAATTGCCGTTCTTTTCGATGCGCGCGCCTATCCCGCGCGCCGCAAGCTCTTCCTTGATGCGTTCCGCCTGGCGCACCGCTCCTTCCGAACGGATATACGCATTGACGAGTATGACGCCATTCATCTTTCTTCTCCTAATGCAAAAGGCCTTCCCGCAGTACGGGAAAGCCGTGATTTTACTTCCGTTATGCCTTTACGATGACCGCAAGGTAGGTGAGCGGCTCGTCCGATTCGTTGCGCAGGGAATGCGAATCGCCCGCATACGCGATCAGCGTATCTCCCGCGCCGACCGCAACGGCCGCGCCGTTGTCATCATATACGCCCCTGCCGCGCAGGATATAGATGACCTCGCTGTCGTCCGTATGCGTATGCGCGCCGATCGAACAGCCCTTTTCCAGCGTCATTTCGCTGAAAACGCGCACGTTCTGCGGTTTTTTGCCCGCCGTGAGGTCGCGCAGTCTGGCATGCCCCTCTCCCCCGCGGAAACGCGGCGTGACCGTTTGCTGCAATTCTCCGCTGCTGTTGACCATAGTCAGCGCTCCACGCGGATCATGCTGTCGACGGAAACGACGTCTTCGAGCGCGCCGATCTTTTCGAGGGCGCGGCGAACGGAATATTCGTTCGTTTCGTGCGTGATGAGGATAATGGGGATATTTTCGCAGTCTTCACCCTTTTGGATAAGGTCGATGATGCTGATATTGTATTTCGCGAAGATCCCCGCGACTTTCGCGAGCACGCCCGCCCTGTCTTTGGCGGTAAAGCGGATATAGTAGCGGCTCTTGAAGTCGGTAACGAACTTCACGCCCGCCTCCGCCGTGGCGCCGTTTTTGAAGGTAGCGTATTTTACGTCGTTATGCGTTGCGGCATAGATGACGTCGGAAACGATCGCGCTGCCCGTGGGCATGTCTCCCGCGCCCCTGCCGTAGAGCATGATGTCGCCCACGCTGTCGCCTTTCAGATAGACGGCGTTAAAGCTGTCGTTCACGGAAGCGAGCGGGTGATCCTTGCGGATAAATGCGGGGTGCACGCGCACTTCCACGCCCTTTTCCCCGTTCTTGCCGATGGCAAGCAGCTTCAATACGTAGCCGAGCTCGTCGCCGTACGCGATGTCCTGCGCCTGGATCTTGGTGATGCCCTCGCGGTAGATCTTGTCCAGAGGGACTTTCGTATGGAAGGCGAGGCTGGAAAGGATAGAGAGCTTATACGCCGCGTCGTATCCCTCCACGTCTGCCGAAGGGTTCGCCTCGGCATAGCCGAGCGACTGCGCGCCTTTGAGCGCCGCCTCGTAGCCGATCCCCTCGCGCGTCATGCGGGTGAGGATATAGTTCGTCGTGCCGTTGATGATGCCCGTAAGGCTTTCGATGACGTTTGCCTGCATGCCGTCGATCAGGGTGCGGATGATCGGAACGCCGCCGACGCAGCTCGCTTCATAGTACAGCCCGGCGTTGGTGCGTTTTGCCGCTTTTTCCAGCTCGTGCCAGTACTTGCAGAAGAGCTCCTTGTTGGAAGTTACGACGCTCTTGCCGCTGTGCAGCGCCGCCAGCACAAAGCTCTTTGCGGGCTCCACGCCGCCGATCACCTCCACGACGACGTCTACGTTCGGATTGGAAATGACCTCCGCGATATTGTCGGAGATCTTGCTCTCCTCGATACCGAGCGCGAGCGCCTTTTGCTTGTTGATCTCCAGAACGCTCTCCACGGTGATGTCTACGCCCTGCGTCTGTCTGTAAAATTCCCTGTGGTCGCGCAGAATTTTGTACGTTCCGCCGCCCACGACGCCCAAACCGAGTATCGCCACGCCGACGCTCTTCATTTTTTACCCTCCGTCTGATTTAAATCGTATAAAATTTTCAGCCCCTGCAATGTGAGAAGCTTGTCTACATGATCGATGCAAGAAACTTCGCCCGCGATGATCTCGCTGAATCCGCCCGTAGCGACGACTTTCATATCCGGGGCTTTCATTTCCTTTTTGATCTTTTTGACGATATAGCCCACGAGCCCCGCAAAGCCGAACACGATGCCCGCCTGCATGTTGGTGGTCGTGTTCTTGCCTATGGCGCTTTCAGGCTTTTCGATCTCCACGCGCGGAAGCTTTGCCGTGCCCGATACGAGCGAGTCCATCGACCCGCGGATACCGGGCGCGACCGCTCCGCCGATAAATTCCTTCTTTTCGTTGACGACGTTGAAAGTGGTAGCCGTGCCGAAATCGATGACGATGAGCGGCGCGCCGTATTTTTTGATGGCGGCGACGTCGTTCACGATCCTGTCCGCGCCTACTTCGCGCGCGTCGTCTACCCGCAGATTGTGCCCCGTTTTCAGCCCGGCGCCGACCATTAAGGGCTCCACGCCGAGGTAATAGGCACACATGTGCGAGATCGTATAGTTGAGCGAGGGCACGACGGAAGAGATGATCGCCCCGTGAATGTCGGAGGGCAAGATCCCTTTGACGGCGAGCATGTCGATGATCGCCGTGCCGTATTGGTCGCTCGTGCGTTTGAGCTCGGTCGCCACGCGGAAGCTCACGACGAGCTCGTCCCCTTTGAATATCCCGTATTTGATATTCGTATTGCCGACATCTATGCAAATGACCATCTTCCGTTCTCCCCGCGCTTAAATTTTGCTGTCCTGCGCTTCCTTCTTTGCGCCCCCGCCCGCAGTTTCCGCGCCGACCCCGGAAGACGTTTCCGCGTCCCTCGGCGCCTTCCTCGCGAAGCGCCTGCCGCGCACAGACCTCTCTATGACCCGCTCCACCGTGTAGATCGCGGGCGAAGCGACGGCATTGACGATAAATTCGATGATAAAATTGATCCCCGCGCAGCCGATGACGAGAAAGTACATGACCGTCGTTCCGTCGGCGACGAAGTTGGCGCTGAGCGTATCGCTCATGAGCAGCGCCCCGAGAATGAACAGACCCGTATTGACGACGGGCGCCGCCAGCGATGCCGTGAGCACGGCGGCATATTCGTTCTTCCCGCGGACCGCCTTATAGATCAGCCCCGCGACAAATCCCGCCGCCGCGCCTTTGACGAGGCAGAGCGCGACCGTGAGAACGGGGTGGTCTGCAAACAGCGTGAACGTAAAGGGGTCTCCGCCCGTGAGCGCGACGACGATGACCACCACGCCGAACGCCGCGCCCAAAAACGCGCCCGCGAGCGGGCCGAGAAGGACGGCGCCGAGCACGATCGGGATAAGCGTAAGGCTGATCCTCGTCGTTCCGATCGGGATCGCGCTCGCCCAGACCTGCAACACGATCACAAGTGCCAGCAATACCGCAAGAAAAGCGATGTTGCGCGAAGTAAAAAACTTCTTCTTTTCCATAAAAGCCTCCATCGGATCTCTTACCGAGTATCCGTGAAAAAAATGTATTTATGCGCGTGAACGGGTCAGACCGCGTCAGCGTGTCCGCCCGCGCATATCGGGATCTTTGCGCGGAAAAACCGCGCCGCCCGAAGAGCGCAAACCGCTTTCGAGCGCATATTATTATAACAAAAATCGCGCCCGTTAGCAAGCAAATGAAAGTACAAATTGTTTGCCCACGCCCCCTTCTTCGGTGTAACATTAAATGCGAAAAGAGAAAAACTCTCTTTTCGCATATTTTTTTTATCGTTTGGAGAGATGAGCATGGCAAGGAATAGTTTTGCAAGAAACAAAAACGGCTTTACATATCGGGGTGA
>DXCL01000001.1 GCA_019115995.1 Candidatus Borkfalkia avistercoris
TCCCACCACCAAACGGCACCCTTACGGGTGCCGTTTTTGGCGGTGGGAAGAGGTAATTGAGAAATGCCGACCCGGTAGTTCGCGCGAGCATTGCGGCAATCCTTTTGCGCAGGTTGCCCCCCCCGCCGCCCGCAATGCGACGCTTTGCCGAGGGGCCCCGTACGCGGGGTTTCGGCAATATGTATCTCTCCCACCACCAAACGGCACCCTTACGGGTGCCGTTTTTGGCGGTGGGAAGAGGTAATTGAGAAATGCCGACCCGGTAGTTCGCGCGAGCATTGCGGCAATCCTTTTGCGCAGGTTGCCCGCCGCCCGCAATGCGACGCTTTGCCGAGGGGCCCCGTACGCGGGGTTTCGGCAATATGTATCTCTTCCCACCACCAAACGGCACCCTTATGGGTGCCGTTTTTGGCGATGGGAAGAGGTAATTGAGAAACGCCGACCCGGTAGTTCGCGCGAGCATTGCGGCAATCCTTTTGCGCAAGTTGTCCCCCGCTGCCCGCAATGCGACCTTAGGCGGATTGCCCTTTCACCCAGCGTTATATACTTCTTACAGATGCAAAAAGCGTTGCAACTTTTGTTACAACGCTTTTTGCGGGTAAGCCCGTGCCAAACTGTCTTCAAAATATTTATGACACATGACCTCTATATACACAAAAAAGCAACCGCACTGCAAGCGGCTGCTTTTTTCTTACAAATCTTTTATAACCTTCAATGCAGCGGTTTTCCGCACTTGTCGCAAAACTTTCCGTTTTTCACTTTTTCTTTGCAGTTCGGACAAGTTACCAAAAGTTCGCCGCCGCAGTGACGGCAAAAAACTGCATTTTCATCGTTCGGATTGCCGCAATGCGGGCAAACATTTCCTTCGGAATCTTTCACCGCACCGGCTATCGCGCTGACGGCAGGAGCTATTTCCCGTCCGGTTTCATTGATCACGGGCACAGATTCATTTTTCATATAGCGGGTTATCTCTCTCCTGAACCCCGTAAGGCACAGCATTCCGCCTATACCGAGCATGGGAAGCCCCACGATCAGCCCCCAAAACAGAGCAGGCATTTCGCCCTTCGAGGTGGAAGAAATCATATCGACAAGCCCCATAACGGTAAATCCCAGCCCCGCAACGACTACGATGATCCCGATGATTTTAAGCTTGCGTTTTGTTCGCTCGTGCTTTTTCTTTAACTCCTCTTGCTGCTCTTTATTCGGTTCGTTCATAAATCCCCCTCCTGAATATCTTACATTGATTATAAACGAAACGGGCCTCGATGTCAAAGAAATTAAAACAATGCACTTAAAAACTTTAATCCGCAATACAGAAAAGACCGCAGCCGTTCCGCTTTCAACCTTCACAAGCGTGGGCGCATATGCTGATAGCGTATGAATACGCAATTTTTTTCGGAGGAAAAAGCATAAATGGATCTGTTGCTTTTATATCAGAAAGTTCTGCATCTCTTCCTCCTCGAATTCCGATATTTTTCCAAATAAGTGTTTTGTTTGTTCTGAGGAACAAACAAAAGGGCGCCCTTTTGTGCGACCGATACAACTTTGCGGAAAACGCAAAAGCACGTTTTTTCCGTCCGACTCGCATAAATTTTACTATCGAAACATGCGATTGTCAATATCGATATTTCAACAAAAGTTTCTTTTTCTTAAAACGTTTATCAAAATAAAGTATCAATCGTTCAAAAAACGATCGATGAATCTTTTTACCGATTTACGGTTTTTCTCCGTGCCCGCCCGAAAAAAAGACAATAAAAAAAAAGAGGGATCCCGTGAAGGATACCTCTCCTTTTTATTTATTAAATCTTTCAGCCGTCGTAAAACGGATAGGCGCGCCTGTCCTGTTCGGTGATCTTTCTGATCGGTCTGCACGGCACGCCCACCGCGACCACGCCCGAAGGGATCGGTTTTTTGACGACGCTTCCCGCGCCGATCACGGAGTTGTCTCCGACAGACGCCCCCGCAAGGATCACCGAGCCGGCGCCGATCCATACGTTGCTGCCGATCGTGATGGGCTTTGCGATCTCCACGCCCTCCCGGCGCATTTCGGGATCGAGCGCGTGCTCCGCCGTGGTGAAGCAACAATTCGGGCCGATAAACACGTCGTTTCCGAAAATGACTTTCGCGCCGTCCTGTATCACCGTGTTGTGGTTGGCGTAAAAGCGCTCGCCCACCTCTATATTATAGCCGTAATCGCACCAGAAAGGAGGCATGACGGTGATCTCCTCCCCCATCTTGCCGAAAAGCTCCCCAAGGAGCGCGCGCTGTGCGGCGCGGTCGTTCGGGTGCAGGAGATTGTAGCGGTAGCATTTATCCTTGCCCTTCTCTATCTCCTTTTCATATGCAGGGTTATAGCTTCCCTTAAAAAAACAGCCCACAGGCACGATCGGTTTTTCAGTCATTCTCTTCTCCTTATCCGTTTTTTTCTATTATAGTGCGCGCAGGCAGATTTGTCAACGCGCGCCATAGCCTATACGCAAAAAAACGGCTTTCCATGCTTGACGGCTATACCGAAAAGGTGTTATACTGAATAAAAAAGCGGGGAAGCACCATGGACATATTGCAGATGAAATATTTTCTCGCGGTCGCGCGGGAAGAAAACATATCCAAAGCGGCGGAATACCTTTTCATCACCCAGCCCAGCCTGACGCGCCAGATACAAAACATGGAAAAGGAGATCGGGAGGCCCCTGTTCGTGCGGGGCGGCAGAAAGCTGACGCTGACGGAAACGGGCGTGCTCCTGCAAAAGCGCGCCGAGGAGATCGTATCTCTTTACGAAAAGACGGAGGCGGAACTGCTGCGCCCGCCCGAGGAAACGGGCGGCGACGTATTTATCGGCGGCGGGGAAACTTATGCGATGGAAATTATTGCGGACACGGCGAAGGAGGTGCAGGAAAAATATCCGGGCATACGCTTTCACCTGTTCAGCGGAGATATTTCAGATGTGTGCGAACGGCTGGACAAAGGACTGCTCGACTTCGGCCTGCTCATAGAGCCGGCGGATCTTTCCAAATACGAATACATACGCCTGCCCGTAACGGACGTTTGGGGCATACTCATGCGGAGGGAAGACCCCCTCGCCGCAAAGAGCGCGATCACGCGCGACGATCTGAAAGGCGTGCCCCTGCTCCACTCCCGCCACGCGCTCTCCCGCGGAAACGTGCTCGACTGGTTCGGAAAGAGCGCGGATCTGAATATCGTGGCGACATTCAATCTCTTATACAACGCCGCGCTGATGGCAAAGGCGGGCATGGGCGTGGTGCTGAGCATAGACAAGATCTACAACGTAACTGGCGAGAGCGAGCTATGCTTCCGCCCCCTGGCGCCGAGGCTCGAATCGCACCTTTCCCTCGTATGGAAAAAGTATCAGGTATTTTCGGGCGCGGCGCAGATCTTTTTGAAACATTTGCAGGAAAAACTGCAAACGTCCGGCGTATAAAAAACAAATAAGTACTGCGGGGCTCCCTTTCGCTGAAAGGGAGCCCCGGTTTTTATGATATTATTTTCGCATCATATTATTCGAACTGCGCGGCATAGATCCCCGCGTAAAAGCCGCCCTTTTGCAGGAGCTCTTCGTGCGTGCCGCGCTCCACGACGTCGCCTTCGCTGACCACGAGAATGAGATCGGCATTGCGCACGGTGGTGAGGCGATGCGCGATCACAAAGCTCGTTTTGCCGCGCATGAGCCGCGCCATCGCGTCGCGGATCAGAAGCTCGGTACGGGTGTCTACGTTGGAGGTCGCTTCGTCGAGAATGAGCAGCTTTGCGGGGGAAAGCATGGCGCGCGCGATGGTCATGAGCTGCTTCTGCCCCTTGGAGAGGCTGCTGCCGCCGTCCGTAAGGCGGGTATCGTACTTTTCGGGCAGGGATTCGATGAAATCGGCGATATGCGCCTCCCCTGCCGCGCGCTTTACCTCCTCGATGGTCGCGCCCTCTTTGCCGTAAGCGATGTTTTCGAACACGGTGCCCTCGAACAGCCAGGTGTCCTGCAATACCATGGTAAAAGCCGCGCGCAGGCTCTTGCGGGTATACGAACGTATATCCTTGCCGTCCAAAAGGATCCGCCCGGCCTGCGGGTCGTAAAAGCGCATCATGAGATTGACGAGGGTCGTTTTGCCCGCACCCGTCGGCCCGACGATGGCGACCGTCTGCCCGGGGCTTGCCGCAAAAGAAAGGTCTTTGACGACCGTTTTCCCCTCCTCGTACCCGAAGCGGACATGCTCGAAATCGACGCTGCCGCGCACATCGCGCAGCTCCTCCGCGTCGGGCGCGTCGGCGCCCTCGGAAGGGCTGTCGAGCAGGCGGAAAACTCGTTCCGCCGCCGCGAGCGCAGACTGGATCTCCCCGATAACGTTGGCAAATTCGTTCACGGGGCCGGAAAAACGGCGGGCGTACAGGAGAAAGGCGGAAATATCTCCCACGGAGATCTTGCCGTACAGATACAGAAAGCACCCCGCCGCGCTGATGAGCACGGTGCCGAAATTGTTGACAAAGTTTACCGAAGGGCCGATCAGACTGGAAACATAGTCCGCACGATAATAGGCGTTCGCCGCCTCCGTGTTCTTTTCCCCGAATTTTTTGCAGATCTCCTCCTCCCTGCCGTAGGCGCGGATCGTGGTCAGCCCGGAGAGCATCTCCTCGGAAAAACCGTTGAGCTCGGCAAGCTTTGCGGAGCGTTTGCGGAAGAGCGGGCGCATCGCCTTGCCGCGCGCAAAGGTGATGAGCACGGAAAACGGGATCGTAACGGCAAAAAAGCACAGCAGCAGCGGCGAAGTGGCGATCATGCCGACGAGCGCGCCTATCACGGTAACGACGCCCGTAGCCGCCTGCAAAATATCGTTGGAGAGGGAGGCATTGATGGTGGCGATGTCGTAAGAGATGCGGTTGATGAGATCGCCCGCCGCGAGCCTGTCGAGATCGCCCACGGGCAGGGAAAGCATCTTATCGAACACGTCCTGCCGCATTTCCCGCACGATGTTCTGGCTCAGACGGATCATGAGCACGGAAAGAATATACGAGAACGCGGAAGAAACGATGTAAAATATCGCCATGAGAACGCAATAAAAGCCGACCGCGGAAAAATCGACGCCCGTTTTCAGATCGATCGCGTCGATCGCCTTGCCGGAAAGGGAGGGCCCGAGCAGGGCGAACAGGTTGCTCGCCAGCATGAGCGCGAAGGCGGCGAGCACTCTCCACCTGAATCTCAGATAGTAGCGGAACACGCGGCCGATGACCGCTTTTTTGCTTCCGGTGGGCCTGTCGCCCCCGATGCCACGTTCATTCATCGGCACGGCATTCACCCCCTTTCGATGCTTCCGATACCTCTTCCCCGTGCTGGGAAGCGTAGATGGCGCGGTATTCCGCGCACGTTTGCATGAGCTCGGCGTCCGTGCCGAAACCGACCGCCCTCCCGCCGTCCAGCACGAGAATGCTGTCGGCAAAGCGCACCGAGCTGATGCGCTGGGCAATCATGATGACGGTGGTGCCGCGCAGATCGCCCAAGAGCGTTTTTCGAAGCTCGGCGTCCGTCTTGTAATCGAGCGCGCTGGACGAATCGTCGAGCACGAGTATCTCCGGAGAGGCCGCCAAAGCGCGCGCGATGAGCAGGCGCTGCTTCTGCCCGCCGCTGAAATTGGAGCCCCTGGCGGTAAGCGCGCTTTCGTAACCGCCGTGCGAGCCGATGAACTGATCGGCGCGGGCGTACGCCGCCGCGCGGCGCACGTCTTCCTCGGGAACGCCGCGCTCGAAGTCGATATTCTCCCGCACGCTCGAAGCCATTAAAAAATCGTTCTGGAATACGACCCCGAACTTTTCGCGCAGCGCCTTGGGGTCATAGCTCTTTACGTTCTCCCCGCCGACATAAACGGCGCCTTCGCTCGCGTCGTAAAAGCGCATGAGAAGGGCCACGAGGGAGCTCTTTCCGCTGCCCGTGGCGCCGATGACGCCGAGCGAGCCGCCCTTTTTCAGGGAAAAGGAAACGTTTTGCAGCGCGGGTGCACCGCCGTAGGAAAGCGAAACGCCGTCGAAGCGGATATAGGCGCCGCTCCGATCCTTCGGGCAAGGTTCCGGCAACAATTCCTTGGGGAGGGCGAGCACCGTTTCGATGCGCTTTGCGGACGCCGCACCCCGCGAAAAGTCGACGAAAATACGGCTGATGGAAATGACCGCGTTCAGGATAACGGTGAAAAAGGAGGTAAACGCTACGATGCCGCCGATCTCCACCCTGCCCGCGGCGACGCGGTAGGCGCCGAAAAAGATGACGGCCGTCATGCCCAGATTGAGCAGCGCGTTCAAAACGGGGTTCGAAACGCCCGTGGTCACGTTCGCGCTCGTTTCGTTGCGGACGATGCGCTCGTTTACCGAACAAAACGCCGCGCTCTCGTGTTCCGCTCTGGAAAGCGCCTTTATGACGCGTATGCCCGTGTGATCGTCGCGCACTTTGCGCACCATGTCGTCTACCGAGTTGTGCAGGCGGGTGTAAAGCTGAATGCCCTTTTTGGCGACGAACAGCACGATGAGGAGCACAAACGGCACCAACAAGAGCAGAATGAGGGCGAGGGCGGGATCGATGGTAAAGGTGAGCGCGACTCCGCCGACAAGCAGAATGGGCGCGCGTATGCCCATGCGCTGCATCATGCCGATCATGTTATGTACGTTGTAGGTATCCGTGGAAAGGCGGGAAACGAGCGAGGGCACGGTAACTTCGTCCGTCTGGCGGGCGGATAGGGAGAGCGTTTTTTCAAAGAGGTCGGCGCGCAGCCGCTCGGTGGTATCCCGCGCGACGCGCGAGGCGAGGCGGTTTGCCGCCACGTTCCCCGCCCAAGCCGCCACCGCAACCAGGAGCATGCCTGCGCTCCACAGAGACAGCGCAAGCGCGCTGCGCGTGGGGGCGACGTCGTCGATCATGTGCGCCATGATCAGGGGCAAAAAGAGTTCGGCGACGGTGCCGACCACTTTCAAAGACATGCCCGCGGCGATACGCAGTTTTGACGGGGCAAGGTAAGAAAAGACTTTTTTCACCTTTCCCCTCCCCTGCGCACCGACGCCGCACGCTTGGCGTTTTCTGCAAGGCGCTCCAAATATACGCCGATCGCGGCGCGCTCTTCCTCTGAAAAGCCCTCCAATAGCCTTTCCCGCCACTGCGCGTGCACGGCGCGTATCTTGTCGAGCACGGCGACCGCCTTCTGCGTGGGATACACGAGCAGGTTCCGCCTGTCCGCGGGATCGGGGCGGCGCTCCACGAAGCCCTTTTCTTCCAGAGAGCTCACCTGCCGCGCCACGTTGCTCTTGTGCACGTACATGATCTTCGACAGCTGCTCCTGCGTGACGCCCGGGTGCGCGCAGATATCTACGATATAGGAATCCTGATAACTGCCGATGCCCAGCGCTTCGTATTCTTCCGTGCGGTACAGGTTGGCGCAGCGCCAGACCTCCCCCACATTCCGCATGATCCTTGCCATAGTTTTTTCTCCCTGCCGTTCTTATGTTGCGCACGCAACTGTTGCGTGCGCAACTATATGATAAAACAAACGCCGCGCTTTGTCAACAAAAACGCGGCGTTTTACAGATAATTTTTATTTATATTTACGCTTGACCTTTTCCCGATAATTTTTATTTATTGCTCTGAAAACGCCAATTGCTCATACAGGGAAACGAGGCTTGCCGCCGTCTGAGAGTAGCTGCGCGTACCGCCCGCAACGCCGTTCGCCTTTAAGAAAATATCGTTGAAAAAGGAAGACACGGCGTCGATCGCGCCCTCGTATCTGGCGTAATGGGCGTTCGCGTTGCGGTATTCGCGCTTCACTTCCTCAGACAGGCTGTCGTATAAAACTTCGTATTCTTCCTGCGGAAGAGAGTTGAGCAGGCTTGCGACGGCGCGCATCAGTCCGCTGTAATTCAGATAGGCGTCGTCCGCACGGATACACAGCACATACGCCGCGACGTTCGCTTCCCCCTCCTGAGAGACGCCCTTGGCGTGCGCGATCTCGTGCGCCAGCGTAACGGGCAGTTCGTACGGGGGTATGTTCACGTTTACGTTCGCCTCCGCATAAAAGGGGAAATAAATGCCCGTGATGCCGAGATAGCTCATCGGCACGGAGAGCGCCACCTCCTTTGCGCGCACTTCAAACTCCGCAAAATAGCCTGTTTGCAGCTTTCCGTATTCTTCGTTGATGCGCGCGGAGAGTTCGGAAAAGGTGCTCGTCGGGATCACGTTCCCCTCCTCGTCGCGTTCGAGCTGTTCGGAGGCGCGGTTGAGCCGCTCCACGTAAAATTCCGCCGCCGCATACAGCTTTTCCCGCGTGATCTCCGTATCGGAAAGCCCGAGCGCGGGAAGAACGGAGCCGCGGCTGTACAGGGGCGCATACAAGACGCCGAACGCGAGGAGCACGCAGAGCGCGGCGAGCGCGAGGCGGTACAGCCAGAGCGAAAGCCGTTTCCATTCCCTTTTGCACAGGAGAAACACGAGCCCGACGGCGAGCGCGACCCCGCCGACGATCAGAAGAACGGCCGTAAGCTCGTAAAACGAAAACGGGATATAATTTGTGATGAGGTTCAGGCAGCCGCTCAGAAACCGCGTAACGCCCCGCGCGAAAAAATATTCGGCGAGCGCGGGGATCTCGCCGAGCGCCAGAACGAGCGCGGAGACGAGAGCCAGCGGGATCAGTACGCGCAAGCGGCGCCTTTTTTTACTGCCGAGAAGTTCCATGCCCACATTATAACACGAAAAATGCCCGCCGCGATACAAAACGCGAAAAATTTACAAACTTTTCACGTTTTTTCGCGGCGGGCAACGGCATTATCCGCGCGCTCTGCGGGCGCGCCTGTGATCAGAGGCTTTCCTTAAAGATCGCGCGTATCTCCTCTTTGTCCAGCACCTTATAACCGCCCGTCATGACGAGCGTGGCGTTCACCAGATCGTCGAGCATGCTCTCGGTCGCGCCGAGATCGGAAATGTTCATCACCAAGCCGAGCGAACGCATCCACGCTTCCATCGCGGCGAGCCCCTCTTCGGCGACGGCTTCCGCGGTCTTCCCTTCGGGCGACACGTTCCACACGTTCACGGCGAAGCGCCTGAACTTTTCGAGCCCGTACCGCATGATATGGCGATAGTAAGGCATGGAAACGGCGGAAAGCGTCATGCCGTGGGTCGCGTCGGTAACGGCGCCGACCGCCTGCCCGAGCATATGCACCTCCCAGTCGGTATCCTTGCCCTTTGCAACGAGCGTATTCAGCGCCCAGGTAGCCGTCCACATGATATTGCTGCGCGCCTCGTAATTTTCAGGTTCGCGCACGGCGACGAGCGAGCTGTGCACGAGCGAACGCATCAGCCCTTCCATGATATAGTCGGAAGTGTTGTCGTCCGTGCCGGAAAAATATTGCTCCATGATGTGAGACATGATGTCGTAAAAGCCGGAAACCATCTGGTATTTGGGCAGCGTGTAAGTGAATTCCGGGTTCAGAACGGAAAAGCGCGGGAAAATTTTTTCGTCCGCAAAAACATGCCCGATTTTGAGCTTTGCCTTGCGATTGGTGATGACGGAGCCGCCGTTCATTTCGCTGCCCGTGCCGACCATCGTGAGCACGCAGCCGACGGGCAGAGTTTCGCAGGCCGGTTCCTCGAAACGGATAAAATATTTTTCCCACGGGTCTTCGTCGCAATGAACGGAAACGGAGACCGCCTTCGCATAGTCGCAGACGGAGCCGCCGCCCACGGCGAGGATCAGATCTGCCTTTGCCGCCCGCGCGCGCTCTACGCCCTCGTACAGCTTTTCCACCGTGGGGTTCGGCATGACGCCCGCGTCTTCAAAGATGTTTTTGCCGTTCGCCTTTAAGATCGCGACGACTTTATCGTAAATGCCGTTCTTTTTTATTGACCCGCCGCCGTATACGAGAAGCACGTTTTTGCCGTATTTGGGAAGCTCACGGTTCAGCCCGTCCATCGCGTTTTTGCCGAAATACAGTTTGGTGGGATTGCAGTAAGTAAAATCTCCTAACATCGCAGTTCTCCTTTTTCCGATCCGGCGCGCCCGCGCGCCTTTCGTTTTCGGCTTTATTATAATAGGGAAAGCGCCGCGATGTCAAATACTTATATCGCATACCCGGCAATGCTTTTCAGCTATAACAAAACCCAAAAAGAGAGGGAGCGCGCTCCCTCTCTTTTTTCCCTTTTCGGTTTATTCCTCTTCGATCGCCGCGGGCGACATGTTCGCCTCGCGGATACGGCGCATGCTCTCTTCGGAGAATTTTGCGCGCCTTGCGTATGTAAACAGCCCGTTCTGCTCCTGCTCCACGTCGTAGAGCTGCGTATAGCAAAAACCGGAGAGCTCTTTGCGGCCGAGAAGGTATTTTACCATATCCGTATAGCGGTCTATGAACGCCTTTTCGTCTTGCACGGCGTCGTAACCCCACGCCTGCTGCGCGTCGATACAGTCGCCCCCTTCCGCCTTGCTGCCGCCGAAAGACACCCCGCCGAATTCGCTCAGGTTGAGCGGTTCGCCGTTGTACGAGATCCCCTCGCCCGGCTGATACATGCAATAAAAATCGGGCTCGCCGCGCTCGGCCGTTTCCATGCGCCGCTTCACGTCGGCGAGGTCTCCGTAGCAATGGAAGTCGGCAACGTCCGTCTTATGTCCGTGCAAGCCGCCGCTCACGTCTACGCACGGGCGCGAAGGATCGAGGATCTTCGTGAACTCATACACGGCGTCTACGAAGCGCACGTCGCGCACGATGGTCGGGTCGTCGAGGTCGCGCCACGTTTCGTTGAGCGGGCACCACGTAACGACGGAGGGACAGTTGAAATCGCGCTCGACCGCCTCTCTCCACTCGTCGATGAACGCGCCGAGCGCGGAAAGGTCGCCGTAATGCACGCCCCAGCCGGGGAATTCTCCCCAGACCATGAAGCCGAGCTTATCCGCGAGAAAAAGATACTTCGGATCGAACACCTTTTGATGCAGGCGCACGCCGTTGAAGCCGAGCGCGAGCGCCCTGCGTATATCTCCCTCGAACTCGGTATCGCCCGCAGTATATATGCCGTTCGGATAATAGCCCTGATCGAGCGCCAGCCGCTGAAAGACGGATTTTCCGTTCAAGAGAAATTTTTTGCCCTCATAACGGACGTCGCGCAGCCCGAAATAGGTATACGCTTCGTCTCCGCCGAAACGCGCGCGCACCGCATACAATCTGCCGCAGCCGAGCTCCCAAAGATGTTTTTCGGAAAGGCTGAGCGTTATTTTTTTTCTGCTTTCGATCTCGCCTTTAAATTTCGCTACGGAATTTTCTCCGTAAAAGATCTCTATTTCCGCCTCGCCCTTGCCGGCGACGCCCGCGTCGATCTCGACAGAGCACGCCGCCGCATTCGGCACGATGCGCAGAAAGCGCACATACTGCGCGGGCGTGGCTTCCAGCCATACGCTCTGCCATATTCCCGTTACGCGCGTATAAAAACAGCCGAAAGACTCCCTGCGGGCAGACTGCTTCCCGCTCGGGAAATTTTCCCGCACGTCGTCGTGCACGCGCACTTCGAGCAGGTTCTCCCCTTCCTTTACCGCCGCCGAGATCTCCGCCCCGAAGGGGGTATACCCGCCCGCATGCGAACCGACGAACGCCCCGTTCACATATACTTCCGCACGGCGATCCACCGCGCCGAAACGCAACACCAGGCGCTCGCCTCGCAGATAATCGGGCATGGTAAAGCGCTTGCGGTACTTGCAATCAAAAATGAAATCGGTATACCCTACGCCCGATTCCGCCGACTCGGGGCAAAACGGCACGCAGATACTGCGCCACGCGCCCCCGTTCAATGAAATTTCCCATTCGCCGTCAAGCAGCAAAAATTTTTCGCGTGCAAATTGCGGCGCAGGATACGCCTCGCACAGCCGCAGATAATTCATAAATTCCTCCCGTATTCCGTGCGCACAGCCGTGCGCGTCGGCGCGGCATGCCGAAACACGCCCGCCGTGTTTATTGTATTGTTTTCTGGGGAAAAAGTAAAGCGTTTTTTTGCGCACGAATACAATACATCCTTTTTCCCCGAATTTCCCGAAGGACACGGCGGAGATAGCCGAAACGGCAATGCTATGCCGATCGTTCAACAGAGGTTTTACTTTATGAATGTAATAAGCCCGTCTACCGGCTTGAAACCGTTTTTCAAATAAAACTGTTCAGACGGAAAACCTCTTTCGGTACTCAATATAATTGCATTCATCTGTTCCTTACGGATCTCGTCTTCGATCAATTTCAAAAAACAGCTCCCTACCCCTTTCCCTTGTAAGTCTGTTCTGACACAAAATTGATCGATATAATACTCCGCTCCGTTGATCCACGGTTTTTTCATTCCTATGCTCAAAGCAATTATTCCGCCTTGCCCTTTCAGTACATAACCGACAAAATAATTGTTTGCCATATGGTTTCGAAAAAAACGAGATACTTGTCCTCTGGACTCGTATGTATCATTCCACGGAGCTTTTGTAAACACGTCTATATACAAATCGACGCACTCTTCTATATGCTCCCGTGACATTTTCATTATTTCCATCTGCTCAGCTCGCTTTTATTTTATAAATTATTTTTTTGCCTGTCTTTGGGAAGATCGCAAAGGCGGGGCGATATCTTCTGAAATATACAAATGAGCGGAAGATAAAAACCTTCCGATCGTTTATGGGGTTAATGAATAAAAATGCTGCCGCAAACCGAGCAGAAAAGTCGCAGATTGCGTCCTTTCAAATGCGATGGTGAGGGAGTTTACTAAAAATGCACATGACCAAAACCCGAAACATGAAGAAAGGACGCAGGATGCGCCCTTGTCCTCAGTTTGGTGCGGGCGACAGGATTTGAACCTGCAAGGTTGCCCACCGGATTCTAAGTCCGGCGCGTCTGCCAGTTCCGCCACGCCCGCATGGCCTTTTTAGTGTACAACATTTTGCAGAAAAAGGCAACCGTTTACGAAAAAAAAGGCGGCCGAAAAGCCGCCTTTTCCACCGCTCAGCCGTTACAGCACGGACTGCATTTGCAGCACAGCGCATACTGGCGGTTATAGTATTCCGCATCGCAGCAGACGGAAACGCCGCCGTGACGGGCGAATCCGGAGCAGCTTTTCGCGCAGCCGCAGCAGCACTGCGAACGCGAACCCGCACAGCACGGCGAAGAACGCTCTTTGCGGCAGCCATCTTCGTTTTCATAAGCGCCGCAGCAGGAAGCGCGGTTCTGCGCATATCCGCAACCGCAGCCGCGGTCACAGCCGCAGCCGAACAGCAGTAAACAGAGCAAACACATACGTTTTTGTCCCCTTTTGTAAATAGTGAGGTTTCCCTCCCCTTTTACATCATACGGAGCAGGACAAAAATATGTGCTTCATCGTGCGCTTTATTTTATCTGCTGCCCTTCAAAATTTTCGGCAGAAAGCAAATTTCCCGATTCGTCGTAACGGCTCATGTTTTTCTTTCTCAGACACGGGATCCCGAAATAGAATCCGAGCGCCACGGCCGTTCCGAGCGTCCAGCCGACGGCCCATGCCCAGCCCACGCCCGCAAAGCCCAAAAACGGCGTGAGGATAAACACGAACGCCACGCGGAGAATGAGGTCGGTAAAGGTGCTGACCATAAACCCGACGTTCCCGTTGCAGCCGCGTACCGTTCCGTCCGCCACGACCTTTACGTTGACGGCAAAAAAGAACGGAGACGCGATGCGTATATATTCCGCGCCCGTGGAGAGCGCGAGCGCAATATCTTCGTCGCCCGGCATGAAAAGCCGCACGAGCGGTTCGGCAAACAGAAAGCTTGCAAGAAAGAATACGGCGGTCATGATCGTCGAGATCACGAGCGTTGCGCGGAAACCCTCTTTGATCCTCTTGAACCGATGCGCGCCGAAGTTTTGCGAAACGTAGTTGGTGAGACCGTTCGCGCAGGTGCAAAAACAGGTCGTGCAAAATACGAGGAGCTTGAAACCCGCCGTAAAGCCGGAGGTGATCCCCTCGCCCTGTATGTTGGCAAATTCGTTGATCTTTACCTGAATGATCAGATTTCCCACCGAAACGAAGCTGTTTTGCAAAATGACGGGAACAAATATGAGAAATTTCAGCAGAGAAAAGGAAAACACGGCGGGCTTTTCTTCCGATCGCAGCCCGAACGTTCTTTTCAGAACAAAAACAAGCGTAAGCACGCACGCCGCCCCCTGCGCAATAAAGGTCGCCCAGGCTACCCCCGCAACGCCCCAAGGCTGTACCATAAAATAATCGAGAACGATGTTCGTTACGGAAGAGATCACGAGGAAAATGAAGGGAGTTTTGCTGTCTCCCAAGGCAGAAAAAATACCCGTTCCCAGGTTGTACAAAATGAGGAAAGGCAGCCCGAAATAATAAATATTCAGATATGTAACGCTCTCCGTCATCGCCCAAGAAGGGGTGTTGAGCGCGGACAGTATAGCGCGGCAGGAGAGCACCCCGGCAACGAGCAGTACGCCGCTGAGCACGGAAAAAGCGATGAGCGCGGTAAACACGACGGATTTTACCTTTCTGTTGTCTTTCGCACCGAAATAGCGAGACGCCAACACCGCACAGCCCGCATTCGCCCCGAGTGCGATCGCCATCAAAATGTTCACGATCGCGTTGGAAGCGCCGATCGCAGTGAGCGCGGTCTGCCCCGCAAACCTCCCCGCGATCACCGTATCCGCCAGCGTATAAAGCTGCTGAAACACCGCGCTCCCGAACAGGGGCAAAATATATTTTAGAAGGATTTTCCACGGCGTACCCGCCGTAAGGTCGGTATTCATGCAATACCCTCACGCAATCAGAATTTGATTCCGCGCGAAATTATAGCACCGCAAAAACCAGTTGTAAAGCGATTTCAATCATTTTTTTCCGCTTCGGCAATATTCTTTTCCGACGATAAGCGTTTTCCGCGATAGAGCGCCGCGGCGATGAACATGGCGGCGGGAAAAACCAGTCCGAAGGCGATGCCTGTTTGCAGCGAACCGCCGAAAAGGTCTGCCAAGGCGCCCACCGACGATGGGCCCGCCATACAACCCGCGTCTCCCGCAAGAGCCAACAGAGCGAACATGGCGGTGCCGCCCTTGGGCAGAGTACCCGACGCAAAGGAAAAGGTGCCCGGCCACATGATGCCGACGGATATGCCCACGACGCCGCAACCCAGAAGTCCCAGCCAGGAGGCGCTCTGCGGCGCGAAGGCACAGAGCGCATACCCCGCCGCACAGCCCGCCGCCGCGACCATGAGCGCAGGTTTGATATGTATTTTCGAACCGAATTTCGCGAAAAGCACGCGCGCCGTACCCATGCACACGGCAAAGAGGCAGGGCCCCAGCAGATCGCCGAGCGTTTTGGAAACGTGCAGGCCCGATTCCGTAAAAGCAGAAGCCCACTGGCTGATCGCTTGCTCGCAGCTGCCCGCGCAGAGCATCAATAGGACGAAAAACCAAAAAATAGGCGTTTTCAAAAGCCCTGTGACAGACATGCCCTGCCCCTCTTCCACCGTTTTGAAAATGGGAACAAATAAAAAATATACCGCGTTCAAAAGAGGGATCGCCGCCCATATACAGGCAAGCAGTGCCCAGTTTTCGATGCCGAAGGCGACGAAAAAGAGCGTGGAAATCGCCACCACGGCGACCTGCCCCCAACAGTAAAAGGAATGCAGCAGGCTCATCGCCGATTTTTTGTTTTCGGAGGGGCACGCCTCGACGACGGGGCTTACGAGCACCTCGATCAGCCCGCCTCCAACGGCATAGACGGAAGAAGCGACAAACAGCCCCGCGGCGGGCACGGGCAGAACCTCCGGAAGGAATGCCAGCAATAACAGCCCGCCTCCCGCAAAAAGATGCGCCGCGACCATGCACGGGCGATAACCGATCTTATCCACAAATTTAGAAGCGAACAGATCCACCAATAACTGAACGCCGAAATTGACCGTGATCATCGCGCCGATCAGGGTGAGCGAAATACCGTACTCCGTATTGAAGGTAACGAACAGCAGCGGCGCGAAATTATTGATGATCGCCTGGGTGATAGAGCCGAAATAGCAGGCGAAAACGGTATGTTTTACTCCAAGCTTTCCCATGATACACCTTACAGCGAGGCGCCGCGCAGCTGTTTGATCATCTGCCCGTATTCGAGAGGGCTATACCCGAGCCGTTCGTACAGGGCGCGCGCGCGCACGTTTGCGTCCTCCACTTCCAGGCGGATACGGGCGAAACCGTTTTCGCGCGCATACGCTTCGATAAAGGAAAAATATTCCCTGCCCAATCCGCGGCTGCGGTACCCGTCCAAAATAAACAATTCTTCCAGCCATAAAACCATGCCGCCCGATTCGCGGGAATACGTTTTTGCGGTGAGCGCGAATCCGACCTCTTTGCCGTCCGCCTCGATCATAAACCCTTCCGCATATGCGTCGGAACGCATCAGTTCGCTAAAAGCGTCTTCATGATAGCGCGCCGGCACGGAATGCGCCACAGCGGGCGAATCATAGAACATCTCGGAAAATTTCAAAAAAACAGCCCTGTCTTTCTCTTCCATTTTTCGTATCATAACAGCCACCTCATAAGAACGCGCCCGTGCGGGCGCAGCAGGTTCATTATATCGTAAGACGCGTGATTAGTCAAACGCTAATCGGCGGCAATCCGCATAAAATCGCCCCGTTTTTTCCGAAAAAGAAAAAACGGGGCGAAAATAAAATTTTAATTTGTTTTTAACAAATTTTTAATGTTTTTTCTGTATACTGCTCACAGCACGAGAGAGGGCGCTGCATACACCCTCGTTTTGAGTTCGCTGTCGAGAAGATACAGCGAACGGGCGTCCGTTCCGAAAAGCTCCATTTTGCGAATGAGGTCGGAAGCGTTCTTTTCCTCCTCGCCCTGTTCTTTGACGAACCAATCGAGAAACTGCATCGTACGGAAATCTTTGGCGGCGTTCGCTGCTGCGTAGATCTCGTTGATCTGCGAAGTGATATACTTTTCGTGCTCGTACGCCGCTCTGAGAGGCGCCATGTTGTCCGCCAGCGCCGCCGAAGGCTTTGCGATCCCTTCAAAAGTCACCTTCTCTCCGTTGTTCTGCAAATATTTTACCATGAGCAGGGCATGATCCATCTCCTCCTGCGCCTGCACGTAATACCAGTTGTAAAAGCCGTCGAGCCCGGCTTCCTGATAATAGTTCGCAAATTCAAAATAGAGATACGAGGAATAAAATTCCTTGTTGATCTGGCTGTTGAGCAGCTCGCTTACTTTTTTGTCCATAATAAAAACTCCTTCGATGAAATATCTTTCGCTTTTGCATTTTTATTATATCCCTTTTGTATGAAAAACACAACAAATGCGGCGCGCAAAACAAATAATCGACAAGTGTTGACAAACGCAGCCGATTCGGGTATAATGAATGAACCGGAGGAGATCATGAACAATGACGACAAGCGCAGCCGCAAAACCATAAAAACGATACAGGATACCCTTTTGCGGTTGCTTGCGTTCAAAACGCTATCTGAAATAAAGATCGTTGAATTCTGCCAACTTGCAGACATCAACCGCACGACCTTTTATCTGCACTTCGACAACATAGAGGAAGTGGCGATCTCTATACGCGATACGATCATCGAACGGATCTTCGAACAGAATACGGAAGAATCCTTTTTGTATACTCTCGAACACCCCCTGAAATTTCTGAACGCTTGCACAGAGGTCATCTCCTCATACGAAGGATTTGAAAACTTTGTGCGCCGATCCCCCGAAGCGTCGTATTTTCTCGATAAAATGAAAAACGCCTTTTCGGAGCGCGCTTATGCGGAATACATGTATCAAAACCCCGAAAAAGACGGACGCGCTTATTATGTGATCAATTTTATGGCGGCGGGCACGTTCGACGCTTATATCGCTTGGCTCCGCTCGGATAAAAGCATTCCCCTCTCCTCTATTTTCGACGCCTGCGCAGACATGTTTGCGGCAGGACATACGGCGCTTTCCAAGATTTAGACGACAAATGTTTTTTGCTTGACAAACCGGTAACGTTTGTGTAATATATTGTAATGTAAAAATATGACAAATATAATGAAATGGAGAATCCTATGAAAATCGCGATCATCGCGGACGTTCTCGGGCAGGAAAACAACGGTACCACCATAACCGTAAAAAGGCTGATAGACAATCTGAAAAAGCGCGGGCATGACGTGCAGATCGTATCGCCGAGCGCTTCTGAGGAGGCGGGCTACCATCAGGTAAAAACGATCGATTTCAAAATTTTCAATAACTACGTGAAAAAGAACGGCGTGGAGCTCGCAAAGCCGGATAAAGACCTGCTTCGCGAAGTGATCTCCGCGTGCGACGTTGTGCATATCCTCATGCCCTTTGCCATGGGCAGAGCGGCGATACGCATCGCAAACGAGCTGAACAAGCCTGTTACGACGGCTTTCCATGTACAGCCGGAAAACGTAACGAGCCATTTCGGGCTGCAACGGAGCAAGCGCATCAACCGATACGTTTACAAGAACTTCTATAAAAACTTTTATTGCCATGCCGAATATATCCACTGCCCCACGCAATTTATCGCGGACATGCTGACGGCACACGGATACCGTTCCGATCTGCGCGTGATCTCCAACGGCGTAGACCCCGCATATTTTGCCGCCAGAGAACAAAAGCCGAAAGAGTACGAAGACAAATTCTGCATTCTCTCTACGGGCAGGCTGACAAAGGAAAAATGCCAGAAAGATCTCATCAAGGCGGTTTCGCAATCCAAATATTCCGACAGGATCCAGATCTTTATCGCGGGGGACGGGCCCTTGAAGAAAAAGCTCATGCGCATGGGCAAGAAGCTGAAAAATCCTCCCGCGATCATGTTCCACACCAAGGAAGAACTCGCAAAATATATCAATTTCTGCGATCTGTACGTACACCCTTCGTATGCGGAGATCGAGTCCATCGCCTGCATCGAGGCGATCACCTGCGGCCTCGTGCCCGTGATCGCCGACAGCAAAATGTCGGCTGCGCGTTATTTTGCGCTGAGCGGCGAAAATCTTTACGCGGCGGGCAATACGCGCGATCTGGCCGCAAAGATCGATTACATGATCGAGCACCCGGAACGCATAAAAGCGCTTTCCGAGGAATATGTAACATATGCGGAAAAATTCCGCATCGAAAAGTGTATAGACAAAATGGAGGAAATGTTTGAAGACGCAATTGCGCACAGGCACCCCGCTGTTTCCGCTGATCAAGCGCAATGACAGGCTGCGCGTACTGACCGCGCGGCACAAGCATGCCGTAAATACAGCCGCAGCGCCGCCCGCAACGGGCGGCGCAAAAAAGGAAAAACGATTCACCTTTTATAAAGCCGTGCTCATCTATGCGCTGGGCGGGCTGGTGGGCACCGTTTGGGAAACGCTGCTGAACCTGATACGGGGAAGAGGCTTCGTTTTCTGCAACGGAAGCATTCTTACCCCGTTCAACTTCGTATACGGTACGGGCGCGGTAGTCATAATACTTCTCTTGCGGAACAAACAGAAATGGTGGCAGATATTTATCATAGGATCCCTCGGCGGCGGCGCCGTGGAATATGCGCTCAGTTACCTCGAAGAGGCGGTGCTGGGCACGCGCTCCTGGGATTACAGCCATAAGTTTTTGAATATAAACGGCCGCACGACGATCCCCTACATGCTCTTTTGGGGGTTACTGTGCCTTGCCGTGATACTCGTGATCTACCGCCCGCTCGACGGCGCGTTGGAAGCGCTGCCCGAAAGGGCGCTTAAAGTGGTTGCCGTCGTACTTGCCTGCTGGATCGCCGCCGACTGGATCGTAACGGTAAGCGCGCTGCTGCGCTATGCCGCCCGCGCGGAGGGAACGGCGGCGCTGACCGTTTTGGGAGAATGGATAGACAAAGTTTTCGACGACGCCTTTATGAAAAAGCGGTTCCCCTCAATGCGGTTCTGATCTTTTGTACATAAAAACAAAGGCATGCGCCCGTACATTTGTACGGGCGCATGCCTTTCCTATTTTGTTCCCGATTTCATTCAGCGGTTCGCGGCGCGCAGTTCCGCGAGCTTTCGTTCAAGCGCGCGTACCGCCTCTGCGGGGTCGGATATGCAGAGGACAGTCTTTTCCATAGGGCAGACGTCGTTCCCCGCGCGGTTGACGATGTTCTGCGCGCGGGTGCCGTATTCGTAAGAAACGCCGTATGATTCGAGCGTACGCGCGCCCTCCGAGGAGAGCACCCCGGCATATACCGCTTTTACGCCCGCGTACACGAACAACAGCGCCGCCGCCTTGCCGACGATCACGTCCGCCGCCGACCAGCCGGACAGATCTTTGTTTTCTTTTATGAATGCGAGCATGGGGGAAATGCCGCGCAGATCGCTCGTTATAACCTCCTCGCCCTTGCACAGCGCGATCGTATGCCCTGCAAGGCTCGCCTTTGCCCTTTCCAGATCAGTCATGATCTTTTTTCAGAAGAAGGCGAAGCCCCATTACGGCGAAGGGAACGAGCACTGCCTGCAAAACGAGAGCCAACAATCCCGTCTGGATCTGAGACCAGACCACCGCGGGCGTAAAGGGCGCAACGCTTTGAAAAATTACGGCAAGGAGCAAAAAGAACGCCCTGCCCGAAACCTGCGCCAAAAGGACGGCGGGAAACGCCAGCCAGCCGTTTTCGGCGATCTTTTTGGAGAACAGGCCGGAAACCGCGGCAAAAACCGCCAGTTCAGCCATCATAAAAGGCAGGCGCGCCGCGGCGGGCATCGCGCTGCCCATCGCGGAAGTTATCGCAAAACTTACGAGCGGCGAAGCGAGCCCCACGCCCAGCCCCCACCACGTACCGAGCAGGCAGCCGCCCAGAAGAACGGGCAGATACATGGGCAGCCACTGCGTGCCGCCCGCCTGCCCGAGCGCCAGATGCACCAGCTGCGGCAGCAAAACGGCGAGCGCGACTATGCCGACGGACACCGCCGCTTTGACCGTAAAACGGATCTTGACTGATACGCCCCTGCGGGCGAGGATATTTTCCAACATAAAAACATTCTGCTCCTTTGACTTGATTTTGAAGGGCTGCCGCCCTTTTCTTTATTTGCCGAAGTAGGCGGCGATCTCCTTCATGCGCGCCATCTGATCGGCGCGGAAAGGACATCTCCTGTTGCAGTGCCCGCAGCCGATACAGTCGGAAGCGGTTTTTGCAAGATTTTTATAATGATCCGCCGCGAGCGCGTCGCCCGCGCGGGCAAGATCGTAATATTTGTTGACGGTGCCCACGTCGATCCCCGCGGGGCACGGCTGGCAGTGATTGCAATAGACGCATTTGCCGGATGCGTCCTGCGGGGTAAAGGTCGCGATCACGGAATAGTCTTTTTCCTCTTCCGCCGCCGAAAAATAGCCGAGGATTCGCCGAAGATCGCTTATGCCGCGCACCCCGGGAAGCACCGTAAGCACGCCCGGCTTATCCAGAGCGTAACGAATGCACTGATATTCCGTAAGCGCTTTTCCGAAGGGGGAAGTTTTTTCGTTGAGAAGCTGTCCGCCGGAAAATGCCTTCATCACGGAAATGCCGACGCCGTCCTTTTCGCAGCGGCGGTACAGCCGCATGCGCTCTTCCGCACTGCCGTTGGCGAACTCTCCCTGTTGGTAATCGTAGCCGGGATTGATGCTGAACATGAGCATGTCTGCCAGCCCCGTATCCAAAATCTCCTGCGCGACTGCGGGGACGTGCGACGACAACCCGATATGCCGCGCGATCCCCTCCTCCTTCATTGCAAGGAGATAGCGGAGCGCGCCGCCGTCGCGGAAGCGGCGCCAGTCGGAAGGTTCGTCGATGCAGTGGATAAACGCGTAATCGATGTAGTCGGTTTTCAGATTTTTCAGCTGCCACTCGACGCTCTGCCGTATTTTGCCCGCGTCCGTCGTCCAGCCGTATTCGCCGCGGGTATATTCCGCGCCGAAATGCACCTGATAAAAGACCTCGCCGCGCACCCCCGCAAAAGCGCTTCCGAATGCGGGAAAGGTATTCGGCTTGCTCGTGGCAAGATCGTAATAGTTGACGCCCTGCCCGAAAGCATATTCCAGCGTTTCGGCAAATTCCTTCTCTTCCGCGTCGCAGACGGAAGACGTGCCCATGCCGATCACGCCGATCCTGTCTCCCGTGCGGCGGTTGATGCGATATTCCATTTGCACCTCCTTTCACGATGATTATAACACGGAAAAGGCGCGATGTAAAATACTTATTTTTTATTGCGCGCCATGCGCGCAGGCTATACCGTACGGCGGCACAACCGGGTCATTTGCGGAAATTCTCGTACTGCCGCAAAAGCTCCGCGGAGATGCTGGGCGGGATCTTTTCAAACGCCTTTTCGAACATTTCGCGCGTGAGCGGTATGGGAGTGCGGGATTTTGCCTCCTGCATCTGTTCGAGCGCGAGGCGGCACGCCTCCTCCACGATGCCGCAGATGTCCGCGGCGGAGTAATATGCGTCCCGCACGGAAACGCGGCCGAGAGAGGTTTCCTTGACAGCCGTGCGCTCGGTCATGTTGAGCACGTCTTCCGCGGTAACGCCGTCGAGCGCGATGCCGCTGAGCTTGCTTTCGATGATGGCGCGCTTGGCTTCCAAATCGGGCGGCGTTACGTGAATGAGGTGGGAAAACCGCTTATACCGCAGGTACGCGGGGTCGATCACGTCGGGGCGGTTGGTCGCGGCGATCATGATGCGCTTGGAACCGTCTACCCCGAACCCGTTGATGCGCTGTAAAAGCTCCGTGGTTACCGCCGCCTTATAGTCCTTCGTATCCTGCGTTCTGCGGCTGAATATGGATTCGCACTCGTCCACGAACAGGATCGCGCCTTCGGGACACGCGTCTATCTCCTGAAAGATCTGCTTGACCGCCTGTTCCGACTCGCCCACATACGACTTGAAAATATCGGCGGGCGTAACGATAAAGAGGGGCAGATTCATCGCGTTTGCGATCGCCTCGGCGAACATCGTTTTGCCCGTACCGGGCGCGCCGTACATGAGCATGCCCAGCCCGCCCTCCAATTTATAGTATTTGAGCACGTCGGGATTCTGCGCCATGAACAAGAAGCTCTTGACGAGCTTTTTTACGTCTTCCAGCCCTTTTACGTCGTCAAAGGTCGTATCCGGCACGCGGCTCTTGATGACGGAGCCGTAGCTGGCGGCTACGTCGCTGAGCTGTTTGTATTGCTCGGCATAGCGCTTTCTTTCCTCGTCGCCGGTGACCCGCTGCGAGAGCGTGCGCGCGATCTGCGCCGCGCGCGAATATTCCGCGCGGAGTTTGAGCCGCTCCTCGTCGCGCAGATCGTTCCTGTCTTTTCTTCCGCCGAGGATCTTGCGGATCGCCTCGACGCTCTCGGCATATTCCTTTTCCAGCTTTTCCACCGAATCGCCCTTTTCGCTCTTCGGCGCCCTTCCGATACCTGCCATCGCTTTCTCCTCTGTCCGTTATAAAATGTCGCTGATGTCGCCCACGCCGCCGGAAGCGCTCCCCTTGCCGCCGCCTGCGGCGGGCGCGTCTTCCGTTTTTTCGGGCGCGTCCAGCCCGCGCGCCTTCATCAGCTCCGCGATGAGCGCCTGCGCCTTTCCGGGCGTGCCGCTGCTCACGGTCGCCTTGCCCTGCGCCGCCTTCTTCGCCTCCGCTTTCTGGCGCTTTGCGGCGCGCTTATCCATCGTCATGCGCATGCGCATGGAAGACTCGCGCAGCGCGTCGGAAATATCCTGCGCCATCTTCTGCTGGCCGAGAATGTTGTCTACCGCCACGGTGAGCCTGTTCTGGTTGTTGCGGATCACCTTTTTCATGCGGCGCTTGCGCTTCCAGCGGGCAAAAAATCCGTAGTTTTGCTGTAAGGATTCCTCTTGCAGCACCGTATCGAAGCTGATCGCGGTATCGATGAACGAGATCGCCTCGAAGATGCACGCCATCGCCACGTTGATGCCGTCGAGCATCTTGATCACGTCTTTCATTTCCAAAGCGACGTCGAGAAAGGAAAGGAGCATCTGCGAGCGGAAATCTTCCTGCCCGTATTCGAGGATAAAATCGATGGTCTTATCCGCAAGCCCCGCGATCTTATCGTCGTACTCCTTCATTTTTTGTTTCTTTTCCCTTTCCAGGCGCAGCTTTTCCGCCTCGTCGATGACGTCTTTGTTCGGGTTTTTGAACTTTTCAGGCAATTGTTTGGGCATGATATTTATTACTCCTTATCGATAAATTTATTTCACGTATTTTTTGAGGGCGGCGTCGAGCGATTCGCGCTCCACCTCGGCGTTGTCTGCCCAGTCGTGCGCACAGATCCTGTGCAAGTTCCAGCCGCGGCCCTTCAAAATGTCAAAATAGCGCATGTTATAGTCGAGATAGTTATATTTGTTGCCCGTGGGCACTTCGCACCAGATGCCCAGCTGCGCGCAGGACATATCCTCGGAGAGCACCGCTATCGGCATGCGCACAGAACCTTCGGTAACGCCGTAATTGAAGGCGACGCGCTTTGCGTCTATCCCGCGGGAAACGATATGATCGGCAACGCTGCGCAAAAAGCCCCTGCCGGGTTCCTCAGACACGAACTGATCTCTGCCCGCTTCGCCGAACTTTCGGGCAAACTCCAAATAATTGCGGATATAGCGGACGTTTTCTCCCGTGATCTCTTCCGGCTGTACCGAGTGTACGACCGTAACGCTGCTCTGCGCGCGCGTTACGGCGACGTTGAAGATGCACTTGCCCAGTTTATCGCGGTTGAGCTGGCCGTAGCTGTTCGTGATCCTCCCGTCCGCCGTCCTGCCGTAGGTGAGCGACAGGATCAGATGCGCCGTTTCCTGCCCCTGCACCGTTTCGATCGTTTTAAAGAACATCAGCTTTTCGGGTACGTCTTCAAAATTGTCGCGCGCGCGGCACATTTTGTCACAGAGCTCGCCGTCGGAACGGGCGAGCTTTTCGATGCACTCCGCCTGTTCCTCGCCGAAGGCGACCACGCCGAACGATTCCCGCAGGATCCCCTTCTCCTCGTCGAAACAGCGCTCGAAATGCCTGCCGATCAGCTTCACCACGGCGCGCGCCTCCTCGAGGTTGACTCCTTTGACGCACCTGCCCTCGGGCACGTATACGTCTTTGAAGCCGAGCCCCTCCCGCATGGGTACGGCGGCGGGGAAGGTGCGCATATACGGATAAAATTCCTTCTGCGAAAAGGCGATGAGAGACTCCGTTTTGCTCCTGTAATGGCATACGAGCTCTTCCGCGCGGAACGCCTGATTGCGCAGCGCGAGCGTGAGCGCGGAGATCTCCGGCTCCAAAACGGAGCGCACGGTTCCGTCTTCGGAGACGATCTGCTTTTCGTAACGCGAAACAAAGTGTTTGATGGGCGGCATCTGCCATTCGTCTCCCACGATGACGCACTGCTTCGAACGGAAGAGCACGGGCAGGAGGTTGACCGGTTCGAGCTGGCTCGCCTCGTCTATGATGACGACGTCGAAATCCTCGTACTCCTCGGGGCGGAACAAAACGCTCGCCGTAGAGGGAGAAAGGATAAAGCACTTTTTCAGTTTCAGGATCTGCCGCGCATATTTTTTGAACAGCGAGCGGAGCGTAGCCGAAGGGTCTCTTTCCGACGCGAGGAAAGCGAAATCCGGGTCGTCTGCCTGAATGCGGGCAAGGCACTTCGATTCGATGAGCGCCACGTTCGCGCTCTCGATCTTGCTTTCCGCCGCGGCGAGCTTATCCAGACTGCGCATCACGTTTCTGCCCAGCCCGTTGCGCAAAAGCCCCATCTTTTTCATGCGGGCGGATACCGCCAGCGCGAAAAAGGAATGTTCGAATATCTCTTCAAATTCTCCGCGGCGCGGCCTGCCGTCTTCAAAAGGCGCGAAAAACGCGTACAGCGGCAGCGCGTTCGCGGGGTCGTGCACGATGCTCTGATAACGCATCGCGGCGGAGAGCACGGCGCGGTCGTCCGCTTCGAGCGCGAGCACTTTCAAGTCGCCCACGCAGATCTCGTCCGTACGGGTATAATAGCTTTCAAAATAATTCTTGCCGAACGCTTCCAGTGCGCCGAACAGATCTTCCACGGCGCGTTTTTTCTCTTCGGGCGCGCCCGCAAGCGCTTTGGCCGCCGCGAGATTGTCTTCGGGAGTGCGGAAGCGGAAGGGCGCGTTTTCGAACAGAGCGCGCACCGCAAGTGCGGAAACGGCGAGTTTTTCCGCGCTCTGCGCGGAAAAATCGGGCGCCTTGCCGCATACCTTTTCAAACAGTGCCAAAACCTGCGCTTCGAGCGCGCGGCGGGCAAGCTCGGCGCGGCAGGCGGCCGCAAGCTCTCCCGCGGTATAACTTTCGGGGCAGCGCATGCCCTGCGAAAGCCGGGCAGCCGTCTCCCTGTATTTCTGCGCCGCCGTTACGACGCTTTCGGCAGAAGCGCCCGCAAGCCTGCCCTTTTCGAACACGGTGAACAGCGCGCGCAGCTGATCTTTTTCCAGCTTGCGGCGGAACAGTTTATAGACGGAATCCGCCTTTTCCTCCGCCTTTTGCGCGCATATGCACGCCTGTGCATATTCTCCCACCGCTTCGACGACTTCTTTGAAGCTCGCCTTTCCCAAAAAGCTCATCGACGAGAGCTTTTCATAAAACTTTTTCGCTTTGAAATCGAGCGTTCTCGGCTTTTCCGCGCCGACGTATTTGCAGAGGGAAGCGTGCGCTTTGAGGAGCGTTTCCCCTTCTTTGTTGCAAGTATCTTCGGTAAATATCCTGCGCGCGTTATAGAGATGTTCCTCTCTCTGCCCGTTCAGTTCCAGAATGCCGTCCATGATCTCCGAAAGAGCCGAAAGTTCTTTCAGGGAAAGGAACTTCCCTCCCGCGCCGTAAAAAAGCCCTGCGTTGTTGCATACGGTTTCCAACTCTTCCATGGAAAAAGCGTCTATGCAGCCGAATCCCGCTTCGGGGAGATTTTCGCGCACGCAGTTTTCGTCGAGCAGGGCAAACCTGCCCTCCGCGTTGCCGCTCTGTTCGGAAAGGTACGCCCTGAGCGCGGCGCGCACGCCGCCGAACGCTTCGCCTTCTCCCCTGTAAGAGAGGATCCCGAGAGCATCGCCGTCACGCAATACGGAACGCATCGCCCCGTATACGTCGCAGACGTTGAGAGAGTGCGCGGCTTCGCCGCATTCGGGAAGAAGCGACAAAATATCTTTGTAAACGCCGTCTGCCGCCGCGGCGATCTTTCCGTACGCGCCGAACGCGGCCTCGCTGTCGACGGAAGGCACAACGCCCCACCACGGGCACCGGCGCACCGAATGCGCCCCGCCGCCCGTCATGGCGGCAAAATGGATACCCGCGTCTTTGACCGCCGCGGCGAGCGCCGCATATTGGCGCCTATCGAGCGCGGCGGCCGCCTCGCAGGGCGCGAACGGGATCTCGTCTAAATCGTTTTTGAAATACGTATCGAGCGCTTCGTAATAGCTTACGCCCGCGACGGTGCCCTCGTCGAACATTTTATCGGCGTAATCCGCCAAAAAGGTGATCGCAGCCGTCTTTTCCGCATTGGCGCGGTCTCTCTCCTTATTCGCCGCGGAAGCGGAAGACTGCGCATACTCGCGCTTTGCGCGCAAAAGAGCGCGAAGATCCCCCTTGATCGCCGAGGGTTTGACCTTTGCGGCCTGCGCCTCCGTTTCGTAGACCATGAGCATGACGAATTTGCGCAGGGGATCGGGCAGCTTCGCGTAAACCTCCGAAAGCGCCGAAAGTTTTTTGGAAGAGAGGAGCACCTTTTTGTTTTCCGAAAGGAGCGCCGCGATCATGTTGGCGATGGTCAGCGTTTTGCCCGTTCCCGGAGGCCCTTTGATGATGAGCGATTCCCCGCCCGCCACGCGGCGGATCATGTCTTCCTGCACGCTGTCGTGCGGGAGAACGAAATCCGGCTCGTCGAGGCGCTGCACCCTGTTTTCCGGGCGGCTTTCGGTAAATACACGCTTTACGAGCGGGTGCGCGTAGATCTTTTCGCGGTTGCGCTTGATGTCGTAATACATGCATAGCTCGTCGTGATTGTACTGCGCGATCGCGACGACGTTCTTTTCAAATGCAAATACGGTGTTCTGCGCGTCGGCGCGCTTACAGCTCTTTACGTATTCCCCTACGCACGCGAAATATTCCTCGCCCGTTCCCAGCTTTTCGAGGGAAACGGGTTCGTCGAACGCGCCGCCTCCGTTGGGGTGCGGGAAGCCGTCGGCGACCTCGTCTCCGAGCACCTGGCGGAGCTTGTGGATCAGGCAGGGATTGAAATACGCGTCGTCTTCCACGAACTCGATGCATACGGGGCTCGTGCTGACCGAACGAATGAGGCGGATCGGAAAGATGAGCAGAGGCGACACGACCTCCTTGATCTCGTCTTTGGATACGGCGATCTTCCAGCGCAGGGCGCCCACGCTGAAAAACAGCGGGTTGTTGCCCTTTAAATTGAGCTCTTTATACACGCCATCGATAAAGGCGGAGAGCTGCTTCGCGTCGCGCACGCCGTCGGCGCCCCTCCATTCGAAGTCGTTGATGTTCCTGCCCACGATCTGCTCTCCCGCGATCGCGCTGCCGCGCAGGATCGTGTTGCCCGTTTTGCCGAAGCGCGCATTGACGACGCGCAGCGCGTACGCGGCGGTGTCCTCGTGCAGTTTGTGAGAAAGATAGTAAGTTTTTGCGAGATCGCCCGCTTCGAGGTCGATCAGCTTGTTGCGCCCCGCCTCGTTGATATGCAGGAGCTCTTCGATGAACGCTTCCAAATAATTTTCCATTCCCTGTACCTCACTCAAAATCGATGGTATGCCACACGTCTTTGCTCTTCAATTTGCAGTCTTCCTCGAAGGCGTATGCGTCCGCCTCGTAGATCTGCACGCGGTACGCCTTGTTGGGGATATGAAAATAACAGCCGGAATTGAGGCTCCACTGCGCGATGCGGGCTTTGGTCACCCCCAGTTCTTCCCAGAACCAGTCTGCCCAGGCGCCGTTGACCGCCATCGCCTGAAACGCATGGAAGCACTCGTGGCAGATCGCGCCCACCGTCCATTCGTAATCCTGTACGCAGCTCCTTTTGTACAGAATGCGCTTGCCGCCGTCGCAGCAGGTGCCGCCCGCGCCCTTGTTTTCCAGCTCGTCGAGGATCTGCACTTCCGGATTGATCCCCACGCCCAGCGCGCGCATGATCAGGCGGGTCGCGGCGGTCAATCGCTCGCTCTTCGTTTCGTTGTCGAGCGACGCCCATACGGACTGATCGTCTCCGCAGGCGGAACAGTACCGCGCGATCGCGCCGCATTTTTCAAACAGCGAAAGCCCGCTCGTCATGATCTTGCGGATATTGTTCGGGTTCACTTCGCTGATGTCGTCGTAATTGAATTCGCGCTTGCCGCCGAGCTTGCTGTCTACCTCGGAGGAATAATCTCCCCACCCCTCGTCGAGCAGCTGCCCCTGCGAAGGCAGCTTTTTCAGATAGCGGAAAGCGGCGCTCCTGCGCTCGCCCGAAAACTCCGCGGCGATCTCTTTCCAGTTCTTTTTTCGCACATAGGCGCTGATCGCAAGGTTCAGCCCCACAAAACCCATAAAGGGCATATGTTCCTTTACGTAGGCATAATCTCCCTTGGCGGAGTCGATCATGCCTTTCTCTTCGAACATTTCGATCACTTCGCGGTAAGTGGGCATAGACAGGAACAGGAAGCTTACGTCCAGCGCGGACAGCCCGCCCTCCGAAGCGGCGGAAAGCGCTTCCTCGTACGCCTTTCTCTCCCCCGTGGGATCGGTTATGAACACCTTGTGCCCGCCCTTGCCGAAGCGCATCGCCGCGCGGTACAGCGCCCCCTTGTTCCCGCCGCGGAAGCGTTCCGCATCGGTAAGGATCATGCTCGCGTTCCTGCGGGCAAAGAGCGCGAAAATATTGTCTATGCTCTCCTCCGAACGCCCTTCGAAGGCGCCCGCGGAAACGCTGTACACCTCTGCGGGGGAATTTTTTACGGCGAACAGCTCCGCCTCCTCCGGAAAAGGGGTGCACAGCACGAGCGCGCCCGCCAGATGCTGGCCGCCGCCGGACAGATCGGGGAAAAATTCGTAATGCGCCCAATCGGTGGAGCCGCGTATCTCCCGCGCGTTTTCTTCGAGGAACTTCGCGTCGTCTTTCAGCCGCAGCGTTTCCGCCTGCTCCTCCGCAAAGCGGCGCACCCTGGCGAGCTCCTCCGCCATTTCCTCACGCACGGGTGGGAATGCGATCTCTTCGCCGAAGAGGGGTTCATCTTCCAATGCGGCGGCCTGCGCTTCCTTTTCCTTAAAGGCGGCGGCCACTTCGCGGCACTCCTCTTCGGAGGAGGAAGCGGCTTTCCAGTCGTAAGTGCGCACGCGGCATGCCTGCACGGCGGCGTCGGCCATGATCTGCTGCGCCTTTTTTCCGAACGCCGCGACCCTTTCGAGCAGTTCCGCCGTGTTGGAGTACCCCTTCCCGCGCGCGAGCGCGCCATTTTCTTCCGCAAAAGAGATCAGCCTTTCGCCGTCGTCCGCATTGTAGCCGCCCGTAAAATATGCGAGCGCCAGTATTTTTGCGCGCACGCGCCAAAGGAGCGCCTCGGCGCTCTCTCTGTTCTTGTCGTTGAGCCAGCCGCTTAGCAAAAGTTGTTCGAGAGACGCCGCCTTTTCTTCCAGCTGCGCCATGTCCGTACTCTTATGGTAGATGTAGTTGGCGCCCCCGAGCGTATCCTGTACCGTCTGCATTTTCGATCCCCCCGCCGTCAAAGCGGCGCCTCTTTTATTTATCGTTGTCGGAAAGCGGCATCACGGTGCGCCCTTCCTCCGTTCTCGCTTCGTTTTTGGGCGCCGCGCCCTGCCTGTTCTGCATACGGGCGATGCGCTCCTGCATGCGGCGCTCGGCTTCCGTATTCTTTTCCTTCTGCGCTTCCTGTGCAACGCGCGCGTCTTGCTTCCTTGCGCGGCGTTCCTCCTCGCGCCCCATGTTCAGCTCGGTGCGGATATCCCGCCATGCATCGCGCACCTCTGCGGTAAAGCCGCCGCGCACCTTCATGATGTCGAACACATAGAGGATCTTGCTCACGACCTCCTTGATCTCCGCCTTGCTCATTCTGCCCAAAAGCGCGCCGCACAGCTCGGAAAAATCGATATTCTGCGCGAGCAGGCTCAGCATTACGGGATCGCTCTCGTATTCCATGATCTTATTGCTCAGGCGCGCAAATTCCTTGCTGCTCTTTTCGCGCACGCGGCGCGTCTTGTTCTTTTCCTCGATCTCGTAGCCGTAATCGGAGAGTTCGGCGGCAACGTCTGCCTTTTCCTCTTCGAGCTCGCTCGACTTTTCGTCGCACAGCTCCGCGCTCATTTCGCCGTTCATGTACTGCACGGTGAGGCTGTCGAGCTCCTTTTCGATCTCCGCCTGCCGTTTATACAGCGCGTCACGCTCGGCTTCGAGCGCTTCGGTATTGCAAAAACGCTGCGTATCCTCGTCGAAACGTCTGAGCGTATCGCGGAAAATGCCGATGCTGTCCGTATGGTCGGGCGCGTAGGCGAGTTCCTCGATGTCGAACGGGTCGCTGTACCCGACTTTGGCGTCGATATATTTGTCGTCTGCGAGCGTGCCGCGCTTTGCCGCCGTTTTGAGCTCCTTCCACTCCATGGCATAGCCGAGCGCCTTTTTAAGCCCCGCGACCGCTTCGGCATCGCAGGTGTAATATGCGAGCTTTTTCTGGAACGCCAGTAGCTCGTCGGTCAGTTTGCCCGCAATGTCGGCGGCGTTTTTGGTGGAATTATCCCACGCGCCGCACACCTCTTCGCGCATCTGATCGAGGATCCCCACGCATTCGGAGAACATCTCTTTGAGCCTTTCTCCGATGTTGATGCGCTGCATGAGCACTTCCGTGCCCTTGCGCGTGACGTCGATATATTTCAATGTTTCTTCGCGAATATCCATCTTTCCCTCCCTGCGTTCCTCTTCGCGAACGCCCGATACGATCTTTTCCCGCTGCTCGGAAAATTTTGCGAGCCTGGCGGGCGCCTTTTTGTCGCTGAGCCTGAGCGCGAGCTTTATAAGGTCTGCGATCGCGTCTCGCTCCTTTGCGCCGAACCCTTCGTTTACGCCGCGCTCGGCGAGCGCCTCCAAATCTCCGACGATCTGCTCGGAAAATTCCTGGCATGCGTCGCTGGCGTAACCGCGCGCGTCGAGATCGAGAAAATCCTCGTCAAAATCCACTTTGTTCGCGCGCAGCGTTTCGGCGATCCTCTCTATCCTGTTCATCTTCCGTCTCCTTCGCACACCGCGGAAACGAGCTTTCTGACGGCGTCTTTCGCGTTGCGCATTTTCGTTTTGTATAGATATACGTCGTCGTCGAGAAAGGTATAATCCATTCTCCCGCCGTCGTCCACGAGCCGCTTCACGAGCCCGAAGCGGTTTTCTTCCAGCGCCTTTTTGATGACGCTCAGCCCGTATTTGCCGAAAAAACGGTGCCCGCCGCTCTCATTGAAAAAGTAGAGGCAGTAATAACCGTCGTCTTCGACGGAAGACAGCACCTCGTCTGTGCGGCGCCTGTTCTTCATGGCGGTGAACATGCCGCCGCCGTCCTTCATGCCGCCGCGCGCACTGCATTCGGCAAGCCCCATGAACACGCCCCTCTCCGCCATGCGGTAGGCGTCGAAACGGTTGCCGACGGTAATTTTGAACAGTTTTTTCAGCTCCTCGCCCGTCATGCGGCATATGCCGAAGAGGGGCGCGCGCTGTTTGGAAAAGCAGGAATACAGCGCGGAAAACGCCTGTTCCTCCTTGCTCGCCTTCATCGGCTCGACGCGGCTGCGGTCTATTTCCACGCCCAGTTTCGCCTTCACCCGCGAACGGTTGAATTCGAAATTGAATTTATCGAGCGCGGCGACCTCTTCCGGCGCAAAGGCGAGCATTTCGAGCATCTGCCGCGCCGCCTGCACGCGGATCTCTTTCCAGTCGTAACGGCGGCGCACGCCCTCTTCCGTTTTCAGATCGGCGTCGCTGTAACATACGGCGCTGTAATAGGCGTATGCGATGCGGCAGCGCACCGCCTCGCTGCGGTTTTCCTCCACGTAATCTTTGTCGTAATAAAATCCGAGGCGGGTCACAGCGAGCGGATTTCCCTTCTGCGCCGCTTCCCTGCAAAGCTCCACCGCCTTATCCAGCCACTTTTTGCCGCCCGGCGCCCGCCGCGACGCGTTGGTCAGCCAGCGGTAATAGCTGCGCTCGGAAAGGGTGTACAGCTCCTCGTTTTCCGCCGTGACGGAGAAGGAGGAAAACGAGCTCATCATCTCGTGCTTACAGTACGGGCACGCCCAGCTGCCGTCGTACAGTTCCAACGGGGATTCCACGTTTCTACGGCATTTTTCGTTGTGACAGATCATATTTGCTCCTCCCCGTCCTCTTCCGTCGGCATTACGATGGAAAAGGTCTTTTCGATCGATCCCGTATAATTTCCGCTCACATAGGCGCGCACGGTATATTCGCCCGCCGCGCTCGGCGCGCCGTCGAGCTTTTCTCCGTTCTCGCCGAAATACTCATAGAGCACCGACGCGCCCGATTCTCCGCAGACCGCCTGCGGCGCCTGCGGCGACCCGTTATAGACAAAATCCTCGTGCCCTTCCTCGTTTTCCCACGTCAAAGAGACGGATTTCGGAGCGATCGTAAACGTGCAGGAGGCATTCTCCTCTATGGTGAAGTTACTGCCCTGCCCGAGCGAAGCGGTCATCGTGTGCTCGCCAGCTTCCGCCGCGGCGCCTACGTATCCGAGATCTCCCTGCAATTCGTTCCAAAGCGTACCCGTCAGGGCGCCCCCGCCCGAAGCGTATTCCGCTCCCGTAACGGCGAGGCTCTTTTGCGAGCCGTCGTAAGTAAAGTTTCTGTTCTCCTGCCAGACGAGAGAAACGCCGAGCGGCGTGATCGTGTATTCGCAAGTAACGTTGGCGGCGGTGATCTCAAAATTGCTGCCCTCTTTCAGGGAAACGCGCATCGTATGCGTGCCGACGTCGGAAGCGGCGCCGCTGTATTCGAGATTGTCAAAAAATTCATCGGGCACGGATCCGGCGTCCAAAATCTGAATGCCGTGTTCCGTTCCGTCGTATACAAATGTCTGCCCCTCTGCCCATGCAATGGTAGCCACAGAGAACTTCGAGATTTCGTATTCATGCGACTGCGCGGAACCGAACACATAGTTTCCGCTTTCGGGCAGGCTCGCCGTAACGGTATGCGTGCCCGCGTTCACGCCGTCCCCCTCCGTAACCGAATATATAATGCCCGCAAGCACGTCGTCCTCTTCGCCGGAAACGACCCCGCTCAGCCGCAGCGCGGCCGGGTATTGTTGTTCCCCGTTGTAATACAGCGTCTGAGATCCCCATTCTGAAACGGTTATCGGCCGCGCATCGATCGTATACGAATGCGACCCCAAGCCCTCCGCAAATACATAATTGCCGCCTTCGGGCAGGCTCGCCGTTACGGTATGTTCGCCCGCATTCACGCCGCCGCCCGCCGTGATCTTATAGACGAAGGAGCCGAGCAGTTCGGCCTCGTCTTCCGCAACGGCGCCCGTTACCGATACGGCTTCGGGATATTGCAGCTGACCGTTGTAGGTCAGCGCGCCGTCGCTCCACGAAATGCCCGTTACGGTGCGGGGAGAAATGACAAACTCATGCGTAGGATTTTCCAGCGTATAGTTATCGTCCGTGATCACCGCGCGCGCGGTATACGTGCCCGCGTCCGTCCGCGTTTGGTTCCACCCGTCGGCATACACATATACCGTGAGGGCGCCGTCGCTCCCCACGCCGCTTGCCGACGCCGCCGGCCTCTGCCCGCTGCCGTCGTAAACGACCTCGCAATTGCTCCAAGAAACGGAAACATCGCAGGGAGAAACGGTGAACGAACGCGACGCGCTGCCCGCCGCCACGGTATATTTTTCTGCCGTTTCGCCAGTGAGCGAAAGGGTGATCGTATAATCTCCCGCGTCAAAGACCTGCGTCTGAGAAAGGGTATAGCCGTCAAGCCTGTCGGAGCCGACCGCCTGATCCTCCGCGGGCTGTGCGGACACCGCTTTTTCGGTGCCGCTGTAAACGAGATCCTCTGGAAGCGACCAGACAAATTCAATCGGCTTTTTCCCGACGGTGATCGTTTCTTCCGCATAAGCGGTAGCGGTGAGCGAGGTGAGCGTTTCGGAAGAGAAGGTAACCTCCACGCCGTATGCGCCGCTTTGCGAAGGCACGGGCGTGCCGAGAGGATAGGTCGAGCCGGAGCCCGACTCCGTAGCGCCGAGCGCCGTCCAGGAATATGTAACGTCGAGCCCCTCCGTCGACGCCGCCGCATCTGCGACGAGCGTAACGGTATCTCCGTAAACAAAGGAGAAGCTTCCTCCCGCCGATATGGAAACGGAGGCCCATTCGATCTTCCATACGGGATATACGGTCACGTCGCTCCCGTCCGCCGCCCGGGCGCCGAGCAATTCCTGCAAGGAATCGTTCGGGAGCGCTTCCCTGCCGCTTTCCGCCTGATACTCCCACGTTACGGCAAAGCCCTGCCGCGCCGGAAGCTCCCCGATGAGCGAATCCGCCGTGCTCGGCACGACGTAGCGGTAAGAAAGCGTCTGTCCGCCGACGGAAGTCTGCTTGTAATCGGAATCCGTTTCGTACAGCGCGTCGTTGTCTTCCCCGATCTCGACGCGATAAATTTTTTCAAACTCGATCTCGGCGCCGTTCACGCTGTCCGTCAATACACTGCCGACGATCGAACCCGAACCGCCGTCGGGCTCGCCCATGATATACCCGCCGAACTCGGTAAAGCCCCAGTGGAGATCTTCCGCGGAGGTCTTGTCGGTATGGGCGGCGTAGGAAAATTCCGAAACATAAGAAGACAAATCGAAGGTATCCCCCGATTTTCCGAACCAGGTAGAAAAAACTTTATGCTCCGCAATGTCGTAAGAGCTTTCGCTGTAACGGAAGGTGACGTAGATCTCTCCCTCCGCAAGCCCCTGCGGGCGGAAACTGTTGGCGGCGTTCAGCGCGCCGGAACCGCCCTCGCCCTCCGAAAGGCTGTAAAAGGCGGTGCGGAAATCGTCGATATACTCTTTGTCAGCATAGAGCGCGACGGAAGAGCCGGCAGAGAGCGCCGACGCATTGTTGAAGCGAAGATCCGCGCTCCCTTCGAAGCGGACGGCGCTCACGCCGTCTGCGGAAAGCACGGCGCAGTCGATCGCGCCGACCTCCTTGCCGTTGAAGGTCTCCGGCACGACGACGGTATCTCCCCTGCCGTCGAGAACGCCCGTTACCTCGTAATAATTTTCCTCTTCGTTGAACGTATAGGCGAGCGTTCTCACGCCGCCGCCGAAGCCCTGCCCGAAAAATCCGCTGCGGAAAATAAAGACCGCATACAGGCAGACAGCGATCAGCAAGAGCCCGAAGCAAGCCGCCGCAGCGCCGCTGCGGGCGAGATTTTTGAGCTTTGCCGCGTAAAACGCGGAAATAAGCACCGCCGCGAGCACGAGCACGTGCACCGCCGCCCATGAGATGAGCGCGGCGTTGGTAACGATCGTTTCGCTCCCGCCTACGCCCATGTCGGCAAACAGCGTGCAGACCATCAGCACGGCGGAAAGAACGAGGTACACCGTTACCCACAGAACGGAATAGCGGAACCTGAAATTGGAGAAGGCCGCCATGACCGTAAAGAGCGCGTCGAGCGCGAAGAGTATGCACGGGCAGATAAAATATGCGGCGTTGTACCCGCCCGCCGCGAGCGCCGCGATCACGAACAGATCGGCGGCGGCGGCGAGGATACAGCTCGCCATCAATATCCATTTGCGGCTCGCGATGCGCTTTGCCGTCAAAGAAGAATCGTAAACGGTATCACTCATGGTGCGCCCTCCTTACTCCTGTACCTTGTGCGGCTTGGAAATATAGCCGTATTCGCCGATCGAAAGCTTGTCGAAGGTATACCTGTCGTCGCCGAGGAGGAACAAAAGCACGTCTTCTTCCTCAAAGCACAGCTTTTCCTTTCCCAAATATTTCAGGCGGACGAAGGGCGAAAACATGTGCGCATATCTCTTGTAGCGCTTTTTGGCGAGCTCCCGCTCCCCGTCGCTTGCGCCCGCAAACGCGGAATGGCAGAAGGGGCACAGCCTGCCCTGCATGCTTTCCTTCGAATAAGTCCTGCCGCAGCAGTCGCACACGGCTGCCTCCGACTTGTCGATCATCGTCATTTTATCGCGCGCGAAGACGAGGCGGGGCGTATACCGCCTTGCTCCCGAACCGTCGGTGAACACCACTTCGGGATAAGGGCAGTCTTTGCATTTGAACACGGGTTCCTCCTCGCTGCCGAGGTTTTCCTGCTGCGCCGCGCAAACGCAGCGGGTGCAACCGCCCGCAACGCGCGGGTTTTCGTAGCAGGAAACGTACTGCAAGTGCCTTGCAAATTCACTGTATCCGGCGATCTCCTCCGCCTGTTCGTCGGTAATGCCGAGATCCTCCTTGCGCGGGTCGATGAACACGGCGCGTTCCTGCGCCTCTCCGTCCTCTCCCGGCACGGTATAAGAGACGCGGTTGTTCTCCACCAAAACGCCCGCGTTGCAGTTGAGGCAGGAAAGGCTGATACTGTCGTTGAGCCCTACCGTCGCGCGGAGAACGGGTTTCTGCTCCGAATATACGATATAGGAGGAATTGATCCAGCGCACGTGCGAAATGCCGAGCGTGCTGACCTGGCGGCATTCCAGCCGCACGTTGTCGTGCGAAACCTTTTCCGCCAGCTCGGAGACGATCTTTTCGTCCTCCTCTCCGCTGTAACAGACGCACCGCGTGAAATCGAAGCCCGCCGTTTTGCCGTACAGCAGATCTTCCATGGCGCCGAGCACGGCGTCGATGGTGCCGGAAGCGTCGGAATTGTCAGGCTTTTTGCCGCCGTCGCCCGAAGGAATGATCTCATAGAGATATTCGTCTATCTTTTTTGCCTCTTCCTCGAAGAGGGGGTAAAGCCTTCTTCCGCGCCTGCGGAAATACACCTTTGCGAGCACGGGCACCGCCGCCCCCGTGCCGCCCGAAAGCTCGATGCGTACGGAAACGCCGTAAATATCCTCCGTGCCGTCTTCGCGGCTGCCTTCTCGTACCTCCACGGCGGGCAGATCCTCGAAAAAACGGCCCGCTATGTTTTCGAGCGCGCGGCGGCAAAGCTCCTTTTCCGCATCGCTCACCTTGCGCGCATTCTGCTTGTATTCGATAAGGGAATAGCGCTTATGATAGCTTGCGGCTACGCTCTCGATGAGGTTCAGCCACACCGCGGTGCCGTCGTCGTGCGCCTTGCCGCGGAGCGCGGAAAACCAGGTAGCGCCCTCGGCGGTCATTCCCGCGGCCGCCGCTCCGCCGCCCTCTACGTTCAGCCCCTTTTCGTCTCCCGCGTATTCGAAAGTATACGCGTCCGTCACGATCTCGCGCCCGTTCGCGCTCTTTACGATCTCGGGCGGGATACAGCCGCTCCCGACGAGGCGGCAGATACTCTCAAACGCCCTTTCGTATTCCTTGCCGATGATGATTTTTGCCATGATCTACTCCCTATCTGCCGAGCGGCTGCTCTTTGTCGTTGCCCAGAATATCCTTGATATCGGCGACCTTTGCCGCTTCCGCGCGCAGATTGCCGCAGAAGCCCGCGCCGCCGTCGTGCTTGAAATCCCACGCGGAACGGATATAGGTGGCGAAGGTGCGCGCGAGCACGGGCCTGATCCTGCCGCCGCGGTGGCTCGCCGCGCACACGGGGCAGTCCGCCTCCCACTTGTCGTCAAACCGCACGGCGTGCGGGTGCGGGTAACAGCTCGCGTAATCGCATACAGAACACGCTTTGACGGCGTCTGCGCCCACGTCTATGCGGCACTTGGGCAGGCAGTCTTTATTCGTGCACATTTCGCACAGCTGCATGAGGTCGCTGTCGCTCGTGTTTTTGTCTTCTTTATATTTGAGAAGGGCGGGGCAACGCTCGTCGAGCTTCGTACGCTTGAAATAGGCGCAGTGCGAAACGGCACAGATCTTGCGGCAGTACACCTCGCGGTCGCCGAATTCGCCGCTGTTGCACATGATCCCCTTGCCCTCGTTGTTTACGGACATGCACAGATACCCTTCTTCCGATACGGAGCGGGCGAACACGGAGTCGCACACGTCGCACTTGAAGTCGTAAACGCTGATCTCTTCCATGCGGGTGCCTTTCGTGTCGCCTCTGCGGCACAGCTCCGTTTCCACGCAATAGAGGTCGTCGTTCTTCTTTCTCGTTTCGTAGTCTTCCAGCGAATACAGCTTAACGTTGCCGCAGACGGGGCAGCGCACGGTGACCATGCGCTCGTTGTTGCTGCCGGCGATGATCGTAGCGTCGCCGCTGCCGGAGGACATGAGCCCGATGCGCAAAAAGTACATGAGCACGTACCCTTCCAGCCTGTTCATATCCGCAAGGGAATAGATGCGCACGTTGTTTTTTTGCCCCAGGCGGAAGATGCGGCCGATGCGCTGATCCATCGCGAGGGGGTCGGGCGTGATCTGAAAATTGATGATGATATTCGAATCCTGCAAGTTGACGCCCTCGGTGAACGCGGCGTCTTTGACGACGAGCACGGCGTCTTCTTTCTTTCTGAACCGCTCCACCGTGCCCGTCCTGTCGAGCACGTTCCCTGAAAGCACGCGGGAAGAAAATTCTTTATCCGCAAGGAGCGCCTCCTCGAAGCGATCCGCAAGGCAGTCTTCCTTTTTGAGTTCATAGTCGAAAAAGACGAGCACGCGCGCGTTTTTGTGTGCGCGGAGGATCTCCTTCGCCTTTTCGAGCTTGTGCGAAAAGAGATCGCCGTCGTACTGATACGGAATCAGCTCGTAAGAAGTATCCTGCGGCAGTTCGCGCATCTGTTCCCAATAGTAAGCGCCGGAGCCTGCCTTCGTAAAGAGCGGCTTTTCCGCGCCGACGGTGTTGATCACTTTGCTGCCGATCATCTCCGCATACGCCTGCTTCTGCGTCCTGTTGCCGCGCACCTCCTCCACGTAATCCGCCAAAGACATCTTTTTGGAGCCGACGGACACCGCCTTATCCCCGTAAAGATCCGCAAGGTTTATGGTGAGGTCTTCCCCGTTCAGGCCCTTTGCGGAAATTTTCCCGGGTTTCTCCTGCATGGGGAAAAACAGGTAATTGAACAGCTCCTTCTTTTTGCTGAGCAGGTTGTTGGGCTGGCGGATCATGATGGAGCGCAGAACGCCGTTGTGATAGGCGTTGGCGACCTGCGCCAAGACCGCCTTTTTGATCTCCCTGTTTTCGTCGAGGAATTCCTGCACGATGCGGGACTTTTCACCCTCCGTCTTTTTCTCGAAGCCGCGTATTTTTTCCTTTGCCAGATACTCGCCGAACGCCTGCGCATGCGTGCCCGTAACCTCGATGAACTTCACCTTTTTGATGAACTCCATGACGGTCGCCGCGCCGCGGCAGACGTGCTGTTTATAATAATTTTTCTCTTTGTTGTAGTCCTCCGTGCGCTCCTTGTCTTCCTTTTCGTCGAAATCGGAGGGATTGCCGCCCTTGCAGCGGATAAAATACCAAAGGCGGAACATGTGTTCGAGATTGCCCGAATGCGGGGTAGCCGAAAGGAGAAGGCAATAGGTCATGTTCGCCTTCTTTTTGGTCTCCATCATCAGAGAGAGCAGTTTCATCGCCTTGGCGTACTTGCCCTCCTCCGCGCAAAGATGGTGCGCCTCGTCTACCACAATGACGTCGAAGAGGAGCTTTTTCGTCTCCTCCGGCCAATGCACGAAGTCTTCCGTCTTTACGATGATCGGGCGCACGGGACGCAGAAAATTGCCCGTTTTTTCGCACTCGATCTCGGATATATCGATATCGGCGCCCACTTCGTGCAGAACGCCCTTGCCGAGGCCGAACTGGTTTTCGAGCACGTCGACCCAGGTGGCGTATACCTGCCCGGGCACGACCAGAAGGAGAGAGCGCACCTTATCCCTTACGGCCAGCTCGCTCAGCACCACGCACGCCTCGTACGTTTTGCCGCTTCCCACCACGTCGGCGAGCAGCCCGAACCCCCGCAGCTCGCGCAGGAACGCGAGCGCGGCGTCCTTCTGATGCTGTAAAATGATGCCGTCGTTAAAGCCCTGCTTTTCCGTGATGCCGTATCCGCAGCCTTTTTCCTTTTTGTATTTGTACGGGTCGATCTTCAATATGGAAAAATCGTCATAGCGATCCAGCGCCTCGACCGCCTTGTTCATCTCGGCGATCTTCGCGTTGTAAGCTTCTTTGGTAGAGGAAAGGTGCGTCCTCTGTTTTTCCTTGTCAAAAGCGTTCAGCCCGACCTCGATGCGATAATTTTTTTTGCTCATAACCTCTCCTTATCAGTCGTCTGCCTGCACGGAAAATTCTTCCATGCCCTCGAATCTGATCTCTATCTCGCGGGCGGGCACCTTTTTGACGGAAGCCGACCAACTCTCAAAACTGCCGCTGCCCGTCAAATAATTTATATAGGCGTTGCCCGTATTCAGCTCTTCCGCGTTCGCGATATACGGCACCGCCCTGCCGTCGCCGTCGATCCTTACGCCTTCGCGGAAATAGATGCGCGTATCGTGCAGGCGCACGCGGGTGCCCTGATGATAAAAGTAGATGGTCGCGCCGCGCTCGCCGGATACGACTTTCAGCCCGATCTGTTTGGCGGCGTTCAGGCGCCAGGGGTCGTCGTCTTCGTTGCCGATCAGAAGGTATGTCTTGCCCGCAGCGTCATAATACTGTCCGGGCAGACGGGCGCTGTATTTTTTCCGCGCGATCTCCTCTTCGGTGATCGCCGCCGAGTACAGCTGATCGTTCGTGATCTGCGCGAGCACGGCAGGCTGACCGAAGTTGGAAGTGACCGTAAAGGTCGCCCCTTCCGGCGGCAGAGGCGTGCCCCTGTTCACGAAGATAGACAAAAACTTCTGCATTTTTACATTCAGATTCAGCCATGTGGCATACGAGAGTGCGATGACCGTCTGCAATTCGTAATTTTTGAGCGCGACGATCGCGCCGCCCACGGCGGGCGCGTATGTGGAATCCTCAAAGGAGCGTATGGTATAGCCGTCCGCCTCGTTTTTCCAGTCGTCAAAGGTATAAAATTCCACGGCGGGCGCCGCTTTTTTGACCTCGCGGGAAATGTATTCGAATATCGAATACGTTTCCACCAGCCCGCCCGAAAGGAATATCTTTTTTACGCCTTCGTTGACGGGACGGGAAACCTCTTCAATGATATAATCCGCGATCCTGCGCGCAACGCCCCTGTTGCCTGCAACGCCGATGCAGGCGCAGAACTCCTCTCTCGTGAGCTTGCGCTGTATGTACAGATCCCGCGCGACCGCGACGGGGACGCCTTTTTCGAACACGCTGCCCTCTCTGAGCGGCACGCTGAGGATCATTTTCGCCTTTTTGATGTCTTTGAGGAACAGATACTGTTTGGAATGCAGCCCGCGCTCGTTGATATGTCCCTCCGTACCGAAGGAGGGCGTGCCGACCGTTTCGCGCCTGCGGATACACCCTTCGATGTATTCGGCGACGGCGTCGTCTACGTCGTTGCCGCCTATATCGCACGGCTCGTTGTGCCCGTCGGCACCGTCTACGACCAGCCTGCCGTTTTCAAGAAGGCTCGCCTTTACGACGGAAATGTCTTCCTCGCCCATGTCGAACACGAGCAGACTTTCGCCCGGTGCGAGCATGCCGCGCTGAAAGGCGTACATGCTGAGCGCCTTTGTAGAGCTGAGTACCTTTGCGGGCGCCGCGCCAAACGCCTTTTTCGCGAGGCGCACGAGTTCGGAAACGTACACCTTGCCCGAACGGGAAGGGTGCACGAGCGCGACGTGCAGCGTTTTGTAAAAGGAAACGCCCGCCCGCGCCGAAAGCCCCGCGATGCGTTCGAAGACCATGCGCGCCGCATACGCGAAATATTGTTCGCATACCTGCTGCGGCGTCTCTGCGGCGGCAAAAGTCATGTCGCCCTTTACCATCGTATCGAAGTCGGAGAGCATTTTGCGCCGCACCGGAAAATAAAATTTCGGGAATGCGTGCCCCTTGAAATAATATTTTCTGTTCCGCTCTTTTACGTCGGGATCCGCCGAAGGGAGCAAAAGGGACACGAGCGATTTGATCTTTACGACGTTTACGAAGGAATTTCCCTCCGTTTTGTCTACCTCGTCTCCGAAAAGCCACTTCTTTTCCGACTCGTCGTAATAAGCGATCGCAGGCAGGGCGACCTCCGTCATCATGCCCTCTTTCATCAGCTTTCCGTACGACATATTGCCCGATTTTTCGTAAGCGTAAGCCACTTTGAGCGTATCGCTGCCGAGATCGAGCCCGATGTTCAGCGTGAGAGCCATACTCTCCTTCCTCTCCCTTTGTTTATTCAGATTACATTATACCATAATGCGACAAAATATGCAATAGTTCGCCGCCCACTCTATGCAATTGCGCACCCCAAATTTTGGCTCTTTCCGCAAAAGGCTCGCCGACGATAAAAAAAGAGGAGCGGCCGATACAGCCGCCCCTCGCCCTTTCAGGCTTTGGGTACGATGATCTCCATGTCGGAGTCCGGATAGGAACAGCAGGGGTGGATATAGCCGAATTTTACGTCGGCAAGCCTGCGTTTGTCTTCGCCCGCCACGGTAAATTTACCGGATACGAGCTTACTGTGGCAGAAGCCGCACCCGCCCGCGCGGCACTTTGAAGGCACCTTCAAGCCCGCGCGCTCCAACGCCGTAAGCACCGTTTCCCGCGGATCGGCAGGCACGGTGAAGGTATCGAACCCGATGTGCACGGTAAGCGTGAATTTCTGCGCGGCTGCGTCGCGCATGCCCACGCAGTTCGCCTCTTTTTTGATGCGGCGCAGAGGCAGAGCAAGTTTTTTCAGCTCCCGATCCGCAAAGTCGTACATCGCCTGCGGGCCGCACATCATAACGGTATAATCTCCCGATACGTATTTTTCGATGAGGTCGGCGCCGATAAAGCCGTGCTCGTAACCCTCCTTCTGTTCGTCGCTGAGTACGTATACGACCTGTATTTTATCGGACGCGAGCGCGTCGAGCTCCTTTTTGAAGATGAGATCGCCCTCCGTTTTTGCGCCGTAAAAAATCGTGAGCGCGTGATCTTCGGTACCGTCGGCGATCGCCTGCGCCATGCTGTAAAAAGGAGTGATGCCGCTGCCGCCCGCGATCGCGACGACGCGCGGCGCGTCCTTTACAGGCTCGTAGCAGAAATCGCCCGACGGGTCGCCCAGCGTGAACAGGTCTCCCGCCTTCGCCTCGTCAAAGAGATAGCCGCTGAAAAACCCGCACTTTTTTACGGTGAGAGAGACGCGCCCCGCAAGCGCCGCCTTGGGCGCGGAAGAGATCGCGTACGGGCGGGACACCTCGCTTTCCCCCACTTTGCAGCCGAGGGTGACGTATTGCCCCGCGCGGAAATAGAAAGGACGATCCGTTTCGAAGGTATATGTTTTCGTATCGGCGGTGTTCTGCTCGATGCCGACGAGTTTTGCCCCCTGATAGCCGGGGTGCAGTATTTTTGCCGTTTCGTTTACGCGATAGGTTTTCGGCAGCGGCTCGGGCGATCCCTCCGCCAACTTCCTGCGGCGGTTGGGAACAAGTTTTTTAAAACGCAGAAGATCCATGAACCCGAATATCTGTTTTTTGAATGTGAAAGGCATGGCTCAACCCTCCCTTTTGATGTCGCCGACCGTCTGGCGGCCGGAAATGTCGCCCGAAAAATAGGCGCTCGAATAGCCCGAAAGACGCATGGCGTAGCCGCCCGCAAAGCGGAGCCCGCGCACCTTGTGATCCTCCGCCATCATTTGCAGGCGGGGCATGAGCCCGTCCCAATACTGCGACTCATAGCCGTAAATGACCCCCTCCGGGTGTCCGCAGTAGCGCGCGTACGTCATCGGCGCGGCGACGGAGATCTCCTCGATATGCCCGCGCAGCTTTGCGCCGGTATCCTGCTCGAACCGGTCTATCATCTTATTCGCCACATAGTCTTTGGTCTTATAATAATCCTCCGCCTTTACGTTGCCCCAATCGTCGGACATATAAAGCGTGGTAAAATACATCATGCAGGTGCCTTTCGGCGAGCATTCGGGATAAGCGCGATTGAGGCATACGGTCGCCTGCACATCGTTCTCCCTGATCGTACGCATCTTGCCGTACTGCGCGGCGGTATCCATCGTATCATACAGGAAATAGTTGTGATTTTCGATCCCGAGCTCGTCTGCGTCCGCGTCCAGCCCCAAAAACATCGTAAAGCCCCTGCCCGCAAACTTGCGCGCATTGGCGGCACGCACCTCCGATTCGGGCGCTTTCTCCATCATTTTTCCGAACACGAGATGGGGCGCGCAGTTGGCTACCACGTGGCGCGTTTGGATCTGCGCGCCGTCGTCCAGCAGGACGCCCGCAACGCCGCCGTCCTTTTCGTCCGTCAGAATTTTTACCGCCTCGGTATTGAAGAGCACGTCTCCGCCCAGTTCGCGTATGCGCTCGACGAGCGCAAGCGAGATCTCGTGCGAGCGCATCTTCGGCATGCTCGCGCCGCGCATGATGTAGCGGTTGACCATGCTCGCATAGTGCACGAAGCTCAGGTCGTCGCAATGGGCGCCGAGATAGCACCAGTAAGCGTTGAGAATATCCCGCGCCTTTTTCGGCATTTTCAGAGCTTTAAGCACCTCGTTGACGGAATAAGAGCCCGCGCGCACAAAATTGCCGTACTTGCTCACCATGACCTTCGAATCGGTTTTGCCGTTCACCGCGGAGCTGTACGCCTGCGCGAGGCGCACCTCTTCGGCAAGCTCGAAAAACTTGGTGACCGAATCGCGGCTGCCGGGAACGTACCACTCCATCTTGTCGATGAACGCCTGTACGCCGAAAGGCATGGTCGCGTCCAGTTTTTCCGCGCGCGAAATGACGCGGTACGCCTCGGGGATCTGCGTCCACTCGATCTTGTCGGTAACCCCCAGCTCGTCGAACAGTACGCGAACGTCGCCCGCGTTGTCCGCCGTGCCGAAGTCGTTGAGCTCGTGCAAAGAAGCCTCGAATTCGAACCTTCCGCGGCGGAAACTCGTGGCGAACCCGCCGGGGAGATTGTGCTTTTCCACGAGCAGCGTTTTTGCGCCGCCCTGCAACAGCCTGACCGCAGCCACCAGCCCGCCGTTCCCGGCGCCGATCACTACGGCATCATACTTTTTCATCGTCTACTCCTTTTTGATTTTTATTTTTGTTCCGCAGATCGCCGATCAATCCGCGGCATACGTCTTTGAGCATTTTTTTGACTTCTTCTTCCGAAAAGCTCGCCGTTCCCGTCGCCGTCATCGCCGCGATGCCGTGCGAAAACAGCCACATGTCACGGTATACAGTCTGTGCGTCTTCTCCGCCGATATGCTCGCTCTCTTCGATGACGCCCACGATATAATCCATCTCCACGTGCGCGCCGACGACGTCCGTATGCGCAAAATCGCTCATGAACAACATTCGGAACAGCCCCTTTTCTTCCGCGGCGAAGCGGATATAATTCAATCCGATCGCCATATAGGGCGAGACCCCCTCCTCCCCTCTGCGCAGCGCTGCGCCGAAAATTTTGAGCGCCTCCGCATAGACCTGTTTTTTGAGATCTTCCATGCTTTCAAAATGCCAGAAAACGGGTTGCGTGGAGCAGGAAAGCGCTTCCGCCAAAGCCTTTGCGGTGAGCCGCTCCGCTCCCCTTTCGCGTATCAGCGCGAGCGCGGCTTTGAGTATATCCTCCTTTCTGACCTTGGTTTTGGGCGGCATAAACTCTCCTTTGATATATTTTATACGTTATATATTATATACTATGCATCGGGCGCTGTCAAGACGCATTTTAAAATTTTTTTGAAAAACGGCAAAAAGCGGCGGCACGCGCCTGCGTGCCGCCGCTCCCTCTGCTTTCATATTTTTCCTTGATTGTTTTGATTATTCCGCAAACGTCCCTTTATACCATCGGCCACACGGCGATGGCGCCGCCGTCGGCGTAGTACCAGTAATTTCCGTCGTTGATCGGATCTTCCTCGCTGTAATAATACGCTTTGGAACGCACTGCGCTCGGAAGCACCGACGCGGGCAGTTCCTCCTCGCTCCCGTCAACATAAATATAGGTAAGCTGCGAACAGCTGCTGAACGCATTGCTCGCTGCGGTCTCCACCGACGCAGGCAGGATCATCGCCGTGAGCGCCGTACAGCCGTTGAAAGCGTTGTTTCCGATCGAAACGAGCGTTGCGGGAAGAGTCACGTCCGTAAGCGCGGTGCAGCCGTAAAACATGGCCTGCACGAGCACCGTAACGTAATCGGGAACGGTTACCGAAGTGAGCTTATACATATAGGCGAACGCATAGTTGGAAATCGTGAGTTCCTCCGTGCGCGTTTCCGCAAACGTGATCTGCGCGATCGCGGAATTTTCAAAGACGCGGGCCCCGATGCTCGTGACCGACGCGGGAATGACGACGCTCGTAAGGTTGGTCGTGCCGGCGAAGGCGTAATCTCCGATCGTCCGGAAGCCTTCGAGCTTCAAAAAACCGCTGGCTTCCGTGAGCCCGGTATTGAACATCCTGACCGTGCAGCCGTCAAAGGCATGCGCCCCTATGCTCTCGCACTTGCCCGCGTCCGCAAATGTGATCATGAGCGTGTTCACGTCGGCGAAGGCATAATCTCCGATCGCCGCGACGCTCGCGGGAATGGTGACCGACATGCTGAACGTCATGCCCTCAAAAACGTGATCGTAAACGGCATATTCCGTGACCTGCACGTCGCCCGCAGTGAAACTTTCCGGCAGGGTGAGCGCCGACGCGCCCGTACCAGTATAGGCGACCAGATACGCCGCCGCAGGCGTTCCCTCTTTTTCCGGAATGTACAGGAAGGTAAAGTCGCCCGACTGCACCAAAAGGCTGCCGTTCTCTTCGGTATAAACGTTGAGCGCGGAAGGGATATTCTGAACGTCGGCCGCCGCGCGGTTGTAGACCTCGGCGAGGGCGCAGCCGCTGAACGCGTCGCTCTCTATGCTCTCAACGCCCGCAGGGATCTCGATCGTGCGCAGCGCGGTGCAGCTGCCGAATGCGTAGGAGCCGATCGCCGTGAGCGATTCGGGCAGGCCGACGGACGAGAGCGCGCCGCAGTTATAGAATGCGCGGGCATATATGACCGTAAGGGCGGAACCCTCCGCAAAGGCGACCGTTTCAAGGCTGTCGCAGCCGGCAAAGGCATACGCGCCGATCGCCGTAACTCCCGCGGGGATCGTGACGGAGGTGATCGAGTCGTTATTGTAGAAAGCGCGGTTATAGATCTCGTAGCTCGTGATCTGCGTTTCTCCCACGGTGAAAGACGCGGGCAGCTCCACTTCCGTTGCGTCGCCGTTATAGGCGGTAACGTACCACCTTTCGCCCGATGCATTGCCGTCGTGATAAAGGGTATAGTCTCCGCTGGTCACATATCCGCTTTCGGGAGCGGAGGTCACGATATTTCTCGCATACAGGGCGATGCCGCCGTTGTCTGAGCCGCCCGCGGTGAGGGAGACGGAGCTGAGATTCACGATCTCGATAAGATTGTAATTGCCCGTACATGCGGCGATCGCCGTCACGTTTTCGGGTATGGTGAGGCTCGTAAGGCCGGTGCAGCCGGTTATGCCCCTCAGGGTCGCAAGCCGGCTGTTTTCGCCGAAGACGATGCTTTTCAGCCCCGTACAGCCGCTGAATACGTTTGTTCCGATCTCCGTAACGCTGTCGGGAACGGTTATGCTTTCCAGCGAGGCGCAGTCTGCAAAGAGATTGCCCTGCAACGTCTGAATGTCGTCGCCGAGGTCGACGGAGCGCAGGGAAGTGCAGCCGCTGAACAAATAAGTACCCGTGCTTGCGGTATGCGCGGGAAGGACCGCCTCCTCCAACGAAACGCAGTTCGTGAACACCTGATTGCCGAAAGTTACGGATCCCGCCGTGTTATCGCTGAAATCGGCAGAAACGAGTTCGGCGCAGGAAGAAAACGCCCCGAGCGCCACGGAGGTGAGCGAAGGATCGAACACGGCCTTTTTCACTGCCGTGGAAGAGAAAGCATAGTTGCCGATCTGCGTATACGAAGCGAGATCGAAAGTCCCCTCCTCTTCGGAGTTGACGCGGCTGAGCGAGGCGCAGTTCTGGAACAGAGTATTCGGGATCGACCCGATCTCCGCCGCGATCTGAACAGACGCGAGCGAAGTGCAGTTCGCAAACGCCGACGTTCCCAAAGAAGTGACGGAAGCGGGGATCGTAACCGATTGTATCTGTGCAAGCCCGCTGAAAGCGCTCGCGCCGATCGTTTCCGTCTTTTCGGGAATGACAAGCTCTCCGATACCCGCGCAGTTATAGAAGGCGCTCGCGCCGATGCTCGTAACGCCCGAAGGGATCGTGACAGCCGTGAGCGCCGCGTTGCCCGCAAAGGCATAATCCGGGATCTGCGAGACCGCTCCGTTGAGCGAAAGTGCGCCGCTCAGCGCGCAGTTGCGGAAAGCATACGCCCCGATCGATGTCACGCCCGAAAGATCGACGCCCGCCAATGCCGTACAGTCTGAAAACGCGCCGATACCGACCGTTTGCAGATTTTTGCCGAGCGTGACCGACTCGATCTCCGTATGATCTTTAAATACGCCCGATTGAAGCACGAGCCCCATATACAGCGTTCCGTCTGCGATCGCCGTTACGGGCAGCCCTTCGTACGTATCGGGAACGGCGACCGTATCCCACGCATGGCTGGCGTATTCGGTGAGCGTATAGCCCAAGCCGTCTTCATTGCGCGTAAAAGTCATGTCGTCGATCTGCTCATGACCGCAGGTCTCGCACACGCCGTCTGCATATGTATGCCCCGTAGCGCGGGCGAGGGTGCGCACGCCGATCACCTCCTGTTTGGTCTCGTCGGCGTAGGTCGTGCGCACGCCGTCCTCCGTGCAGGTCGCAAACGTTTCCGTCACGTTCGGGGCGAGCTGTGCGCTTTCGCCCGTTTCGAGATTGAACCAATAATAGGAATTGTCGGTAAGATAGAAGTACAGCACGGGCTTTTCGTAAACGATGCGCGAGATGCCCACGCCCTGCGCCCCGCTCTCCCCCTTGACGAGACCCGCGTCGAGCTCGGTGCCGTCTGAAAGGGTGAGAATGAGATGCCCGTTTTCGTCTATCTTCGCGTCTTTGATGCCGTTGATCTCCTCTTCCGCAGGCTCGTCCGGCACCTCTATCTCCGTCATGCCGTCAATGACGAGCTTTGCCGAATACGTCGTGCTGTCTGCCTGATCGTTCGCCTCGCAGAACTGCATGCCCATGACCTGCGAATTGATGTAGAGGGTAAGTTTGAGCTCTTTGAGGGATTCGAGAGCGCCGACGTTTTCGAGGATCATGGTGATGCCGGTTACGTAGCGAACCTTCGTATAGTTTGAGCCACCTTCGGGATCGGGCGCGTTGACGAGATCGTCTTCCGCGCTCAGCGTGTAGGAGATCCCGTCGGTCACGAGCGTGCCGTCCGCATCATAATAGCCGATCGTACCGGCGGGCACGCCCTTGTCGGCGGTAGGATTCGTCCCCGCGGCGTCGATAAAGGTATCGCAGGTGATGCCGTAGATGGTGACGGAGCTCTTCTGCACCGACATGCTGAGCGAATAGCGGTTGCCCGAAAGTTCGGTGATGGCGGCGCCCGTAAAAATGCCGTTTCCAAATTCGATCCCGCCCATGGCATTCACATATGCGCTGAGGGAGGCGTCGAGTTCATACACCGCCCCTACCGAAGAGGAATCGGTCGGCGCGGCGTAGAGCGTCATATCCTCTGTGACGGCGTATCCCGCAAAGCTCCACGTTTCGGTCGCGCCGCTCGGATACTTGTAGTACCATTGGGTGATGGCGTTGCCGTTCGCATCCACATAGGTCGGAAGGGTCGCCTTCGCGCCGGCCTCCACCTCCTGCGTGCCGTATACGGCTCCGCTTTCGGAGGCGAACGTAACGGTGAATTTTTCCTCCTGAGAGGGGGTCACTATATCCGTTCCCGTATCGGGATCGGGGGTCACGGGCGTTTCGCTGCCCGATTCACAGGCGGCAAGCGCCGTGCCCAGGCTGAGCGCCATCGCGAGCCCGAGCGCGCATACCGCGAGCCTTTTGCCCTTGGTTCTGACTTTTTTCATTGAAAAACTCCTTTATTTAATCAAAAATACAAATTTTTTTATCTTCTACCGCAACGAGTTTTGCGTCTACGTCGTAGGTCCTGCGGAGCATTTCTTCGGTGATCACCTCGTCTGCCGTTCCCGCGGCGAGGACTTTGCCCTCCTTCATCATGACCACGTTGTCGGCATAGCGGATCGTCTGGTTGATGTCGTGCAACACCATAAGAACGGTGGTTCCGTGATTTTTGTTGAAAGAACGGATCAGATCGAGTATCTCGTACTGATAATGCACGTCTAAATAAGTCGTGATCTCGTCGAGGAGCAACGCTTCGCGCGTCTGCGCGAGGGCGAGCGCGAGCCACACGCGCTGCAACTGCCCGCCGGACAGTTCCCTGACCTGACGTTCGGCAAATTCCGCCGTATGCGTTTCCTCCATCGCCCGCTCCACCGCGGCGAGATCGTCGTTCGTCGTGTGCGAGAACATCAGACTGTGATACGCCGTCCTGCCCATGGAAACGAGCCGTTTTACCGTCATATCCTCGGGCACGGTGTTGTACTGATGCACCGCGGCGACGCGCCTGGCATATTCCTTTCGGCTGATTTCGGAAAGGTTTTTCCCCTCAAAAAATATTTCTCCCGAACAGGGCTTGTAGATCTTGCTCAGCAGGGCGAATACCGTCGTTTTGCCGCAGCCGTTCGGCCCGATCAGCGCGGTGACTTTGCCCCGCGGCACTGACAGATCGACGCCCCCGAGCACCTGCACCGCCTTTTCATAGCCGAACGTGACCCCTTTGAGCTCGAACAGATTATCAGGCATATTTTTTACTCCTTAAAAGAAGCACGATAAAGAGCGGGCCGCCGACGACAGACATGATGATGCTCACGCCGATCTCGTACGGGTAGGCGATCCATCGCCCCACCGTATCCGCCACGAGGAAGAACAGCGCGCCGAGCAGGGCGCTGTACGGTATGAGCTTTTTATGATCGTTCCCCACCAGCAGGCGCGCGATGTGCGGCACGATAAGCCCGAGAAAGCTGATGCTCCCCACGACCGCCGTGGCCGCGGAAGCCAAAAACACCGCCACAACGGAAACCTGCAAACGGTTGCTCGTGACGTTCACGCCGATGCTGCATGCGAGCCTGTCTGACAGGGCGAGAAGGTTGCACCTGCGCGCCGCGAACACACACCCGACCGCACCGACGGCGACATAGATCGCGAGCGTTCTGACGTCGTCCCAGTCCTTCAAAGAGATGTTAGACTCCACGATGCTCGCCGCTCCCGAATAATTGTTGCCCGTCATCTGATTGAACGCCTCCGAGAGCCCCGTAAACAACGCGTTGACGGCGATACCCACCAGAATGAGGCGGACGGGGCTAAGCCCGCCCTTCCAGGAAAGCGCGTACACGATGACGAACGCCAAAATGCCGCCGGCAAAGGAAAAGAGTGGCGAAAGGTATCCGAGCGCGGGCGCAAAGGCGGTCACGAGCACCGCCACAAACGCCGACCCTGCGCTGATGCCGATGATGCCGGGATCGGCGAGCGGGCTGCGCATAACTGCCTGCGTGATAACGCCCGCGACCGCCATTGCCATGCCGCCGAGGATCGCCACAAAAATACGCGGAAAGCGCAGCTGCAAAATGATGTATACGTCTTCGTCGTATTCGACAAATATGCCGCGGAGCAGCTGCCCGAACGATACCTTGATGCCGCCGATATTCGCCGCGAGCACGGCAAAAACGACCAAAAGCGCCGCCGTAACGACAAACGCGATCACGGTTTTTATCGTGCCCGCCCGCTTTTTGCGGGCGGGCTCACGGCATTCCGTTTTCAACTTTGCCTTCTCCATATCAGGCCGCCCCGTTTTCGGCAAACACGGTATCCGTCAAATAGTCGAACGATTCAAACCAACCGAGGTTGGCGCTCATGCCGAAGCCGTCGTCGGAAGAAAGATAATACACCTCTCCCTCCCGCACCGCGCGGAAGCTTTGCCAAATTTCGCCCGTCTGTATCTCCTCGCGCATATATTTGAAGGCGTTTTCCTCGTCGTAGTGCGCGAAAACGACGATCTTATCGGGGTCGGTCCGGATCATATGTTCGGTATTGACCGCCGCAACGCCCGAACCGTCGGTGATATAATTTTCGTCGTACACGTTTTCCCCGCCCGCAAGCTCGATGAGATTGCCGACGTACGAATCCGCCGTGACGATGAGATAAAACCTGCCCGGATACGCCATGAGCACGAGCACCTTGGAGGGCGTTTCCGACTCCGCGCGGTTTTCCGCAACATACGTTTCGTATTCCGCGCGCAGTGCGGCCGCTTCCGCCTGTCTGCCGTATTTTTCTCCCAGAGCGTCAATATCGTCGTACATGCCCTCCACGCTTGAAAGGTCGAAATACATTGCATCGATCCCCGCGCTTTCAAACTGTGCGGAAAGCCCCGCTTCGAGCGTGCGCGGCACGATGACCACCTCCGGATTGACCTGGCTGAGTATTTCCATATCGGGCGTCATGGCGCTGCCGATCGTCCTCACGTCTTTATACCGTTCGGGGAGGTCGATATCCTCCGCGGCGGAAGGGATCCCCACCACACCGTCAATGTTCAGCCTGTCGAGGATCTGGCAGACCGCCATGGAGGTGGTCGCTATGCCGAAGGGTTGGCTCCTTTGCCCCGCAAGCCCGCACCCGCCCAGCGCGGAGAGAGCCGCCGTTCCCGCCAAAATGACGGACAGTATCCTCGCGGATCTCATGCGGAGACCTCCTGTATATCCGACCAGTCGACGGTGAGCGTCGCCTTATACCCGTCGGAGGCAAACTGATACCCCATCACGTTGGAATTGATGTAGAAGGTCAAAGAATATGTATCCTTCTTTTCCTCTATGGGGAAGGTGATGGAATCTACGTAGTGCACCTCCGTGCCCGCCGGATTGGGCGCGGTATCCTCGCTGAGCGTATACGTGACCCCTTCCGTCACGAGCGCGCCCGCATCGTCATAATAGCCGATCGTTCCGTTTGCGACCGCGCCCTCCTCGGAAACGGCGTCGGGCGCGGCGTCGATAAAAGTATAGCAGGTAATGGAATAGATGGTTACGCTGCTTTTTATAAAGCGAAGCGTTACAGACATTTCCCCGCCGTCGCGCAGCGTATACTGCGCCTCCTGCAAAAGCGGTTTTCCGAACTCGATGCCGCCCATCGCTGCGATGTAACAGCTGAGCTCCGCCCCCACCGTATACGTTCCGGGCTTTTCCGCCCTGTCGCACCCGGTAAACGCCGCGGGCAGAAGCGCCGCGACCGCCGCCGCAGCGACTGCCAACAATTTTTTCATAAAACACTCCTTTGTTCGCATATGCGAACCATCAGACGGAAATGATCGCCGCTATACGGCGCGGCATGCCGATAGGCGCGCGCCGCGCGTTCGCATAAGCGAACTACCTCCGAAAAAAGAAGAGCGGCGCACCGATGATTTTTTGCGCAACTCTCCCCTCAACGCCGTTATTATACTAAACGCATCGGCGCGCTGTCAATAGGTAACCTTGGCTAACTTTTTATAAAACCAAAAATCCCGAGGCTTTTTCCTTCCGTACGTCCGAATCTTTTAAAAGCGCATATCCGCCCCGTCTTCTTGCGGATCGGATATATATCCGTTCGTTTGCGGTCGCGCTTTCTGCCGTAAAAAATAAAGGGGCTTATTCTGCCCCTTTATTTTTCGTTCACGTTCAACAGCTCGTCGCTGAGCTTCAATATTTCTGGCGCATATTTCTTTTTCAGCCTTTTCAAAACTGTTTTATAGATCGGATAAGCCGCCGCCATGACCAGGGCGCCGACCGCCGCGACCGCAATGCCGCCCGCGAACATCGCCCACTCCAAAACCATCGTGAAGCCCAAACCGAACACGAGCAGGCCGCAGACGCCGAGTGTCAGTGCAAGCGCGGCGGGCGTACGTTTTACGCGCGCGTCGAGTTCTTTCAGGCGGTCGAGCGCAGATCGCGGTTCCTGCGGCGCGGAATACTGCCTGCGGATATCTTCGATCTCCCTGCGCTCGCTCGCGGTTGGGACGGAATAGGTATAAGTAAATTTTTGACGATTATCCTTCATGGATTTCCTCCGTAACAGTATGATCCGCCGTCGGCGCAAGCCTGCTTCTCTTTAATAAAACACACGCGCGCACGATCATAAAAACGCCCATGCCGATGGTGGCGGCACAGACCAGCGCCCCCACGGCAATGTTGAGCGCCATCATATTCTGTTCTCCCGAAGAATACAGTGCGACGAGCGTCGTCTGCAAGGCGAAAAGCGAAACGAGCGCGTCGGTCAGGCTCACGTTGCGCAGAGACTGCACGAGCGGATCCCTCCAGTTTTTCGCTTTAAAAAGATTGATCATCGCGAGCGTGAGCTTGTAAAAAGCATAGGCGGCGGACGAGATCGCGGCGATCTCTCCGTGCACGGCGGGCGATTGCGCCAGCACCATCTGCGCGACGGCAACCGCGAGCGCGGAATCGAGAACGATCAGTAAGATGCCGCAGCCGCGGAATATTTTTAACTTATTTTCGTACAGCGCCGCTTCGCTGCCCTGCGCGCGTTTAGACGCCCTGTATCCCCCGAGCAACACCCAGCACCTTACGCCGCTCAAAAAAACGTAGTACCCCGCCAAAGCGCCGTACCACACAGAATGCGCCAGAATGCCGAGCACACCGTAAAAAATAGCGTAACCCGTGTTGACGGCGAAAGTAACGACCGCAAACACGATGGTGCGGAAGCCGTAATTTTCCACAAATTTACGGGTGACCTCCTTCTTTTTGGCGGCTTCGATCGCCTTTTTTTTGATAACGCGCGCATACCGTACGGCAAGATAGACGGAATATCCGAGCGAGACCGCCGCCAGAACGTACGCCGCATACGAAAACGGGCCGCTGTACGATACGGCGACAAAAAAGACGGATACCGCCACCGACCCTGTCAACACGAGGCATAACACGATCAGAAATATGCCGTTGGGCCGCTTTAAAAATTCTGCGAATTTGTTTTTCTTTTCCATATCTCCCCGCTCTTCATATTCCCTTTTTTTTCAGCCTGACGGTAAACTGCGTGCCCCTGTCGGGCTCGCTCTCCACCGAGATCTCCCCGCCGATCACGTCTATCACCTTTTTTACCAGCGCGAGCCCGAGCCCGTTGCCCTCCTGAGAATGCGACGTATCTCCCTGGTAAAATTTATCGAAAATATGGGCTCCCGTTTCCGCCGTCATGCCGCAACCCGTGTCGCGCACGCGCACGACGGCATACTCGCCCTCTTCTTTGAGCCCTACAAAGATCTTTCCCCCGCCCGGCGTAAATTTTACGGCGTTGGACAGGAGATTGTTCCAGATAATTTCCAAAAAGCTCGGATCCGCGAGAGCGGAAACATCGTTTATGTCGCATTCGAGTTCCAGCCCCTTCGCGTCGATCATCTCCTCGAATTGCAGCACGCTCACGCGCAGGACTTCTCCGAGTTCGACCCTGTGAAAGTCGGGCAAGATCTCCTGATGTTCCAGCTTGTTCAGTTTTAAAATGTTGGATATGAGCGCGGAGAGCCGCTTTGCGGAGGAAGAGATCGTTTCGGCATATTCTTTCCTCTCCTCGAAGGGGATATCCCGCGCGCCGAGTGCAGACGCGTAATTCTGAATGATCGCCAGCGGCGTTTTGATCTCATGCGAAACGTTCGCGATAAAATCGGTGCGCAGCACCTCCGTTTCGGAGAGCGCCGCCGCCATGCGGTTGATGTTTTCCATGATCTCGTCGTACGCGTTGTACTTCGCATAAATGTGAGAGGGTTCCAGGCGCACCGAAAAATCTCCTGAGGCGATGCGCTCGGTCGCGTTCAGTATCTTTTTGACCGGGCGCTCCACCATAAGCCTGCGCCGCAGGATATCCGCCCCCGTACAGAGCAGCGCCAAAAAGAAGATGCTCCCCAGCATGATCCATGAGATCGTGCCCTTCCCGAGCCCTTTATCGGAGATGAGCCCGTACACGACGAACGCCGCCGTGACCACCGCGGCGATGGCTATAAAATAAACGACGTACCCGAAAAACGAAAAACCCGCGCGGCGGCCGCGCCTCTTTGACCCTGTTTTCATCGGAGCACCGCCTTGTAACCGAGCCCGTGCACGGTAACGATATCGAACCCGTCGCAGGGCGCCGTTTTTTCGCGCAGTTTCGCCATATACACGTCTACCGTGCGGGAGGTGGCGGAGGAATCGTAATCCCAGAAGGCTTCCATGAGCTGAGAACGGGTGAACGTTTTTTTCGGAAAGGAGAGCAGCTTAAAGAGAATGTCGAATTCGCGTACGGTCAGAGGCAGCTCCTCCCCGTTCACATAGGCGGTATGCTCTTCCGCGTCCATCACGAGATTGCCCGCCTCCAATTTTTTGCCCGCGGCGATGTTCGCGCGGCGCAAAAGCGCGCCGACGCGGAGCAGGAGCTCGTCCGGCTCGACAGGCTTCACCACATAATCGTCTATCCCGATGCGGTATCCCCTCTGTTTGGAAGGCATATCGTCGCGCGCGGTCATGAAGAGTATGGGAATGCGCCCGTCTCCCGCGCGCACCTCCTCGGCAAACGCGAAGCCGTCCATGCCGGGCATCATGATGTCGCTTATGATCAGATCGAACTTCATCTCCTCCATGCGGGAAAGCGCCTCCTTCGCGTTGAGGCAGCCGATCGCCTGATAGCCCCCGTTCAGCAACCCCAAACAGACGATGTGATTGAGTTTTTCGTCGTCTTCCACGACGAGTATACGCGCCAGAGCCATAAAGATCACTCCTTCTATAATGCAGCTTCGGGCATGATTATACCGCCCGCTTGTTAAAAAAATGTAAAAGCGCACCGCTCTTACAAAAAAATACGGAAAATTTATAAGAAACGTTATTCGCTGCGAACGAAAAAGAGCAGGGTATCAGCCCTGCCCGTTATCGTCGGCATATTCGCCGTTTATGTTTTCGCCAAGGAAATCCCAAAATTCCTCCCCCGTTAAGCACGAACAGGCGATCGAAAGCTTTGCATAAGCCGCCTCTTCCGTCAAACCGAACAGAAAGCGCGCTCTGCGCAGGACTGGCGTCATCGACTCGTAGATCTCGCCTCCCTCGCGCATGCCGTTCACGGGAATAACGTACAGCCCGATCCCCCTTTGCTCGCAGTCCTGCGCAAGCCGCAGGATATTGCCGTTCTGCTCGGGAGAACCCGCGCACACCGTTCCGGAATGATAGGTGCCGTGCAGCACCGCCCGGAATTGTTCCAAGCGATACGCGCCGTAATCCATGCCCACATACGGGTCGAGCTTCAACACGCAGTTTTCCAGCTTACGCCCCCGCAACGCGCCGCCAAAATCGGCGCGCATGCGCACCCCGCCGAACCGAACGGCGCGGCGCTGCGCGAAGGTGCTGATGTCCTGCATGCCGCGGCTGAAAAAATTTCCCTCGAAGTCCGCGCTCTGTACGAGCCGCGAAGCGAGGTGCAGGTACGTTTTTCCGTCTTTCGGATTCCTGTACGCGGCGTATATGTTCGGAGCGATGCCCGAGCATATACATTCTGCCGCCGCGCGGAAATTTTCGCCGCCGTTGCTTTCCGCCCTGTCGAGCGGCGCATTCGCCGCCACAAAAAATACGGGCACTTCCGTTCCGGAAAGCAAAAAGGAAAACATCGCCGCCGTATACGCGAGGGTATCCGTGCCGTGCGCCACGATCACGCCGTCGTAACCGTCGTACGGGCGCCCCTCGAAATATTCTTTGAGTTTGTTCCAGAGAGGGAAAGACATATTCTCGCTGAGCGTATCGAAGCGCGCGCCCACGTCGATGCGCAGCGCGCTCTCGTCTGCGAAGGGAGAATCGGATCTGCGGAAATGCTCCACCAGCATCGCCCGCGCCTTTTCCGTCTCTATTTTGCGAACGCCCCGATCGGCAAGGGTACAGATCGTTCCGCCGACCAGGACCAACAATATTTTTTTCATCGCGCCTCTTTAATCGCGCACTTTGATGTGCGCCTCTCTGAGCTGCATTTCCGTCACTTCGCCGGGCGCGCCCATCATCACGTCCTGCGCGTTGGAATTGAGGGGGAACGCGATCACGTCGCGAATGGAATCTTCATCGGTGAGAAGCATGATCATTCTGTCTACGCCGGGAGCCATGCCCGCATGCGGCGGGGCGCCGAAGGAAAACGCGGTGTACAGAGCGCCGAATTTCGCTTTCAGTGTCTCTTCGGAATATCCCGCGAGCGCGAACGCCTTTTTCATGATCTCCGTGCTGTGGTTCCTGACCGCGCCGGAGGAGAGCTCCACGCCGTTGCATACAACGTCGTACTGATACGCAAGGATCTCGAGCGGGTCTTTTTCTTCGAGCGCTTTGAGCCCGCCCTGCGGCATAGAGAAAGGATTGTGCGTGAAGTCGAGCTTTTTCGTCTCTTCGTTGATCTCGTACATCGGGAAGTCGACCACGAAACAAAATTCGTAGCGGCTCTGATCGATCAGCGAGAGGTTCTCGCCCAGCCATGTGCGGATCTGCCCGGCAAAACGGTCTACCACCTTTTTGTTCGCGCAGATGAAGAAGAGGGTCTCCCCTTCCTTTATATTCACCAGGCCGCGCAGTTCTTCCTTCTGTTCGGGCGTGAGGAATTTTTCGATGGGCCCCTTATATTCGCCGTTTTTGACGGTGAGATACCCGAGCCCCTGCATGCCGATGCCCGTGGCGAATTTCAGGGAAGCGTCGAAAAACGCCCTCGATTTGCCGCTGCAATCCGCTACGATGCCGCGCACGGGCTTGCCCTTGAAAATGGGGAACTCCACGCGCGAGAAAAATTCGGTCAGATCTGCAATGACGAGCGGATTGCGGAGATCGGGTTTGTCCGTACCGTAGCGGAGCATGCATTCCGCATAAGGAATGCGCCTGAACGGGAGCGGGGAGATCTTTTTGTCCGAAAATTCGCTGAACACGTCGTAAAGGATCTTTTCCGCGACCTCCAAAACGTCTTCCTGTTCGGCGAACGCCATTTCGAAATCGAGCTGATAAAATTCGCCGGGAGAACGGTCCTGGCGCGCGTCTTCATCGCGGAAGCAGGGCGCGATCTGGTAATATTTATCGAAGCCGGACACCATCAGCAGCTGTTTGAACTGCTGCGGCGCCTGCGGGAGCGCGTAAAATTTGCCCTTGTGCTTGCGGCTGGGGACCAAAAAGTCGCGCGCGCCCTCGGGGGAAGACGCCGTAAGAATGGGCGTTTGGATCTCCTGGAAGCCCAAATTCTCCATTTCCCTGCGCAAAAAGGAAATGACCTTTGAGCGCAACACGATATTTTTATGCACTGCGGGATTGCGCAGATCGAGATAGCGGTATTTCAGGCGCACGTCTTCGCGGGTCTGGCGGGAAGCGCCGATCTCGAAGGGCAGCGCCGCCGCGCATTTGCCCAGCACCTCGATCGCGCTCGCCGTAACCTCGATGAGCCCCGTTTCCAGCTTGGGGTTCACGGTATCTTCGCCGCGGCGGACGACCTCGCCCTCCACGCGCACCGCGCTCTCCTTCGCGACGCCCGAAAGCATCGCGTCGTCGTGAAAGACGATCTGCGTCACGCCGTAATGGTCGCGCAGATCCACAAAGAGCACGCCGCCGTGGTCGCGGACGGTATCTACCCAGCCCGCGAGGGAAACTTTTTTGCCTATATCGCTCTCTCTCAATTGGTTGCAAGTATGCGTTCTGAACATTTTTCTCTCCTCAGCCGTTCAATTCCTCTGCCATGACCGCGTTAACGCTCGCGGGATTTGCCTTTCCGCCGAGCGAACGCATGACCTGCCCGATCAAAAATCCGAGCACCTTTGTTTTGCCCGCGCGGTATTCCTCCACCGACTTCTGATTTTCCGCCAGCACCTTTTTTACCGCCGCGCGGATCATGTCGGTATCGTCGATCATCGCCATGCCGTTCTTTTCGATGTACCCTTTCAGATCGAACGAGCTCCCCTCTTTGACCATCGCCGCAAGCACCTTCATGCCGACGTTTTTATTGATCGTTTTGGAGCGGATCGCCCCGATAAATTCCGCAAAGGTCTCAAAAGAAATGTCTGCGTCTTCAAAGGCGACGCCCGCGTCGTCGAGCGCCTTGGGGAGGCATTCGATGAGCCAGTTCGCCGTTTCTTTCGGCTCGTTGCAAAGCTTTACCGTGTTTTCGAAAAGATCTGCCAACGCCTTGCTCGCCGTGAGCCTGCCCGCGGCGTAATCGCTCAGCGCGTACTCCTGCGTGAAGCGCGCCCTGCGCACCTCGGAAAGCTCGGGGAGCGAGCTTGTGAGCTGCTCTATATATTCCTCGCTCAAAACGACGGGCGGCAGGTCGGGATCGGGAAAATACCTGTAATCCTGCGCGTTTTCCTTGCTGCGCATCGCCACGCCCGTGCGCCTGTCTTCGTTCCAGTGGCGGGTCTCCTGCTTTACGGTGCCGCCGCTCTCCAAAATGTCGATCTGCCGCGCGGTCTCGAACTCGATCGCGTGCTCGATCGCGCGGAAGGAGTTGACGTTTTTGGTCTCCGTGCGGACGCCGAAGGCGGTGTCTCCCTTTTTGCGTACGGAAAGGTTCACGTCCGCGCGCATGGAGCCCTCCTGCATCTTACAGTCGGAAATGCCGAGATATTCGCACATAGATTTGAGCTTTTCAAGATACGCTACGACCTCTTTGGCGCTGCGGAAATCGGGCTCGGAAACGATCTCGATGAGCGGCACGCCGCAGCGGTTGTAGTCGGGATAGGTCTCGTTGTCGAACTCCGAGTGAATGAGCTTGCCCGCGTCTTCCTCCATGTGCATCTCGTGAATGCCGATCCTCTTGGTCTCGCCGTCCACCTCGATCTCCATGTAGCCGTTCCTGCCGATGGGGCTGTACAGCTGAGAGATCTGGTACGCCTTGGGAAGATCGGGATAAAAATAATTCTTCCTGTCGAACACGGTCGTGCGGGAAATTTCGCAGTGCAGCGCAATGGCGGCCTTTGCCGCATATTCGAGCACCTGTTTGTTGAATACGGGCAGCGTGCCGGGCATGCCCATGCATACGGGGCAGCACTGCGTGTTCGGCTCCCCGCCGAATGCCGTGGAGCACGAACAGAATATTTTGGATTTTGTAGAGAGCTCGACGTGAACTTCGAGCCCGATCACGGTTTCCCACATACTGTTCACCTTGTTTTGCGTTTATGGAAAGAGGTCGCCAGCTGGAAAGCATGCCCTATGTTGAGCACGTCTGCGTCGTGCCCCGCCGCCCCGATGAGCTGCGCGCCTACGGGCAGGCCGTTCCCGTCTTTTCCGCAGGGAACGGAAAGCCCCGGAAGCCCCGCAAGATTTACGGAAACGGTGAAGATGTCGGAAAGGTACATCTTCATGCTGTCGTTCAGGCTTTCGCCGAGTTTGGGCGCGGTGGTCGGCGCCGTGGGGCAAAGGATCGCGTCGCACGCGGCGAACGCGCCCGCAAACCCCTCTATGATCTTGCGCTTCAAAAGGAGCGCCTTTTTATAATATGCGTTGTAATAGCCGGAGGATAAGACGAACGTGCCGAGCAGTATGCGCCGCTGCACCTCCTTGCCGAAGCCCTGGCTCCTCGTTTCGATGTAAAGGTCGTCTATCGAATCGACGTTCTCCGCGCGGAAGCCGTATTTCACGCCGTCGAAGCGGGAAAGGTTGGAAGAAGCCTCCGCGGTAGCGATGATATAATAGGTCGGCACGACGTATTTCATGAAGGGCAGGCGAACGGGAACCAACTCCGCGCCCAGGCCCTCCAACGTTTTGCCGCACGCGAGCACGGCGGCTTTCACGTCTTCGTCGACCCCCTCCCCGAAGCATTCTTCGGGAATGCCGATGCGCTTGCCCCTGATCTCTCCCGTGAGCGAACCGTAATAAGAGGGGTGTTCTATATTCAGGGAGGTCGAATCGTGCGCGTCGTGCCCGGAGATCACGTCCATGATCGCGGCGCAGTCGGCAACGTCTTTGGCGATCGGGCCGATCTGATCGAGCGAAGATGCGTAGGCGATGAGCCCGTAACGGGAAACATAGCCGTACGTGGGCTTGAAGCCCGTAACGCCGCAGTAAGAAGCCGGCTGACGAATGCTGCCGCCCGTATCCGAACCGAGCGCGCAGATCGCCTCGCCCGCGGCGACCGCCGCAGCCGCGCCGCCCGAGGAGCCGCCCGGCACGCGCGTAAGGTCGTTCGGGTTTTTGACGCTGCCGTAATAAGAGGTCTCGCTCGTGGAGCCCATCGCAAATTCGTCCATATTCAGCTTGCCGACGATCGGCATGCCCGCCGACTTCACTTTGGCGACGGCGGTCGCGTCGTAAACGGGGATATAGTTGGAAAGTATGCGCGAAGCGCAGCTTGTGAGCACGCCCTTCGTGCAGATATTGTCTTTTACGGAGACGGGTACGCCGCGCAGCAGGCCGCCTTCCGCCCCGCCCGCGCGAAGCTGCGCCTCCGCCTGTTCCCTCGAAAGGGAGATATACGCGTTGACGGACTTATCCTTCTCGGCGATGCTTCCGTACACGGCGCCGAGCGCTTCTTCCGGTTTTATTTCCTTGCGGGAGATCGCGCGGCCGAGTTCGACCGCGGTCATATCCAGTATGTCCACTTTTGCCACCTCAATCCACGGTCTTGGGCACGACGGGCGTAGAATCCGTGTGCTCGGGGCAGTTTTCCAGAAGTTCGGCCCTGTCGAAGGAGACGGCAACGGCGTCCTCTCTCATCACGTTCACGAGCCCGTCGGCTGCGTTTTCCTGCACGCCTTCCGTATCCACGGAATCGTTGACCGTGCGCATATAGCCCAAAATGCCGTTCAGTTCCTCGGAAAGCGGGCCGATCTCGCTCTCCTCTATGCGAAGGCGGGAAAGCGACGCGATATAAGTGACGATCTTCTCGTTTATTTCCATAACAACTCCCGATAATGACCCTATTTTCTATAATCCTGCTCATTAGTATAGCATTTCCGCAAAAAAAAAGCAAGCATCTATATCGCGCTGTCGCCTAAATTATGGAAAAGCGCCGCGCGCCCATTCCGTAACGGAAGGGCGCGCGGCGGCAAAAAACGCGTCAGTTATTAAAGATGACCTTTTCGCTCTTGAACATTTTTGTAAGCGCCCATACGAGCAGGGCGATATAAACGAGGTTGCTCGCAAGGGTGATGAGCAGGCTGATCGCCGAAAAACGGAGGGAAAAGATCTGCGCCATCACCTGCACGCAGTTGTATATGGGGATAAAGAAGACCGCGGGGGAGGCCGGCGTAAAGAACATGGTGGAAAGGCCGACGAGCATGACAAGGATCATGAGCGGCACGGAGAGCGAGGCGGCTTCCTTTACGCTCTTTGCATAGGCGGAAATGATGGATATGAGGGACACGATGATGAGCACCGCAGAGAGCATCACCGCGAACAGCGCGACGAACTGCCCCGCAGAATACGCCGCGAACGCGTCCCCTATATTTCCGCCCATCAGCCGCGGCATCGCGAGAAAGGTGCCGATGAACGAGCTGATCGCCGAGAGCGCGGAAAGCACCGAAAGGGAGGCGATCTTTCCGATCACCAGCTGGCTCCTTTTGATGGGCGTGACCAAAAGCGTGGCGATGGTGCCCCGCTCCTTTTCTCCCGCGATGGATTCGGGCGCGATGCCCATACACCCGCTGTACAAAAAGGTCAGGATCAGGAAGGGCAGCAGCATGGCATAGTATGACGCCTCCGCCTCCTGCGCCGTAGTGAGATCTCCTCCGGCGGAGATATTCACATCGAACCGATTGGAAACGGAGTCTTCCAGCGCGTCTAAAAGCGAAACGACCGTGCCGTACGCCGACGAGGAAGACACGGAGGAGGAATCATACCAGATCTCCACGTTGGGCGCCTGTCCCACGGGAGAAGTGCCGCCCGAAGCGAGCAGTTCGTCGAAGTTTTCCGGCAACACGACGAGGAGATCCGCCTCGCCCGACTTTACCCGCTCCTTTGCAGCCTCCTCCTCGTCCTCGGCGATCTCCGCAAGCGAAAAGGAGTCGTATTCCCCGAAAAGCGCGGAAAAGGAGGCGGACGGGTGCACGACGAGCACGCTGTACGCTTCGTTCGGATCGTAAAACACGCTGCCGAGCAGGGTATACAGAACAAAGATGAGCACGCCCGGCAGGAGCAGCGTGCCGATCACCAGCCGCTTATCCTTGAAAAACCGCGCAAATTCCTTTTTGATGACCGTTAAAATGTTGTTCATACGCCCGTTACCGTCCTTTTATACAGATCGAAAAAGGCGTCTTCGAGGCTCTTGCCGCACGAAACGTCTGCAAGAGTGCCCTCCGCGGCCATTCTTCCGCCGATGATGACGCCCACGCGGTCGCACAGCTTTTCCACGAGGGAAAAGATATGGGTGGATACGATGATGCTCTTGCCCTGCCCCTTCATTTCTTCCAAAAAGTCCGTAACCGTTTTGGCGGTGAGCACGTCGAGCCCGTTGGTCGGCTCGTCGAAAATGATGACGGACGGGTCGTGTATGATGGAGATCGCGATGGAAACCTTCTGCTTCATGCCCGTAGAGAGGTCGCCCACCTTTACCTCCGCAAATTTATCGATGCCGAAGCGGGTAAAGAGCTCTTCCCTGCGCTTTGCGAGTCGCTCTTCCTCCATGCCGTGCAGCTTTCCGAAAAAGCCGAACAGATAGGCGGGGGTGAAAAAATCCTCCAACTTCAATTCGCTCGTCAGAAAGCCGATGGCGGCGCGCACACGATCGGGCTCCTTTACCACGCTGTGCCCCGCCACGAACGCGTCTCCCCCGTCCGGGCGGATCAGCGTTGAAAGAATGCGCAGCATCGTGGTCTTGCCCGCGCCGTTCGGCCCCAAAAGCCCGTATATCTCTCCCTCGTACGCGGTAAAAGAGAGCCCGTCGAGCGCGACCTTTTTGCCCGAAGCGCTCTTTTCGATGGCGCGCTGTTTTCTCGACAGGGAAAACGTCTTTCTCACGTTTTCCGCGCGTATCACTTCGCGGGGGAAACCGCTCCCCTCCGCATTTGTCTGTTCCATAAAGACCTCATGTTCAGAAATTTTCGGGCGCGACGCCCATACACGATTATACACGACGCCCCGCCGCCCTGTCAAACAAAATATCGTACGCGGCAGCGCATACATACGCTTTTATTATACCCCCCCCCCGACGCAAATTTGTCAAGCCCTGCGGCGGTGTTTTGATCAATTTTTTTATGGCAATGCAAAACAACAAAAAACGCCGCGGCATATGTGCCGCGGCGCAGACCGGCGCAACCGCCGGCAAGGCTCATTTTTTCCGCACGGGGATCCGCTTTATAAACTCCGCGATCGCCGCAAGCCCCTCCTCGCGGTGCGCCGCCTCGTTCAGAAATTCGTGGCGCGCCCCTTCGATCAGATGCACGGAAACGTCTTTCACGCCGATCCCCTTATAATATTTTGCCAGCCGCTCCACGCCCCTGCCCATATCTCCCACGGGGTCGTCTTTGCCCGATATGAGCAAAACGGGCAGGTCCGCGGGCGCGCCCTCGCCCTTTTTGTAAAGCCCCGAAAGCCCTTTGAAAAAGGAAGAGAAAAAGCCGTTGCTGCAAACAAATTCGCAGTAAGGATCCGCGTGATAGCGCGCGTTGTTTTCCGCGTCCGTGCTCAGCCACTCGCCGTCTTCGAACTTTTTGGAATACCCGCCGAACACCGCCTTGTTGACGAGCTTTGCGGGGGCGTCTTTCCCCTTGACGGAGCCGCCCAGATCCGCAAGCGCCTTGCCCGCGCGGACGGCCGCGGCATTTTGCCTGGAACTGCCCGCGATGACGGCGCCGTCGAGAAAGCGGGCGTACCTGCGCACGAACGCCTGCGTAAGAAAGGAGCCGTACGAAAAGCCGAACAGCACGTATTTGAGCCCGGCATACTTTTCGCGGTAAAATTTTGCGATGCCCGCCATGTCCTTTACCGTGTCTTCGAACATATCCCCTTCCGCATAGCCGAGCGTTGCCTCGTCCGTCTCTCCGTGGCCGCGATGATCGTCGCCCGCCACGATATACCCGAGCCCGTTGAAATACGCCGCGAATTTTTCATAGCGGCCCGTATATTCGTTCATTCCGTGCGCGAGCTGTATGACGCCTACCGGATCGGATACCTTCGTCCACTCCCGCACATATATCTCCTTATTATCGTATGAAGTAAAGATCATTTTTTTGCTCCTCTCGGTTTCTACGTCTATTCTACCGCATTTGCAAAATTATGTAAAGCACTTTGCAAACATTTTTCAAGATTGCTTATGCAATTATAATTATTCGCGCGGCAAAGAAATATACTAATAAAAAAGTGCGAGGTGTTCTATGAAAAATCTGGTGATGACGGGCGGCGGAAGCGCGGGGCACGCCGTGCCAAACGCGGCGCTCATTCCCGCGCTGGCGGAAAAATACAACCTTTCCTACATCGGCACGGACGGAATAGAAAAACGGATCATTGCTCCCTATAAAATACCCTATTGCACCATACGGTGCGTGAAATTTATCCGGGGGTTTTCCCTTTCGAACTTTGCCATTCCGTTCCGTTTCATGAAGAGCGTGCAAGAGGCGGAGCGGGGGCTGCGCGCCCTCCGCGCGGACGGCGTTTTTTCCAAGGGCGGGTATGTGGCGCTGCCCGTCGTGTTCGCGGCAAAGCGGTTGGGCATTCCCGTGCTGTCGCACGAGAGCGACCTCTCGCCCGGGCTCGCGAACCGGCTCATCGCAAAAAAATGCCGCGCCGTGCTGACGAGCTTTCCGGAAACGGCGCAAAGGCTGAAAAACGGGAAATACGCGGGCGCCCCCATGCGGCGGGAACTCTTTATCGCGGACAGGCGCGCCGCCCTCGCAAAATACGGCTTTACGGGAACGCGCCCCGTCCTGCTCGCGCTTGGCGGCGGAAGCGGAAGCAGGGCGATCAACGGGGCGCTGCGCGCCGCCCTCTTCTCCCTCACGGAAAAATTCGACGTGCTGCACCTGTGCGGCAAAGGCAACGACGCAGAGAGCACCGTGCGCGGCTACGTGCAGCGGGAATACGAGGAGGATATGCCCGCCGCCTATGCCGCGGCGGACGTTGCGCTCTCCCGCGCGGGCGCGGGGGCGGCGTTCGAGCTCATCGCGCTCAAAAAGCCGACCCTGTTCATTCCCCTCGAAAACAGGCGTACGCGGGGCGATCAGGTGGAAAACGCGGCTTACTTTGAGGCGCGAGGACTCGCGAGGGTCTTGCGGGAGAGCGAGCTTACCCCCGCTTCCCTCACTGCCGCCCTCTTTTCCCTCGCGCAGGACGAGGAGATCAAGGCGTCGCTCGCCGCCTGTTCCCTGGCATGCGGCAACGGCGCGATCTTAAAAGAGATCGACAAAATGATGGAATGACCCGCGCCCCGCGGCGCGCGTAGAAATGCGCCGCACACACCGCCTTTACGCGCGCACCTGTACTCTCTGTTATGAAAAGATCAGAAAGCCCCGCTTTACAGCGGGGCTTTCTTCCAACTTTTTTTTATTTGATAGGAGCAAAGCCCAAAGACTGCAAAAAGCTTTCGCTCAGCCCGATCCAGGAACGGGTCAGCACGCACGCTTCGGAAACGGGGAAAGAGCCCTCCGTTTCCACCGCGCACACGCTCATGCCGTGCCAGCCGTCGCGAAAAACATGCAGCTCGGCGGGCACCCCAGCCGCCAAATACGCCTCGTACAGGCGCAGGGAATTTTGTGCCGGCACGCAATCGTCCGGCGTATTCGCCCAAATAAAGGCGGGCTTGCAGGAGGAGTTCACCCTCTTTTCTATGGAATAATCTTCCGCGCGCACCTTTCCGCCACAGAAACCAGCAAACGAACCGCTGTGCCATATCTTTTCGTCGGAGGATACGACCGCATAAGAATACACGGAAGCGTCGGGCCGCACCTTTACGCACTCCTCTCCGAAAAGGGCTTTTACCGCAGGGTCGTCCCAAATCGTGCTGATGCAGCCCAAAAGATGACCGCCCGCGGAAAAGCCGATCGCCGCGAGCTTATCGGGCAAAAGGTCGAGCACCTCGGCGTTTTCCCGCAAATACATCATCGCCATCGCCGCCTGGCAGAGCTGTACGGGATAACAAACGGGCGCGACGTCGTAATAGAGCACGAAAGCATCGAATCCCGCATGATAATATTCCATCGCGACGGGTTCCGCTTCCCGCTCAGAAACCATGCCGTAACCGCCGCCCGGAATAACGAGCATCGCGGGGCGAACGACCTTTTGGTTCATTTCCTCCACCTGACCGTGGCGATAACAGGCGAGCGTTCCCGCCTTTGCTCCCTCTCTTTTGATCTGAAAATGATCGTACAGGTCTATCCTTTCGAGCACCACTGTTCTTTCCTCCGCACGTATTTATTGTATTTTGCTTACGCGATCGATCTCGGCGAGTTCTTCCGCCGTAAATTCGCAGTTGAGCGTAAGGTTGTCTATGATCTGCTCCCGTTTCGACGCGCCGATGATGACGGAGGAGACCTCCTCCCGCCGAAGCACCCACGAAAGCGCCATCTGCGCGAGCGACTGCCCCCTCTTTTGCGCGATCTCGTTGAGCGCGCGGATCGCGGACAATTTTTCTTGCGTAAGAGCGGATTCTTTCAGAAACGCGTTTTTGTGCATGCGGCTGTCTTCGGGGATCCCTTTCAGGTACTTGTCCGTCAAAAGTCCCTGCGCGAGCGGGCTGTACACGGTAACGCCCACGCCGTTTTTTTTGCAATCGCCGAACACGTCTTCTTCCGCTCCGCGCTCGAAAATGGAATACTGCACCTGATTCAAAACGACGGGCACCTTCATTTCCCGCAGCATGGAGAGCATTTCGCGCATGCGCGCGCCGCTGTAATTGGATATGCCTATGTAGAGCGCCTTGCCGCTGTCTATGATGCGGCGGAACGCGCCGCATGTCTCTTCCAACGGCGTATCCGGGTCGGGGCGGTGATGATAATAAATGTCCACGTATTCCACGCCCAGATTTTTCAGGGAGCGGTCTAAACTGGCGATGAGGTACTTTTTGCCGCCGCCGTCGCCGTACGGCCCCTTCCACGCGCCGAAGCCCGCCTTGGTGGTGATGACCATTTCGTCGCGGTAGCCGCCGAGATCGTTTTTCAGTATCCTGCCGAAGTTAAGCTCCGCAGCCCCCGCCGCGGGGCCGTAATTGTTGGCGATGTCGAACACGGTGATGCCGCCGTCGAAGGCGGTGAATACCATGTCGCGCATGTTTTCGTACATATCCGTCGAGCCGAAGTTGTGCCAAAGCCCGAAAGAAAGCTCGGAAAGCACAAGCCCGCTTTTTCCCGCGCGGCGGTACCGCATGCCCTTTTTATACCTGTCTTCCGCGACGGCATGCTCCCTGTTCCGCTTCAAGAGTTCCCAAATCTGCTCCTGTTCCATATTGCGCCGAAATCTCCCATATAAAAATCATTTAGATTTTAGAATAAACGGGGCAAAATGTCAATCGTAAAAGCAAGGCGCACGCATAAAATTTTTGCGGCGCAAAACGTTATTCGTATTCCTCGAAACTGCGGCGGCCCGCCTCGGGCGGGGGCGGCGCGTAATCGCAGTACTGCGGGCGTTTTTTGCCGCCGTCAGGTTTTTGCTGACTGCGCAGATCGACCAGCACGACGTCTGTGCCGATCTTTACGATATTTTTGAGGGGGATAAAGAGATCGTTGCTCTTAAAAACGCGGAACCGTTTGCCCGGCACCACGATGCCGAACACCTTTCCTTCGGGAAAGGAAAAAATAACGTCGCACGTTCTGCCGAGGTTTTTGCCGTCCGTCACGTTGACGACGAACTTGCTGCGAAGCTCGGAATAAGAAGTTTCCATTTTTCGCCTCCGCCATGGTTTTGCCGCAAGGCATATATCATTATATGCGGCGGCGCCGAAAAGTGTTCCTCGCAAGGAGCCCGCGCGCTCCATTTAAATATGGTGCGGAAGGCGCGTTCGGCTCAGGCGCGGAAAAAAGCGCTCGCGCGGCTCATCGCAAAGCACAGGGCCGACCTCGCGACAATCTGCTGGGTGTGCGGCGCGCTGACGGCGCTCGGCGTTATACTGACGTTCACGATCGCATGCGCCGCGCTCGAAAGCATGCTCGGCTTTTTTATCGGGCTTATTCCGATCGCCGCTTCCGTTATTACGGGCGCGGTCGCGACGCGCCGTATCCGCTTTGCGCTCGGCGAAGAAGAATTTGCCGGAACAGGCGCAATAATACCGCCGGCAGCTATATCATCTACCAGTTTTTTCGCCCCCCGCTCGAAAGCCTGAGCGTTTGCCCGATGCCGAAGGTGGAATTCGGCTGTTTACGAAGCAAACTCAAAATTAGCCGAATATTTTTGTTCCGGATCGATGCTTGCTTGCGCGCAGTTTCTGTCGCCTTCATATCCATAACTCTTTATTCTCCCAAATAAT
>DXCL01000009.1 GCA_019115995.1 Candidatus Borkfalkia avistercoris
CGAATAAGTATGCGTATGCGTGCCGTTCCCGCCCGTAGTTTCGTTGCCGCCGTTGCAAGCCGCAAGAGAGAACGCGAAAACAACGCTCATTGCCGCCGTTATGAATGCAAGCAGTTTCTTTTTCATTACTACCCCCCCCCGACATTGCAGTTTATGTGTACTTTTACTGCAATGCCGAAAAATTGCGAATTTACCGCTAAGACAGATACTGTCTGCCTGATTATTATAGCACATCGGCAACAAAGCGCGCAAGTACCAAAACACAGTAAAAGTACACTTCTACTGCAATTTTTTTATTTTCGCCCGTTTCAGATGGTCTTTTCGCCGTTTATCCGCTATGCTTATTAGAAAAACAAGGAGCAAAATCAAATGAATTACGCATACGCGCGGGTATCGGCAAAAGACCAGAACTTGCAGCGGCAGATTGCCGCGTTCTGTGAGTTCGACATAGATAAAAGCCGCATTCCTCCGAGAAGAAAAGCGGCAAAGACTTTGAAAGAAAGGAATATAAACGCTTATTAAAAAAACTCACAAGCGGCGATCTGCTCGTCATAAAGTCCATTGACCGGTTAGGGCGCAATTACAGTCAGATTATAGAAGAATGGAACAGAATTACAAACGTAATCGGCGCGGACATACTCGTGTTGGATATGCCGCTTTTAGACACCCGCACAAAAGCGGATACTTTGGTCGGAAAGTTCATTTCGGATATTGTGTTGCAAGTATTGTCTTTCGTAGCGGAGAATGAGCGGGAAAGCATAAAGGCGCGGCAAGCCGAGGGAATAAAGATTGCACATCAAAAGGGCGTCCGTTTCGGTCGCCCTTCGTTCGTATATTCGGAAGAATTTTTATCTGTCGCAAACGACTATCTTTGCAAACGCATAAAACTGAAAGCCGCGTTGCAGTTATTGAATATAAATCAGAGCAATTTTTTCTATCATATCTACAAAATAAAGAAAAACAACGAAAACAAGGAATTGCAAGACACAATCGCCAACGAAAAGGCAATGCAGATAAATTACAGTTACGCCGATATTCGCAAGTGGCTGTCGCACTTCCGAACGCTTGACTATTCCAAGACCAAGAACCGCAAAGACCTGATAGACACGTTCATTTATAGGGTGATACTGTACGACGATAAAATGAAAGTGTTATTCCACCTAAAAGGCGGGCAACAGGGCGAACTGCTCTTAAATCTGATTTTCTCCGATTATCCCGACGGACACGGCGACGACGGCGAGAACGCCCAAAAAATGCCCAAAAATGAAAAAGAAACCGACAAAGCGGTTTCTAATTCTGATATAAACGCAGAGTGTGCGTATACGTCGCGTTTGGTGGAGATAGTCGGGATCGAACCGATGACCTCTTGAATGCCATTCAAGCGCTCTACCAACTGAGCTATATCCCCATTATACGTATTTTGCACGGAGCAGCACGGGCGCACCCTGCAAAGAACAAAAACTTGCGCGGAAAAAATCCGCGCAGGTTTTCTTCTCTGTAATTGTCGCCCGATTACTCGCCTTTGATCGCTCCGACGGGGCAACCCTCTTCGCAGGCGCCGCAGTCGATGCAGACATCGGGATCGATCTGATACTGCGTATCTCCCTGAGAAATCGCGTTTACGGGGCAGGTATCCGCGCAAGCGCCGCAGGAAATGCAATCTTCCGAAATTTTATGTGCCATGATCTTCTACCTCCAAATAACATCTTTCGACGCACAGGGCAACCTCTTACCCTTTGCCCACTTATTATATCACAATTTTTTCCGTTCGTAAAGGCATAGCGCGAAAATTTTTTGAGATTTTTTCAACTTTTTAACGAAAAAGCTCGCATACCGCCGCGCCCCTCCGCATAGCGGACATTATGAACGGAGAACTCAGTCGAGAATGTCTTTCAAATCGTCGGAAACCTTGTCGTCTTCCTCTTTTTTGCCGCCCTTAAAGCGCACGTCTTTGAGAGGGAAATCTTTATAAACGAGGCTGCCGTCCTTTTCTATCTTTACGCGAAGGGTCTGTTTGAGCATGTTTTCGCCCACAACGGTGCCCTTGCCCTCCGGCGTGGAAACCTCCGCGCCCATCTTGGGCATCTTTTTATAGACCTCGCTGTAATAGTCGTTTTCGTAGCTTAAACAGCACATGAGCCTGCCGCAAAGACCGCTGATCTTGCCGGGGTTCAAAGAAAGCCCCTGTACCTTTGCCATTTTAATGGAAACCTTTTTAAATTCCGGCATTGCCCCCGCGCAGCAGCACACGCGTCCGCACGGCGCGATGCCGCCGAGCAGCTTGGTTTCGTCTCTGATGCCTACCTGCCGCAGCTCGATGCGGATATGGAACACGCCCGCAAGGTCTTTTACCAGCTCGCGGAAGTCCACCCTGCCGTCGGCGGCGAAATAGAAGATCACTTTGCTGCCGTCGAAGGCGAATTCGCAATCGATCAGCTTCATTTTCAGCCCGTGCTTTTCTATCTTTTCCTGCGCGATGCGCATCGCTTCGGGCTTACGCTCGATGTTTTTGATGCGCTGGGCGCGATCTTTTTCCGTTGCGATGCGGATAACCGGTTTGAGCGGCTGCGTTACCGCGGAATCGTCTACCTCGCGCGGCAGAAAGGCGACCTTTGCGATCTCGATGCTCTTTGCCGTTTCGACGACGACCTCCATATCCTCTTCGTACGTTACGTTTTTCTGCGGCGCAAAGTAATATACTTTGCCGCCGTCTTTGAATTTTATTCCTATAACTTTCATCGTCCCTCCAATATGCCTATAAACAGCGTCTCCAAGCAGGAAGCGAGGTTCGCGTTGAATTTTATATCCCTTTCCGCCGCGGAGATCTTTTCCTGCGCGCCTACGAGAGCGACCGCAGAATAACGCGCCGCGGCACGTTCGAGGAGTTTTTCCTGTCCGCCGGATAAAAGCAGGTCGCGCCTACCCAGCTTCAACATCAGTATATCCCGATATACGAGCTTTAAAACGGAAAGAAAGCCGCCGATCTTTTCTTTATCCGCATACTTGCGCGCGGCGCCGATGGCAGAGGACACGGAAAGATTCATCGCAAAGAGCGCCGCCTCTTCCGCCGCCGCGCCGAGGTCTCCGCCCTCGGCAAGCTCCTGCGCCCGCCCCAGGATCCCGCCGGAAACGGCTGCGATCTCTGCGGCGTCTTTGCGGTGCGGATACGCGGCGCGGATATATTTTTCTATTTCCGCGTCGGCAAAGGTAAACAGATCCAACCGCTTCGCGCGCGATTTTATCGTGGGGAGCACGGCAAAATCATTGACGGAGCCCAACAAAAAGCACACGTTTGCGGGCGGTTCTTCCAAAACTTTCAAGAGCTTGTTCTGCGCGCTCGCGTTCATATCCTGCACGCCGTCGAGCACGAACAGCTTTTTATCGCCCTCCACGGGCTTTATATAGCATTCGTCTGAAACGTTTTTCGCGTCGGCTACGGTGAACTTTGCGCCGGGCGCGGGCAAAACGACGCAATCCGCATACATCTCGCGCTCTATCAGCCCGCCCGCGCGTTCGTCGGCGCCGAGCACGAGCACGGCCAGTTCTTTCAGAAAAGAACGCAGATTGCGCGCGTCGGGGCAGACGAGCAGATAGGCATGCGACAGCTTGCCCTGCGCGGCGTCTCCCGCAACGATCTTATATGGCTTGCTCTGACTGAAAATAGACATGTGATTCAACCGATAAAGCCGCGCGAAACAAGGCACTGCACGATCTTGGCGCTCGTTTCGTACTTCGTACCCGAGCAATCGATCGCCGCGATCTGTTCGGAATAATCCCGCAAAAGGGCGCGGTAGCCCTCGTACACGCGCTTGTGGAACGCTTCCCCCGCCTGCTCCATGCGATCCTGCGGATCGGCGCCATGCTTGCGGTCAAAAGCGTTCGAGGAGGGAATGTCTAAAAAGAGGGTCACGTCAGGCATAAAATTCTCGATCGCATAGGCGTTGATCGCCTTTAAAAACCCGAGAGAAAGCCCCCTTCCGTATCCCTGATATGCAAAGGAAGAAAAAATGTATCTGTCGCAGAGTACCGTTTCTCCGCGTTCGAGCGCGGGCTTTACGGTATCGGAAAGGTGCTGCACGCGCGCCGCCGCATAGAGCAGCGCCTCGCACTCGTCCGTCATTTCCCTGTTTTTTCCGTCTAAAATGATATTTCTGATCGATTCGGAGATATGCCCGCCGCCCGGCTCGCGCGTGAGGATATGCGGTACGCCGCGCGCGGTGAGGTATTCCGAAAGAAGGCGCATCTGCGTGGATTTGCCCGCGCCCTCGCAGCCTTCGAAAGCTATAAACCTGCCTTTCATTGCTCGCCGCCTATTTTGATAACTTCTATCTTTCCGTCTATGACGCCGAAGGTATGCTTCGCGTTTTTGAGGAGCTCGACCGCCTGCTCGGTGATCTGTTCCCCCGCCACGACGACGGGAAAGCACGGAGGGGTCGCGCCCGCGTTGCGCGCGGCGATCCTGCCCGCCGCCTGCGCTATGGGAACGCTCTCCTTACGGAAAGCGAGCGCCGCGAGGTAACTGAATTTTTTGATCCCGCAGACCTGTTCGGGCTTGGCGTCGTAGGTGTCTTTCAGGGAACGCATCTTTGCGATGCGCCTGATCGCGCGCTCCAAACGGGCGAGATGATGCGTGCGCGTGAGCGGGGAAAGATAAAACAGGATATAACGCCCGTCGTTCATTTCCGGATAAATACGCCGCTTTTCCAGCTGTTCCTCTGCAAGATACGGGCATATCCCCATGCCGCCGAAATCTACCGCAAATTGCAGCGTTTCGCCCCCCTCATAAAAGAGCACGCCCCTCTTTTTGAGGCGCATTTTCATGAGAGAAAATTCGCGTTTTACCGCGTCGATGAGCTGTCCTCCGTTTTCGGACAGATATTTGACGCCGTATTCGATGCTCGCCATGATGGGATAAGAGGGGCTGGTCGTCCGGAAAATGCCCGCGCCCTCGCGAAGATCGGGGATAAGATCTTCCCGGTTTACGTTGAGCAAAGCCCCTTGCGTGAGGGTGGGCAGCGTTTTGTGCGCGCCGTCTACCCACGCGTCGGCATATTCCCCCGCATAGCGGTGCGCGGCGTCAGGATCGAATTTGAGGTACGCCCCGTGCGCGCCGTCTACCAGCAGGAGCTTGCCGTAGCGGTCGCAGATCTTGCGCAGCGCCGCATAGTCGGAAATATTGCCGTAATAGTCGGGAGAGGTCGCCAAGACCGCGGCGACGTCCTTCTCCTTTTTAAATATATCTTCGATTTCGGCCGCGGCGGGCGGAAGCGCGATGCCGTCCAGCTCGTTGCCCTTCAAAATATGCGGCTCGATGCCCAGAACGGCGCAGGCGTTGTAAACGCTCTTGTGCGCGCCGCGCGCGATGACGATCTTGCCGCCCCGCCTCTTTACGGCGTACAGCATGGCGAAAATGCCCGAGCTCGACCCGTCCGTCAGAAAAAAGCTCCGCTTTGCGCCCAGAATTTCGGCGCAGTCGCTCTCCGCGGCGGCGATCAACCCGTCGGGGTTTTCCAGACAGTCGGCAAAGGACAATTCGGTAATATCCAGCGCGGCATCTTTAAAAAGCGGAAAGCGTTTCCTGTCCGCTTTATGCCCCGGCATATGAAAGCGCGCGGCGTGCAGCCGCTTATATTTTTTCAGCGCACCGTATATGAGATATTCCATGATGCTCCCCGCCCGTCCGTTCGTATTTCGTCGCTTTCCGTCTTTGTGTTACAGCGCTTGCAGGCGCGCGCTCTCGCGTACGATGTGATCGAGCAGCGTGACCTGCTCAAAGCGCAGCGCTTCCTCCTGCAAACGCGTATTGAGAATGACCATGTTCACGCCCTTGCCCGTGGAAGTGGATTCCTCGCTGCGGGTCGTGGTGATCATATTTTCTATGCCCGGCACATTGCCGAGATCGAAGGAAAAATATCCCTTCACCTGTTTCGTGTCGTTGGAATCGACGGTGCCGTCTCCGTTTTCGTCTTCTTCGCTCTCCACGGTCAGATCGAGTTCGGTAACGGAAAGCGTACCGTCTTCGAGATACCCGATAACATTGTTATACGCCGTGCGCAGGCTTTCTATCCGCGCGTACTCTTCTAAAAGTCCCGCCTGTATCTGCGATTCGCGCTTGTAACGGTTGTCTCCGTCGATGCGGGCGCGGAAATCCGTTTCGATCGCCTGCTTGTCCTGCGAGGCAGTCATGTCTCCCTTGCCCTCTATGGCGCCTTCTGCATAATATTTTGCCAGATAGTTGCGGCAGCTCGTAAGATAGTCCTGCGTGTTTGCGTTCTCGGGATAACTGCCCATGGGGTGTTCGTTCTCCCCGCCGAGCCATACGCAGTTGCCGCCGTACCCGTTCACGAATTGCAAAAGGTCGCTCGTCATGATCGCGTTCCCGTCGGCGTCCTTTTCGCCGCTGTCGTACTCATACGAGCTCACGAACATCACATCGCCCTGTCCCGCCGCAAAATGTGCGCCGAGAACGGTATCTTTGGAGTCTTCCAAAAGATTGTTCGTGCTCATATCGAGCACATCGCCCGAAAACGCGCCGTCTTCGCGCAGGGAAGACAGCGAACCGAAGCTGTCTTTCAGCGTCACGTACGGGTAGACGTATATTTCAAAAGTCTGTCCGCTGGTCGCGCGGGGCGCGAGCGTCGTAAAGAGCAATATCCAAACGACGACGACCGCCGCACAGATCGCCAATATTTTGATCCAGTCGTACGAGAGCATGTGCCCGAGGCGGCTCTTTGTTATTTTCGCATCCATTCGTTTTTTATTTCCTCGATACGGCCGCCCTGCGGCGCCCGTTTTTTATTTGATCTCTAAAATTTTGACCTGATAATCTCCGCCGGGCGCATGCACGGTAACGACGTCGCCGCACTTTGCGCCGATGAGCGCGGAGCCGAAAGGCGAGTCGATGCTGACGATATTCTTTTCGAGGTCTGCCTCCATCGAGCCTTTCAAAATATAAGACGCTTCCTCTTCGAGATCGCAGTCGTACACGGTGACCACGTTGCCGAAGTGCACTTTGCTGTTGTCTACGCTCTCCTCCATGATCTTCGCATTCTTGATCATGTTTTCCAGCTCGCGGATCTCGCTCTCGTTGAGCGCTTCCTCGTTTTTCGCCGCGTCGTATTCCGCGTTTTCGGAAAGATCGCCGAAACCGCGCGCCACTTTGATGCGCTCGGTGATCTCCTTCTTCTTCTGCGTTTGCAGATAACGGAGGCGCTCTACTGCCTCATCGTATCCCTTTTGCGTCATGATAAATTCTTCCGCCATGATACTGCTCCCAAAACCTATAAAAAATTACGCCGTTCCCGCAAGAGCGGAGGGCGGCGCGCCCCGTATATTGCAAAACGAGTGATCCCGGCCGAAAACACGCGGGATCACTTCGCTCTCTATCATATTATACCCCTTTTCCGCGGCGATGTCAAGCCCTATTTCCGCGCGCGAAAAGGCAGGCAATCAAAAATTTTCCCTGATATACTTTTCGATGCGCGAAGTCGCCTTGTCGAGATTCGCCATGCTCGTCGCATAAGAACAGCGGACGTGATGCCTGCCCGCGTCGCCGAACGCGTCGCCGGGCACGACCGCCACCTTCCCCGCGCGCAAAAGTCCGTTCGCAAACGCCTCGCCTGTCACACCGAGCTTTTCCGTCGAGGGAAAAACATAGAAAGCGCCGCGCGGCTCAAAACAGGGCATATTGACGGCGTTGAAAAAATCAACCATGAAACGGCGGCGTTTGTTGTATTCCGCGCGCATCTCTTCCACCGAAGAAAAATTATCGGCAAACCCGTCGCGCAGTCCTTCGAGCGCCGCATACTGCGAAGCCGTGGGCGCGCACATGATCACATACTGATGGATCTTAAAGAGCGCGTCGTCAATCTCGGGGGGCGCACTGACGAATCCGACCCTCCAGCCGGTCATGGCAAACGCCTTCGAAAAGCCGTTGATGACCACCGTTCTCTCCTTCATGCCGGGCAAAGACGCGATCGAAACGTGTTTTCCGCCGTAAGTCAGTTCCGCATAGATCTCGTCCGAAATGACGAGAAGATCGTGCTTTTCGATGACGGGCGCGATCGCTTCCAGCTCCGCGCGCGTCATGATGCCTCCCGTCGGATTATTCGGATAAGGCAGGATGATCGCCTTTGTGCGGGGCGTGATCGCCTTTTCCAGCATTTCGGGCGTGACGATAAAACCGTTCTCCTTCACACAGCGGAGCGAAACGGGCGTTCCTCCCGCAAGATACACCCCCGGCATATAGGAAACGTAGCTGGGTTCGGGTATGAGGATCTCGTCGCCCGCGTCGCAGACGGCGCGGAGAGCAAGGTCTATCCCCTCGCTCGCCCCCACCGTGACGATGATGTGTTCGGCGGGGCAGTCCAATCCGAACCGCTCGCCCATATAGCGGGAGATTGCCTCGCGGAGAGCGGGGAGCCCCCTGTTGCCCGTATATTGCGTATATCCGCGCTGAATGCTCTTGATCGCCGCGTTGCGGATATTCCACGGCGTGATAAAATCGGGCTCGCCCACACCGAGAGAGATCGCGTCTTTCATTTCCGAAACGATGTCGAAAAATTTACGTATCCCGCTGGGTTTGAGCTTTTCCGCCCTTTCGTTTACGAATTTCCTCATGGCTGTACCGACAATCTCATCCCGTTCTCGTCTTTCGAATCTGCTACCGTGCCTTCGATCTTATACTTTTTGAGAATGAAGTGCGTCGCCGTGGACAGCACCTCGTCGAGCGTGGAAAGCCGCTCGGTAACAAAGCGCGCGACCTCGCGCAGAGACTTCCCTTCTATAAATACGGCAAGATCGAACCCGCCGCTCATAAGATAGCAGCTCTTGACCTCTTCGAAGCGGTATATCTCCTCTGCGATGGCGTCGAAGCCGTTGGTCTTTTGCGGGGTCACCTTGACCTCGATGAGCGCCTGCACCGTCTCATCGGAGAGGCGTTCTCCGTTTACGATGGCGGTATATTTTACGATAATGCCCGACTCTTCCATACGGGAGATCGCTTCGCAGACCTCTTTTTCCGTTTTTTCGAGCATGAGCGCGATCTTGGCGGGGGTATAGCGGCAGTCCTCTTCCAAAATTTTCAGAATATCCGTTTCCAGCTTTTTCATACAAACTCCTTTTCGCCTTTTAAACAGTATATATTTTCGCGGAAAATATGTCAATTATATTTGGGTTTTTAAAGGAAGTTAGTTCGATTATAATTTACTTTTTTGAAAATTTCAAGTATAATCAATAAAAACTTATGCAAAAACCGAAAGGAGGCGGAGGCTTTGACGAAAATTTGGGCAAAGACGATAAAAGACGGAAAAATCCAAAGGCAACTGGTATACGAAAACGAAGAAAAGCTCACCTATTCCCATTTTTTGGACTATCTTTTCGACATCTGCCACGAGATGGACATTGCCACGCCCGTTCTGCTGAAAACGCATATCTTCAACTTTGCAAAATTCAACCACGTGCGCTTTCTTCCGCGCGACTTCGTGGAAGGCGTCGACTTCGACTATCTGCTTTTGGAAAACATCGTCGTATGAACTTTCCGCCCCCCGCAAACGTTCGGCGGTGTGCGCCATGCAAAATCGTTTGACAGAAAGCGCTTTTTCTGCTAATATATCGTGCGGTAGGTTTTCGGAAAACACTACCTAAAAACAACCGAGGTAACTGAATAATGAAAAGATCCAACACGAAAGTGCTGTGCAGGGCGGGCATCATCGCCGCGCTGTACGTCGTACTCACCTGGCCGCTCGGCTCGCTCGCATTCGGGACGATGGGATTCCAGATCCGCCCCGCAGAAGCGCTGACCATGCTTCCCTTGTTTTATCCGGAAGCGATCCCCGCACTGTATGTGGGCTGCCTGATCGCGAACATCATCACGGGCAACGCGTGGGACATCGGGCTCGGCAGCCTGTGCTCGCTCGTTGCGGCGGCGCTCACTTTTGTTACGGGCAAATTCATCAAAAACACGCCCGTAAAACTCGTTTTGGGCGGCGTCTTTCCCGTGCTCGTAAACGCGTTCGTCATTCCGCTCGTGCTTATTTTGGGAGGCAGCGCATACGCGGGCTACTGGTTCATGTTCGCTTCTCTGGCGCTCACGCAGTCGGTATGGGTGTACGCGCTCGGCGTGCCGCTGTATTTCGGCATCAGGGCGCTGCGCGCGAAGGGCATAAGCGCTTTCTGCGACAACGTGACGGGCGAACGGCTTACAAAAGACGAGAGCGCCCGCAGCACGCAAAACCGCGCCGATCGGGCAGCGAAATAAAAAATTTATAACAAACGGGCGTCTCCGCTTTCCGAAGAGACGCCCGTTTTATTTTATGCGATATAGTTTTTTGTTACCAGACCTGTATGATCCACCAATTTTTGGAGATCCCGAACCCGAGCATAAGAACGAGCATGATCAGCCAGTCGATCACGACGGGCACGCCCAGGCCTATATCGATGCCGAGGAGCACCTTATCCGGAATTTTATCCAGCTTTTTCATGAGCGGCTCGAAAATAAAGCGCATAAACAGCATGACGCCCACCGAAAGCCCGAGCGCCGTAGGTATGCTCGTATACTTCGTAAAGCTCAGGGGGATACCCGTATAATCCCACAGGACTATGCCGGACACCCATTCGACGAACGTGCCGAAGAGTATCTCTCCGAAAAACACGCCCGCAAACAAGATGAGCCAGTACAGAAAATATTTTGCCGTGACGGAAAGTTTGCTGTTCTTTTTAAACAGCTTCCAGCCGAAAAAGCGCATTTCGCGCGGCGTGCCGACCACCACGTACAGCGCGAACACCGCGATGCCGTAGGCAAACAAAAACGGCAGGAACTGCCTGCGGCTGTTGATCACGCCCGCACGGAAAAGGCGGAAAATATTTTCCACCACAAAACCGATAAAAGACATGATGATGCACATCAGCATGAGCGTGAGGAACCTGTAACGAAAGATCTTCCACCCGAAGATCCCCTTTTTCTTTACAGGCTCCGCCGCTTCCCGTTCCGCCGCGTCATCTGTCTGCGAGGTCTTCGGTTCGTCCGCGGGTTCCGCCGTGCAGAGCGTTGCGTTTTCCTCGCGCTCGGGCTCCGACTGCGTTGAAGGCGGCGCGTTCTCCTCTTCGGGCTGAACGCCCGAAGAAATTTTGTTCTTCCTATGCTTCCCCATACGTCCTCTGTTTGTCAAAAACTCCGTATTATTATACCACATAGAAAAAAATAATCCAGCAAAAACGCACAAAAACGACGAATATTAACAAAAAATTCACAAACTCTACTCAAAAAACAGCGAACGGGCAGCAGATCTGCGGCACTTTCGCATGGCAAAGAGCGCGACCGCGCAAAGAAGCGGCGCGGCGGAAAGCAGAAAAAAGGAAGACCGCAGCCCCGCCTCGCCCGAAAGCGCGCCCGCCAGTGCGGGGAGCGCCGCCGCGCCGAGATCGGAAGCCACGGCAAGCGAAGCGAGCATTCTTCCGCCTCCCGGCAGGTTTTCGGAGGCGACGGTCATCACGCCCGGGGAAAGCCAGCCCACGAACAGCCCGCACGCCGCCGCGAACGCGAAAGACGCGCCGCCGCCCAGTCCTCCCGCGCCGAGAAAACAGACAAAGACCGCCAACGCGGAAAAAAACAAAGCGGAACGCGAGGCTTTTTTGCGGCTTCCCAACCGCACGTAAAACAACCCGCCCAAACCTAAACAAACGGCAAACGCAGCCGCGCCGAAAAATTCCCCCACGTACCCGCCGCCTCCCGCCGTTTCGGAAAAAAGGGTGCTCACCCACTGGTTCATGCAGACCTCAGAGCCGTACCCGAAAAAAATCGCGGCGAGCGCAAAAACGTAAAACGCTCCGAATCCCCTTTTCCCGCGCGGCGGCAAGCCGCTCCCTTCGGCAAAAAAGGAATGCTCTTTTTTTACGGGGTTCTCCTCCGGCATATCCGCACCCGAAAGAAGAGCAACTGCCGAAAGCGGTACGAACGCGAGAACAAACATCGCGTAATGCCAGCTTTCCGTTCCGAACAGGGCGATGCAGCCAAACAGCAGGAGCGCAAGCCCCGCCTGTGCCCATGCGTACGCAGTATGTAAAAAACAGATGGTTACGGGCGTGCCCTCGGGCAGACGGTCGGCAACGGCGTTGAGCACAACTTCGAGCATGCCGCCCGCAAAGGCAAAAACGGCGGTCGCGCCCGCAATGCCTCCGTACAGAGCCTTGCCCGAAAAAATGAAAGGCACCCCGCCGTAAAAGAGAAGCCCCGCGCAGCTTACGGCGGCGGCAAAGACCGCAAGCTTTTTATGTGAAAACCTGCCGATGAAAAACATCAAAAACACGTCCGCCAGCATCTGCGCCGCAAAATTGATCGCCGTAAGAAGCCCCAGTTGGGCAAACGTAAAGCCGTACAGATCGGCGAGCGGCACGAAAAGGAGCGCCGTAACGTTCGTGATGACCGCCTGATTGAAAACGCCCGCGAGACAGGCGGAAAGCGTTTTGCCGTATCTTCTTTTGTCCATTTTCTTTCTCCGCCGTAAAATGCTTTCTAAACTATTCTATGCCGAAAAACGGACATCGGTCACTTTTTTTTCTGATAATGTTGACTTTTACCCCCCCCCATGATATAATATTGTTGACCTTATAAGGAGGGGTAAAAAATGAAAAAGATGATTCTGGCGGCGCTTGCCGCCTGCATGTGCGTATGCCTCTGCTTCGGCATTTTTGCTGCGTGTGACGACAGAAGCGGAAACGGCGAGCAGCCAGCGGAGTATACGATTACAGCAAACAACGGAACGGGATACACGGTAGACGCGCCCGCCTCGGCAAAGGAGGGCGATACGGTGACCGTGACCGTTGCCGTTACGAATGAAGATACTTACGTTACGGGCGTAACGTACAACGGAGACGAATGTACTGAGGCGGACGGCAAATACACCTTTACGATGCCCGCCGAAAACGTTACGATCGCCGTGCAGACGGGTACCTACGAAGAAGTCCTGTCGGACGGGAACGATTTGCTGAATGCAAACAATGTGTATAACATTGCACAAAACGGCTCCTATTCGCCCCGCGTAGGCACCGATACGGAAAACGTATGGAAAATTTTGGCAGATCTTTCCTGGGGAAATACCACTGCGTTCAGCCGCTATTCGGGCGTTACGTCGTCGAATCAGAGCGTGATACCGGACAATGCCGTTACGATCGTAGAACTAGACGGACATGACTTCGGGCAAGGTTCCTCTGCCAGCAATCTTATTCTTGCGGCAGACATCTGCATCGATACGACAAAAATCTCTGTCGGAACAACGTGGCTGACCATAGAGCTCGACAGCGAAAATACTTCTTCCAACTGCACTTTTGTCGTAAAAGTTACTGTCTTTCCCTACGGCGAAGTACCCGTTGCGACAGAACAGAAAACCTTGGTGATAGACGTTTCCGCACTCAACGCGAGCGAGGGCGATTACTACACGATGCGGTTTTGGGACAATAACTACATCGACGGCGGCACGGCGAAAGAATTTTTCGATGTTACCGCACAGGTTTCGGAAGATGATACGGTTTCCTTTGTTTTCAACTATGCCCTGCTTCATAAATATAAAATTGCCATGACTCCCGGGCAGGAATATGACTATCAGCAGACCGTATCCATCGGAGATAAAACAAGCGGAACAGGAACCGATACCCTTTACAACGGCAAAACCAGTGCGGGACTTATGTTCTGGACGGACGATATAATAGAACTTGAAGCGCTTGCCGGCTGATCGGCATTGATTTTCAGATTTCCGCCGCATATCTGTGCGGCGGATATTTTTTCTGTTTTTTCCGCGCTTTTGCATTCGGCTTGACTTATATGAAAAATTCTGCTACTATTTGCCTATGGAAACGATAGAACAAGTGATCAATTCGCACAATTTTCTCGCGATCGGCGAGCAAAACCCAAAAATAAAGCAGATCAAGGGCATACTGTCCAATACTAAACCCAATCCGCACAAGCTGTTTGTGGCGGAAGGGATCTGGCTTTTGAAAATGTGCGAGCAGTTCAAAACGCATATAGATTCGCTCATTCTGTGCCCCGAGCATATACGCACGAGCGAAGCGGCGGCTCTCGCCGAAAAGATCGCCGCGCGCGCGGAAAACCTGTACACAGTTTCGGCGAAAACTTACGAAAAACTTTCCGAACGCGACCGCCCCGATGGGCTGATGGCGCTCGCCGCGCTCCCCTCCTACGATCTTTCCGCATTCGCCCCGCCCGAAAAGGCGGTCGTTCTGATTTTGGACGGCATCGAGATCCCCGGGAACGTAGGCACCATGCTGCGCATGGCGGACGGCGCGGGGCTGGACAGCGTTTTTATCTGCAACCGAAAGGCGCGGCTCACGCACCCCAAGCTCATCAAAGGGAGCCAGGGAGCGATCCTCTCCGTGCCCGTTTACGAATTTGAAAGCGTTGCCGCCTGCCGCGCGTGGCTCAAAATGCACGGTTTTACCGTATATCTTGCGGATACCCGCGCGGACAAATATTATTTTGAAGAGCCTTTCGGCGTAAAAACTGCGCTCGTGATGGGCAGCGAACGCTACGGCATCACCCGCGAATGGTACGACGGCGAATATAAAATGATCGCGATCCCCATGCTCGGCAAGTGCGATTCGCTCAACGTGGGCGTCGCGGCGACCGTTTTATGCTACGACGCGAGCATAAAAAATAAGTTCCGCTCGGAAAAATGATCGCAAGGCAGCGCATATGTTCATACAGAGCATCAAAAACTATTTTAAGAATCTGCAATATTTTTTCACTCCGCTCGGCGCATTGGCGCTCGGCATCGTTTTCGGGCTGTCTGTTCTGATACCCGGAACGGCGGCGGCGCTATCCGCTCTTACGGACGACGTACGGATGATCCTCGACGGCGCGAGTATAGATTTGGAAGCGCTCAAAAACAGTTTTCTCGCCTCCGTGCGCGAGCTCGATTGGAGTGAACCCATAGCGGCGCTCGGCACCGCGCTCAGCCAAGACTGGCTTTCACGCACGCTGAACGGCTGTCTGAACGCGCTGCTCGGCGATACGCAGGAATACGCCGCCCGAATAGATGAGGCGATCGCGATTTTCTGCGGCAAAGTGGCAGTATACGCGCTCGTTCTTGCATTTTTTGCCGCGCTGGGGTTTGCCGGCGGGTTCATCTTTACAAAAAAGCTCGTGCGGAAAAATATCGCAAAAGCCGCTTTTTGGAAACGGCTGGTCGCGGGCGCCGTCGACCTCATTTTTACGTTTGTCCTTGCGGCGCTCTGTGCATGGGCGATCTCCATGCGGGGCGCACTTGCGCTCGTGGCGGCCGCGGCGCTTCTTCTGCTGATCGGAACGGTCTCGCTTTTTGAAGCTTACTTAATACACGCGAAAAAGCGGATCCCTCTCGCGGAAATCGTCAACGTCAAAAATATCGCCCTGCTGTTTTTGGGCGATATAGCGATCTTCCTTTTGGCGCTTGCCTTTACCGTTCTTCTTACCGCGCTCACGAATTCTGCGGTGGGCATTTTTATCGGCATGGCTTTTTTTGAGATCGCGATCATTGTGATCGGTTTGAACGCCGAAGCATATGTAAAGAGCCGCGCACAAAACGCGCCCTCTCTCCCGTTGCTCGACAAATAAAAAACGCGGGCAAAACCACCGCGCCCTGAGGAGTTTTGCCCCTATGGGGCAAGGCACTCCCGCCCGAATAGCTTGCCGCAGGCGGCAACCGACTCGAGCCTGCTTTTGACGCGCCACAAAAAGCCACGGACTTTTGTCCGTGGCTTTTTGTGGCGCACCAATGCAATTCATATCCGAATTGTCGCCCGTGGCTGTCATTGTAGTAAGCTCTGACATTGACACGGTCTGCGTTCCGTCCTTGTAATTGAAGGTAAACACTATCTTGTCGTCGTAGACGTAGATTGCATTGATAAAAGCTTCAATCAAACGCCGTTTTCCTTCAAGCGTGGACAGATCTAATTTCTTATATCGCTCAATCCCGAATTGTATCTGCTCTTTCGTGAGGAAGGGCTTTTTAATTCGTTCCTGTAACAAGGTGATTTCAATCTCTTTCTTTTGCGTTTCAAGTTGTGAAAGTCTGTCCTTTGTCGTATCGGTGATTATGCCTTGCTCAATGGCGGACATAATATTGCCTATGCGCTTTTCAATATCGGCAAGTTGTTCCTTTAATCTTGGTATTCTCGGATTTTCTTCCCCTTGTAAAGCATATATCCTTTCTACAAGCACGGAAATTAAATCTTCGTTGTTGAGTATTTCAAGCGCTTTCTTTACGGCTAAATCTTCCATCCATTCCTTGCGGACGGGCTTTTTATCGCACAGATGCACCTTCTTTGTTTTAGCGCATTTGTAGTAGCGATAAACCTTTGAAGTTCCCATACCGCTTTCACCGAACATATGCGCCCCGCATTTCCCGCAAAAAAGTTTTAATGTCAAAAGATAATCATCTTCCGCCTTGCGTCTTGCCGGCGCTTTTTTATTCTTGGCGAGTTTCTGCTGCACTCTTTCAAACAAATCTTTATTGACGAGCGCAGGAATACCGTCGGGAATAACCGTATCTCTGAACTTGTATTCGCCTATATAACGGCGGTTAGAGAGCATACGCTGAACGATATTTATCGTCATCTTGCCGCCGCGAATTGTTTTGATATTCTTCTCTTCCAAATAATCAACTATCTGCTTAATGGTTTTTCCGTCGTCGTACATTGTAAAGATTTCTTCAACGATAGGCGCGGTGGTAGGATGAGGATGAAAATACATATCATCATCTATCTCATAGCCGAAAGTAACCTGTCCGCCGTTGTTTCTGCCTTTGAGTACATTCTCGGTCATACCGCGCACAACCTTTTCGGAAAGTTCTGCCGAATAAAACTCGGCATAGCCTTCCAAAACCGCCTCAAGCAATATGCCTTCCGAGCCTTCGGCAATCGTTTCTTTTGCGGATACAACTTTAACGCCGTTCTTTTTGAGCAACGCTTTGTAGTAAGCGCTGTCATATCTGTTACGGGAAAACCTGTCCAACTTCCAAACGATAATAATATCGAAGGCATGTTTATAGCTGTCCTTAATCATGCGCTGAAATTCAGGACGGTTATCTGTCTTTGCAGTCAAAGCACGGTCTATGTAATTGCCTATGACGTCAATTCGCGTACGCTCGGCATATTCCATACATTCGCGAAGCTGCCCCTCGATGGACGCTTCGGTCTGATTATCCGAACTGTATCTTGCATAAATTACTGCTTTCATTTCTGTTGTTCCCCCATAAGGCGTAAAAGCGTTTCTTTCAACTGTGCATTTGCAGGAGAGTTCGGATCGAAACACATCTCTATCAAGTCTTGCATTTGTTTGTTGTCTTTCCACACTTTCGGTTGAAAATCGTACAACCTGCCTTGCGGCTTTTCGCACCGCCCGAAAATATAGTCAAGCGATACGTCGAAATAATCGGCATACTGTATAAGCACATTAAAAGAAGGGGAAGTTGTCCCTTTTTCGTAACGGTAGATAGAAGGTTGGTCAACACCGTCAAATATAGCTGCAAGTTTGGCTTGCGAAAGGTGTACGCCTTCCCGTAAAGCCTTTAAGCGTTCACCTACAATTTTTTTATCCATTAAAAACCTCAATTCCATAATTTACACGCATTATAACATAAATTCACATTAAAGTCAATGTCAAACAAACATTTTCGTTGAGAAAAAAATTTAAGGAATTTTTAAAGATTTCTGCCTTGAAAAATGGTATAATTAGTATGGAGATAAACTATGAAATATAATTGTTTAATTATTGATGACGAAAAAGTGCTTGCCGATAGCACGGCAGAATATTTTAATCTTTTCGGCGTAACAGCCGCCGCCCGCTATTCTGCGGAAGATTGCCGTAGATTTTTTCAGAACAATTCAACGGAACTTATCTTGCTCGATATAAACTTGGGCGACGGTAACGGCTTTGATTTATGCAAAGAATTACGGGAAACTACGAACATTCCCATTCTTTTTATTTCCGCGAGGGGCAGCGACGACGACAAAATAGTTGCGCTCAATATCGGCGGCGACGATTATATTCAAAAACCGTATTCGCTCGGCGTATTGCTTGCAAAGGTAAAAGCGGTATTAAAGCGTTTCGGACAAGCCGTTCAAACTAATTATTCAGATGGATATTTAACCGTGAATACTCAATCGAAAGAAGTTTGCGTAAACGGCGTTCCCACAAAACTGACCGCTCTTGAATTCAGACTTTTATTGTATTTGATTGAAAATAAAGGCAAAGTCATATCGAAGCGGGAACTGTTTGAGAAAGTTTGGGAAGATAAATTTACGGGCGACGGAACGCTCAACGTTCATATTAGAAGATTGCGCGAAGCAATAGAGCAAAACCCCAATGAGCCGAAATATATCGTTACCGTTTGGGGCGACGGATATAAGTTTACAGGAGAAAATCAATGAAAAGTAAAATTTTTCTATTCGGAACTATTCTCCTACTTATTGCCGAAATAATCGCTCTTATTATATTCGCTGTTCAGACACCCGATTTATCGCAAGACGCCGTTGCTGTTAATGAAATCGTACAGACCGTAACCGACGATTTTAATAATATGGAAGAACATAGAAATACTACCGCTCTCAACTACGTTGTTTTGGATAATAGCGGCAATCTTCTTTATAAGACGCAATCGGGGTTATCCGAAAGTATAAATGTAGCAATCACACACCGAGATACAATACTCGATATTACTATCGACAAAACGCAAGTTGGGAAAATCATTATCTACAACGACGGAACGCAAACTTTACAATATCAAAAGCAAACGGCTGTTATCGTATTGTCGGTTGCTATCGTTATTCAAATTTTTATTTGTATAGGGTACACTGTTTATTTATACTTATCCGTTATCAGACCGTTCCGCAAATTAAAAGGCTTTGCCGAACGAGTTGCCGGCGGCAATCTCGATATGCCGCTTGCAATGGATAGACATAATCTTTTCGGTGCGTTTACCGAAAGTTTTGACATTATGCGTTCGGAACTAAAAAAAGCCCGTCTTGCCGAAGCGCAAGCACAACAGAGTAAAAAGGAACTTGTTGCAAAACTATCTCACGATATTAAAACGCCGGTTGCAAGTATTAAAGCAGTTTCCGAAGTCGGGCTTGCGGTTGCGACAACCGAAAAAGACAAAGCAAACTATACTCAAATCATGGGCAAAGCCGATCAAATAAATAAACTTGTTACAAATCTGTTTACGGCAACGCTCGAAGAATTGCAACAACTTACCGTAACGCCTACCAACATAGAGAGCAAGCAAGTGAAAACCATGCTCGAAAACGCTGATTATCTTCGCCGTTCCATCATTCCCGATATGCCCGATTGCTTGGTATTCGCCGACGCACTCAGGTTGCAACAGGTGTTCGATAATATATTCGCAAATTCTTACAAATACGCAAATACCGAAATTACTGTTTCCTTGCATAGAACAGACAAGCATATCGATATAACCATCGAAGACTTCGGCGGCGGCGTGGAAGCGGAAGAACTACCCGTACTCAAAGAAAAATTTAAGCGCGGAAGCAATGCCAAAAATACGGAAGGCGCAGGCTTGGGACTTTATATATCCGATTATTTTATGAAAGAAATGCACGGCGAATTGATTATCGAAAACGGAGTACACGGACTGAAAGTAACCGTTTCCGTGCCTTTAGGCGGTAAGATTTAAGAAATATTTAAGAAATCGTTAAAGACATTTAAGAATTATAAAAGCTAAAATGAACGTGTTAAAAGGAGATTTTATATGGAACAAATTTTATTGAAAACAGAAAACCTTAGCAAGACTTTCTCTAACGGCGGAAGTCAACAACACGTTCTCAAAAACATCGATTTGGAACTGTATCAAGGCGACTTTACCGTTATAATGGGCGCAAGCGGCGCGGGGAAATCTACGCTTTTGTACGCCCTATCGGGTATGGACACGCCGTCGCTCGGTAAAATTACTTTCGGCGACAAAGTTATTACCGATTTATCGCAAGACGGACTTGCCGTATTCCGTCGCGACCATTGCGGATTTGTATTCCAACAAATATATCTTATTGACGGAATGTCGGTTATGGATAACGTACTTTCCGCAGGATTACTTGTAAACAAGGACAAAAAAGCGCTCGTTGCAAAGGCAAAAGAATTATTTGCGGCTGTCGATATTTCGGAAGATACTCAAAAAAAGTTCCCCACGCAAATATCCGGCGGCGAAGCACAGCGCGTAGGTATAGTCCGCGCACTGATAAATAATCCCGATATACTTTTTGCCGATGAGCCTACGGGTGCGCTCAATTCTCAAACGGGGCTTGACGTTCTCGATATGCTTACTAAATTCAACGAGCAGGGGCAAAGCGTAGTTATGGTAACGCACGATATTCGCTCTGCTCGTCGCGGCAACCGTATTTTATACTTAAAAGACGGCGTTATTTTAGGCGAGTGCGATTTGGGCAAATACACGCACGGCGATACCGCAAGGCACGAAAAACTTTCCGCATTCCTTAAAGATATGGGGTGGTAAAATGAAAAAGTTATTTTTGATTGCCCGCTCTAATATGCGGAAAGCTAAAGGACAGACCGTCGCTATTGTCGTGCTTATATTGCTTGCGTCGTTACTGTTCAATCTCTGGCTTATGCTATCTATGGATTACCGCGCTAACTTTGACAGATACCACGACAAACTCAACGCCGAACACGTTACGCTTGCCGTTGACGACAGCGACGGTAGCGTAAAAGAATTTTTAGCGCAGATGCTTGCAAACGACACAAAAGTTAAAGAGTATCGTTTGGATAAAAGTATGCACATGGTCGGCACATTTCCCTATAACGGCGGAATGATGAATAGTGAGTTTGTTTTTATGGATAGGCAAACGGCTATCACACGCACAATAGGTAGATCCGAAATCGTCGAAGACAGCGACCTGACAAGCGGTATATATTTACCTATGCTATATAAATCGAATGATTATACGATAGGTAAAACAATAGAGGTATCAATTGGCAGCCATCCCGTAACCTACACGATTTGCGGCTTTTTCAATAGCGTAATGTTAGGCTCTCATAACTGCGCCTTAACTCAAATCATACTTACGGCAGATAAATATGCCGAACTTGAAGCAAGCGGGCTTGCGCCCGAAACCGCTCTTTGTTCGATACGTTTGCACGATAAATCGGCTAATCTCAATTATGAATCGTCGCTGAAAGCAATCGTTTCCGAACGCTTCCCGAATACCCGTATGGCAAGCAACTGTTACGATATAGTATCTCAGTCGCGCTATATTTCACAGGGTATCTGTTCGGCAGTAATGGCGGCTATGGCGTTCTTTGTTTTACTGATTGCCGTCGTGGTATTGGTATCGAACATTATCAATTACATTCAAGTCAATATGAAAAATCTCGGCGCGCTGAAAGCCGTTGGTTATACGTCAAAACAACTCATCTGTTCGCTTTTATTACAATTTTTAGGGTTGACTTTAATTACGGCGATTGTCGGTGCAGGGTTATCTTATTGTCTATTCCCTGCGGTAAACGCAATGATGATAGCGCAGACGGGAATACCTTATGCAATTCATTTTTTGCCGTTGCCGATACTGATTTCTCTTTTGGTTTTGGGCGGAACTGTTGCACTTGCCGTATATCTTGCCGCTCGCAAAATTAAAAAGATAGAGCCTATACTCGCCCTGCGCTCGGGGATACAAACGCACAATTTCAAGAAAAACCGCATTCCGCTCGAAAAGACGAAAGCGCCCTTAAATCTTGCTCTTGCTCTCAAAACTACGCTTTCGGGTGTTAAGCATAATATAACGGTTTGTATTACAATGCTTGTGCTGTCGCTTATCGTTGTGTTTTCGGGGCTGATGACGGAAAATGTCATCGCCGATATGTCGCCCTTTTTGAATTTAATCGTAGGCGAAACGGCAGATAGCGCAATCAATGTACAATGCGAAGTCGAAGACGATTTTATAGAAAAGTTAAATAACGACAAACGTGTAGAAAAAGTTTACCTTTACAATTCATTGAACTTATCGCACGTAGGCGGCGCAGAGCTTATGGCAACTCTTTCGGACGATTTTGAAAACGTAAACAATCAGTCCGTAGTGTTTCAAGGCAGATTTCCCAAATACGATAACGAAATCGCCGTTGCCGCAAAGTACGCAAGAGAAAATGGCTTAAAGGTAGGCAATGAAATCGAAATTACGGTGAACGGTAAAACCGAAAAATATCTTATAAGCGGATTTACTCAAATTACAAATAATCTCGGCAGGGATTGCCTTTTGACAAGGCAAGGCTATGAACGGTTAGGCACGCTTCAAAACGCAACTTATTATATCAATCTTTCGCAAGATACCGACATTGACGCTTTCAACGAAGAAATGAAAGATTTGTTCCCTGGCAATATAAACGCAGTTATAAATGTTTTAGCAACGGTTGAAAGTGCAGGTAGCGTTTATGTTAATCTTATGACGATTATAGTTGTTGCCATACTTGTGCTATCGGTAATAATAATTTGTTTTGTGTTATATCTACTTGTTCGAACTATGCTCAACAACAAGATGCGCGATTACGGTGTTATGAAATCGCTCGGTTTTACCACAAAGCAACTTGTTTTACAAACTGCGCTTTCGTTTATGCCTGCGATTATTCTTTCTACCGTAATCGGACTGATAATAAGTTGCCTGATTATAAACCCGCTTATGTCGCTGTTTTTAAGCTCTATGGGGATAGTTAAGTGTACGTTTGCACCGCCTGTACTATTCAGCGTCATAGCAGGTATCGGACTGATTTTGTTCGCATTTGCTTTTGCCTGTCTGCTCTCTCTCAAAGTCAAAAAGATTGCACCGCGTAATTTGCTTGTCGGTGAATAGAAATATATCGCAAATAGGGAGTTTTGTCATTCTACAAAACTCCCTAAAATTTAGCAAACAAATGTTTAATTTTCTATTGACTTCTTATTTTTATTGTGATAAAATGCATAGTGTGCCATGATATTGTAATGAGTGGCATTGTACCCTTTTGAGGTAGTAGAGTTCTGCGGCAGATGATAACGTAATTAGTCTGTATGATGCAGAAGATTTTGGGCGATATGGTCGCCCGTGCCTTAGCTTACGATAAGAGCGTAGATTTTTTAGTTATACGCAAAATTCGTGAGCGGAGATAGGCTTTTATTGTTGTACAATTTTTACAACAATATTCAAAGTAAGCCGGAGTTATCCGAGATTCCTGTGAGGATGCAAAAGTCGGATAATGTTGAGGGTTTATTTTGTTGTACAGTTTTTTATGTAATCTGAGTTTAAATATGAACTAAGTTTTTTCATACAACCATATAGAATGTCTAACCAACATAGAGCAATGAAAAGTTGCTAAACACGGTTAAAGTCGGTGATTACGTTACGAGTATCAGCGGCTTTTTTGTCGTCTTTTTTTCAGTATCTGTTCCACCCTTTTCTGCGTGGATAAGATATAAAAAATATGCAATCGGAGGTAAAAGTTTATGACAATCAGACCGCCTTAAACGGCAAACAAACGGAAAGCAAATAAGACTTTAACGGAAAGCAAAATTAAGTGGAAATGGCTGCCGGCAGGATCTAACCAAACAACAGGGTATCCCGAAAAAGATTGCTTGCAAGATTTTTTGGGAAGAGGAGCGCAAACGAAGCGATATTGGTTATGGGATTTATCCTATAACCTCGGAGCGCAGTTTTGCGCGACGAGGTATAGCGCACTATACCTTGAAAGCAAGGTGTGCGCTCTGCCGAGGGCGAGTGGGAAGTTCTCGCGACAGCACAGTGCGCTGTCGCGTTCCCACGAGGTGAGCGAGCGCATATGCTCGCGCGAGCGGTGACCGAACACGGCGTTACCCTTGCGCCGTGTGAGAACTTTTATCCACTGAACAAAAACAAAATTTTGGAGGAAATAATTTGAGCTACATAATTTGCAATGAGAAGAAAATAAAACACGACGGTATTCCGCCCGTAGAGAAAGAAAACGAGCGCGACGAACAGTACAACGGCGCTAACAAGAATATAGACCATTCTCGCACGGGCAATAATATCCGCTTCGTTGAGCGTGGACAATCCTACCTAACCTACATCAAGCAAAGAGTTAAGGAAGTCGGCGCAAGAATTAAAAAGGATTCCGTGCTGTTAAGCAGTTGGGTTATAACCGCAAGTCCGGAATGGTTTAAGGGAATGCGTCCCGAACATATACAGGAATATTTTCGGGAATGCTACCGCTTCTTTGCGGAAAGATACGGCGAGGAAAACATTGTCGGCGCAGTCGTCCACTTGGACGAAACGACACCACACATGCACCTTAATATGGTTCCAATCTATCAGGGACATAGGCTTTGCTGTAAACACCTTTTTGACAGGGTTGCGTTAAGGAAATTGCAGACAGATATTTACGAGCAAGTCGGCAAGCATTGGGGTTTGAAGCGCGGAGAAAAAGGAAGCAAGACAAAGCACCTCGACGTGGCTGAATACAAGGTAAAAATGGCGGAAGAAAAAGCCGCCGAAATTACCGTAGCTTGTGTCGAAGCCGAACAGGGTTTGGCAAACGTTAAAGCGGAAAAGCGTAATACCGAAAAGGAAGTTGAGAGCTTGTCCACACAGAAGGAAACGCTCACAAAAGAGGTTGACGATTTATCCGAAGTAAAGGACGCCGCAACCTGTCCTATCCCCGTTGTGGGCAAGACTTCCGTCATCACTTCTCTTCGGGTAGAGAACGCAAAGCTGAAGCAGGAGAACGCCGATCTTTCCAAGCGGCTTGACGTTGCTATGACCGAAACGTTACGGGAAGCTAAACGCGCCGACCAAGCCGAGCGCAGCAACGAGGCGGGCAAGAAAGCTCTTGACAAGCTCAGAGAATTAGAGAGAACAAATCCCGAAGCGTACAACGAGCTTATGCATCCCACGCCCAAGCCGAGAGTAAAATCCACAGGCAACTTCAAGTATTAGTATTTGACTTTATGCTGACGTTGGCATAAGGGCAGAGCCACCCGCAGAGCTTACCATAATACGGCAAATTTAAGCAGCCGATTGATATTGATGAAATAGTTAGCCCACTACGGGGATAATGGCAGAATGAAATCAGTCCGCGATATGCGGAAAGGAGGACTTATAGATAAGTTGACAACGAATAAAATCTTAGGAGCAATATTACGAGAAAGCGCAAGAACAACACAGGGATTCCCGATTTTGAGATCGATTCCCTTGCAAGAGCATTACTACCCACTATTCAGGCATTTTTCGCCACCGAAGAAGGTCAGCGCGAGTTTGCCGAATGGAAAGCCGAAAGGCAAAAATTACAACTTAATAAAAAATTAAATAAGAATGATCCCATTGATTAACACAGGGATACCGCCATTGAGGGCGGAAACGAAACGGTTTGCCGTTAGAAACCGATAAAAACGGCACGAGAGCTTGCGGAGTAAAATCCGCAAGCTCTCGTTTTTTATTGCAAATCTTCAATATAAACAATAAATCCGAACCACTCACTCGTGACGAGTAAACAATTCGGATTATATTGCTTTGGTGCGCCCTAAGGAGCTCGAATCCCTAACCTTTGGTTCCGTAGACCAACGCTCTATCCAATTGAGCTAAGGGCGCATTTATTGTTTTTGTTTCCCGCATGCAGGATACTTATTTATTATAGCATTTCTGTACGATTTGTCAATAATTTTTTATATCGCGCGGACAAAAATTTTCTCATTTTCCTCCGCACCGCGATCGGTGCGGAGGTAAGAAAATCAATTTTTATAAGGGTCTTGCCCGTACATCGTCTGCACGTTGTCGCGATATGCCTTCATTTTGCCCGTCTGTCTGACGTCTAAGCCCGCGTCGAACTCTTCCAGCTGCTTTTTTTGCTCCTTCGAAAGTTTGGACGGCACCTCCACCACGACCGTAAGGTACATATTGCCAGTGCCCGTACGCGTTTTCAACCCCTTGCCGCGCACGCAAAAAACCGTTCCGCTCTGCGTACCGTCGGGTATGAGATACTCAAACGTTTCGTCTATGCCGGGCACTTTGACCTTTCCGCCGAGCGCCGCCGTCTTAAACGAAACGGGCACTTCCACATACAGGTCTTTATCTTTGCGTTTGAAAATTTTATGCGGCTCCACACGGAACACGACGATCAGATCGCCCGGCGCGCCGCCCGCCGTTGACGCCTGTCCGAATCCCTTTTTGCGGATATAGCTGTTTGTGTCTGCTCCCGCCGGAATGTTGAGCGTAACGACCGTTTCTTTGCGGACGTACCCTTTTCCCTTGCAGTCGGGGCAGGGATCGGTGATTTTTTTGCCCGTGCCGCCGCACGCGTCGCAGGTGGCTACGCGGATCGTTCTGCCGAACAGCGTATCCTGCGCATAGCGCACCTGACCGCTGCCGCCGCACTTGTCGCACGTTTTATAGGCGGTACCGTTCTTTGCTCCCGTACCTTTACAGGACGGGCAGGGCTCGTTGCGGGTATACCGCACCTCTTTGGTACAGCCTTTTGCCGCGTCGAGAAAACTCAAAACGACTTCCTTCGTGATGTCTTCCCCCTGCGTTTCCGCCCGTGCGGAAGAGGACGACGATCCCGAAAATCCGCCGAAAATGTCGTTGAAAATGTCCCCGAACCCGGAAAAGCCACCGCCGAAACCGCTGAATCCGGAAAACCCGCTGCCGCCGAAGCCGCCGCCCGCGCGCGCACCGGGGTGATCGAGCTCGTAGTCGTAAGCGGCGCGTTTTTTTGGATCGGACAAGACTTCGTGCGCCTCGTTGACCTCTTTGAATTTCGCCGCCGCGTTCGCGTCGTTGGGGTGCAGGTCGGGGTGATACTGTTTGACCAGCTTGCGATAGGCGGATTTGATCTCCTCGTCCGTCGCTTTGCGGCCCACGCCCAATATATCGTAATAATTTTTATCTGCCATAATAAAAGCCCTTTTTAGCCGCGATCTCCCGCCCGGCTTTTACGCCCGCGGCGGCACTGACGCGGTTTTTCTGATGGAGGGCGCATGCGCCCCTGTAAACGCACAGTAATGCCGAGAAAATTCTCGGCATTATTGCGTTTAGGGATTTATAAATAAGGAGGATTGAGTAAACCGATCAAAATTTACTGATGGAACTCGGTGTCGTCGCCGTTGCCGCCGTTCGCGTCGCCCTGCGCTCCGCCCGCCTGCTGATAGATCTTCGCAAAGATCTGCTGGCTCTCGTTGGTGAGCTTTTCGGTCGCCGCCTTGATGCGGTCGTCATCGTCGGAGGCGAGCTCTTCCTTCGCGCTCTTTACGAGTTCTTCGAGCTGCGCTTTGTCTTCCGCGGAAAGCTTATCGCCCAGTTCCGTGATGGATTTTTCTACGGTGAAGATCATGCCGTCGAGCTTGTTCTTGTTGTCGACCTTTTCTTTGCGCTTCTGATCCTCTTCCTTATACTGCTCGGCTTCCTTGACCGCGCGGTCGATGTCCGCTTCGGAAAGGTTCGTCGAAGACGTGATGGTGATATCCGTGCTCTTCTGCGTGCCGAGGTCTTTTGCCGTAACGTGCACGATGCCGTTCGCGTCTACGTCGAAGGTAACTTCGATCTGCGGAACGCCGCGGGGTGCAGGCGGAATACCCGTCAGTTCGAATCTGCCGAGCGTCTTGTTGTCCTTCGCAAATTCGCGCTCGCCCTGCAAAATATGAATGTCGACCTGCGTTTGATTGTCTGCCGCGGTGGAGAACACCTGCGATTTTTTGGCAGGGATCGTGGTGTTGCGTTCGATGAGCTTGGTGAACACGCCGCCCAGCGTTTCGATACCCAAAGAGAGGGGCATGACGTCGAGAAGAAGAACGTCTTTGACTTCGCCCGAAAGCACGCCGCCCTGAATCGCCGCGCCGATGGCGACGCATTCGTCGGGGTTGATGCCCTTGAACGGCTCTTTGCCGGTGAGCTGTTTGACTTTTTCGACGACCGCGGGGATACGCGTGGACCCGCCCACGAGGATCACCTTATCGATATCCGCATAGGTGAGGCCCGCGTCTTTCATGGCAAGGCGCATGGGTTCGGCCGTCTTTTCGACGAGATCCGCCGTCAACGCGTCAAATTTCTGACGGGTAAGGTCTGCGTCGAGGTGCTTCGGCCCCTCCGCCGTCGCCGTGATGAACGGCAGATTGATGTTCGTGGTGGTCATGCCGGAAAGTTCGATCTTCGCCTTTTCCGCCGCCTCTTTGAGCCTCTGCATCGCCATCTTGTCTTTGGAGAGGTCGATGCCTTCCTTTTTGTTGAACTCGTCTACGAGGTAATCCATGATGCGCTTATCGAAGTCGTCGCCGCCGAGCATGTTGTTGCCGTTGGTCGCCAGAACTTCGAAAACGCCGTCGCCGATCTCCAAAATGGAGACGTCGAACGTGCCGCCGCCGAGGTCGTAGATCATAACTTTGTGGTTGTTCGCGTCTTTATCCAGCCCGTAAGCGAGCGCAGCCGCCGTAGGCTCGTTGATGATACGCAGAACGTTGAGCCCCGCGATCTTGCCCGCGTCTTTCGTGGCCTGGCGCTGGCTGTCGGTAAAATATGCCGGGCAGGTGATGACGGCGTCCGTCACCTTGCTGCCGAGATAGCTCTCCGCGTCCGCTTTGAGCTTGGCAAGGATCATCGCGGAGATCTCCTGCGGAGAATACTTTTTGCCGTCGATGTCTACCTTATAATCGCTGCCCATATGGCGTTTGATGGAGATGACCGTCCTGTCGGGGTTGGCGACCGCCTGGCGCTTTGCCACCTGCCCCACGATCCTCTGCCCGTCCTTCTGGAACGCGACCACGGAAGGCGTGGTACGGGCCCCTTCGGGGTTGGGGATCACGACTGCTTCGCCGCCTTCCATAACGGCTACGCAGGAGTTTGTTGTACCTAAATCTATACCGATTACTTTTCCCATAATAAACACTCCTTTATGCCGCGCCGCGCTCACGCGCGGGCGCCGCGAAAAAATTTTTAACTTTTTTATCTGCTGACGGCGCCGCCGCATTTTCCTTCGCTTACGGAAAGCATGGGCGCCGGGTCGCCAATATTTTAATGCAGGATCAGGTGGTCACTTTCACCTGGGCAAAGCGGAGCACCTTGTCGCCGCGCTTATAGCCTTTGAGGAAAACCTCTTTCACATAGCCCGGCTCCACGCCTTCGGCGGCGGGCTCGCTCATGATCGCCTCGCAAAGCTGAGGATCGAATTCCTCGCCCACGGGATTGATCTCTTCGATCCCTTCCCCTTCGAGCAGCGCCTTGAAACTGCGAAGCACCATTTCTATGCCCTTTTTCGTGTTTTCGTCGCAGGTCAAAAGCGCCCTTTCGAGGTTGTCGCCTACGGGGAACACCTTTAAGAGCACGTCTGCCCTGCCCTCCATGTAGCTCGTGTGCCTTGTTTCCGCATTGCGCTTGCGGAAATTTTCAAACTCCGCAACGGAGCGGATCCACTTATCTTTATACTCCGCGGCTTCCTTCTTAGCCTTTTCCAGTTCGGGATCGGGCTGCGGGGCCGCGCTTTCGGCCTCCTCCGCAGGCGTCTGCTCCGCGCATTCGGCGGGCTGCGCCGCCTCCTGCTGTTCGGAAATCTCTTCCTCTCTATTTTTCTTTTCGCTCATTGCCGTTGCTGTCCTTTTTGTCCGTTTTTTTGCCGTTCACCAGCTCTTCGAGCACCTTGCCGACGTTTTCGAGCACCGTGATGACCTTCGGATAATCCATTCGGATCGGGCCGATCACGCCGTACGTGCCGAGGTTTTTGCCCCCCGCCGAATAAGTGGCGGTCACGACCGAACAGTCGTCGGGCACGTCGCTGTCCCCCGAGGAGCCGATTTTTACGTTGATCTGTATTTCGTCGTTCTCGCCCTCGATGATGTCTGCAAGCCTGTCTTTGCTGGATATGACGGTGAGAAAATTTTTTACGTTTTCAATATCCTCGTATTCGGGGTGATTGAATATCTTTTCCGCTCCCGTGAGCACCACGTCTTCATCGCGCGGGCGGGTATACGATTTGAGCGCGGCGATGACCTCGCTCATCACCTGGCGGTACTGCCCGAAATCGGCGAGGATCTCCTCTTCCGTATCCTTCACTTCGGAAAGCGCTTTGCCCGCAAAAAGCTTGCTGATCATTTTCGAAGCGCTGTCGATGTCCTCATCGCTCATGCCCTCGGGCACGTCGATAAAGCTGTCTCTGAGGATACGCTCGCTCGTCATGATGATGAGCAGCGCCGTGTTTTCCCCGCAGGAGATCAGCGATACGCTGCGGATCGTTTCGGCGTCCGCATGCGGCGTGATCGCGACGGAGGTGTAATCGGTCAGCTCGCTGATGACGGAAGACACGCTCTTGATGAGATGCTCCACGTCGTGCGACTTGCTGGCGAAAGCGTTTTCGATATAGTCGAGATCGCTTTGGGAAAGATTGCCCTTCTCCATGAGCTCTTCTATATAAAAACGGTACGCTTGCGGCGAGGGCACCCTGCCGCCCGACGTATGGAACTGCGTAAGATACCCAAGCTCTTCCAGCGAGGCGAGCTCGTTGCGCACCGTGGCCGAACTCACGTCGGTAAGGTGCTTTTCCGTGATGCTCTTGCTGGATACGGGCACGGCGGTATTGATGTATTCGTCTACGACGATCTGCAAGATCTTTTTTTTGCGATCCGACATCTTCATACCGCGCACCCCCTTCTGCCTTTTGGCACTTTGTTTTTTACAATGTTAGCACTCTCATCTCCTAAGTGCTAACGATATTATATAATGATTGTCTGCCAATGTCAAGGGATTTATGCCAAAAATTTTAAAAAAATAAAAAAGGCGGCCGCAGGAGCGCAGCCGCCGAATTTTGCAGCGTTTACAGAAGAATGATCTTTTCCTGCCGCGGCGTATACACGTGCGGCTTTTTGCCGTCAATATACACGTTGATCTCCTCGCGCAGACCGAATTCGGGCAGATACAGCGCCGGTTCGAGCGAGAATGCGACGTGATCAATGATGCGGCGGGTATCGTGCGTTTCAAAATTATCGATGTTCACGCCCACGCCGTGGTCGCTCTCGCCGAGGGAAATGCTGTGCCCCGTACGGTGCACGATGTATTCGCCGTAGCCCTGCTCGGTCATATAGCGGTTGCACACGTCGTCCACTTCGTAGCCGCAAACGTCTCTGCGCGGCAGCTCGCGTTCCAAAAAGGCGAGCGCCCTGTCTATCGCCGTTTTGACCGTGTCGAAGACCTTTTGCACGGCGGCGGGCACGGCGCTGCCGACATACCCCATCCACGTAATATCCGCAAACACCGCGTCGGGGCGGTCATATTTTGCCCACAAGTCGATCAGCACGAGATCCCCTTTCTTTATGAGGGAATGATCCTTCTCCGTCGGTTCGTAGTGCGGGCTGTTCGCGTTTTTGCCGATCGCCACGATGGGGGCGCTGTCCGTGACCATGCCCTCCTGTCTGAACCGCTCCAAAATGAACTGCTGCACTTCGTATTCGTCGGCAAAGCCCTTCTGCCTGACGTCCTTTGAAATTTTTTCGAACGCCTCGTCTTTGATCGCGTTCACGGCTTCGGCCGCCCGCTTGTGCAGGCAAAGGGATTCCCCTTCGAACGTGGCGCTCAGGCTCTGGAAAAGATCTGCGGAAGACACGACTTCTTCCACGAACCGCTTTACCGAACAGACGGTACCGTAATCCGCAAACGAGGAGCGAGGCAGAAGGCCGTTGTCGCTGATTTCCATCATCACTCTCTTTTTGCCGGAAAGATTATTTTCCAGCAGGCGATCCATTTCCTGCCATGTGCGGTATGCTTCATAGCGGAATTTGATCGCTTTTTTGCTCGCCTGTATGCCCGGCAGATCGATGACGTGGCAAACGATCACGGCGTCTCCGTCCGCGCCGATGATCAGAAAACATTTTCTCGTACTGAACGTATTGCCCACCAGACGGATATAGGCGGGATTGGCGGCGGCAAAGTCGTATATCACCCACGCGTCCGCCCCGTTTTCCGCAAGATACGCTTTGATTTTTTCTAACATATGACCCTCCTTTCGTCAGTCTACAAGTTTGGATACGAGCTTTTCGCTCTGCTCCTGCATCTGCATGATGTCTTCCCTTTCCAGATCGAGAAAGCGTATGACGGAGGCGAACACCGACATTTCCTCAAAGAACGTGAGCCGCACCTCTTCCGCAAGCGCTTCGCCGAGCCCGTTTTGCTCGATGATCGTATTATAGAGCGTAAAATCTTTGACGCACTCCGCCATGCCGTTCACATACTTGCTCGCCTGGCAGTACTTAAACGCTTCGCGCAGAGATTTCAGCCCGCCCTTGATGTTTTCCGCACGGTTCGCGCCGTTCGAAAGCAATATCCTGCCCTTGATGGACAGGCGCAGCGCCCAGCATTTTGCAACGTTGTCGTCCGTCGTCTTAAAAATATTCATGGCGTGCGAGGAGTACCTTCTGATCTCTTTGACCAGATCCGCATGCTCCGCCGCTTTTTCCGCATCCCCGCCCGTTTCCAAAGCGAGCATTGCCTCGTAACAATCGCTCTTGTGCAGATATGCGTAGCCGATGTTGCGCTCCGCCGCGCTCACCCGCAAAAGATCCAGCGCGATGTCCAGGCAGTGCAGACACTTGTTCAGCATCGCCATATTGCTGTCTTTGTCGCCCACGGCGAGCTTATTCAGGGAAGACGCCAGGTTCAGGTACACGCAGCCGAGGATCTCCTTGTCGCAGTCGAACATCTCCGCAACTTTTACCGCCTCTTCGCAGTCTTCCTTCCACTTTTTATAATAAGCGATGCGCTCTTCCTGCAAAACGGAACTGTCTCCGCATTGCTCCCAAATAACGCACCTCTGGCGGTAAAGGAGCAGGAGATCTTCTTTAAACGGGTTGTCTTTCAGTTCCTTCGTATAGGAAAGGATCTCCCCGATGCAGGCGGCAAACTCGCCGAGGATGTTCTGCACCGCGAGATTGTAATTTTCAGCCTCTCCCAGCTTTCCGCCGAAAACCAGCTCCTTGCGGTAGGCACAGAGCAGAGCGTTCAGCTTGCAGCGCGCGAAAGTCGCGTATTCGCTGCGGCAGATGCTCTGTATGCTCTCGTACACCTTATCGCTCAGCGCGTTTTGCTCCACGATAAATATATTGTGTATATAGATCTTGAAGAGCAAAAACATCAGCGCTTCGTAACGGGAATAAAACCCGTGCGCATGTTCCTCCTCGGCGACTTCATACAATTTGCCGAGGATCAGCGCGAGCATATCGAGAGAATGCTTGCTGTAATATTCGCGCAATTTAAAGGCGATCTCGCCGTATCTGGAAGAAAACAGCCGCTTTGTTTCCGTTTCTCCGAAGTCCGTATCAGACTTGATGCAGTCGTAATATCTTTCGAGCAGGCTTTCGTTTTTGATAAGGCTTTCCTTTTTCTGTTCGAGCAGCGCCTTTTCCGTTTCCTTTGCGCTGTATTCCTCCCCGAACAGCTCGATCATGCAAAAATCGATCTCTCCGAGCACGTCGTCGTGCTCTTCCGTGCCCTCTTTGAAAACGTATTCCTCCAACGCGTGCAGCACGTACAGACAAAAGCGGATATTCGTGATCTGCGAAACCGTCTCCTTCCATTGCCCGGCGCCGAATTTGCGCAGATAGTAAACCACGTTGCCGTATTCCTCGGAATAGCGCATGGGCAGTTCGATGTTCCCCTCCTCCGAGGCGATGGCGACGGTGTTTTTATCAAAGATCTTCTTGCTGTTTACGTCTATGATATGATTTTTGAAAACGAATTGCAGATCGTCGATGGACAGAATGGGGATCACGCTGCCGTCCGCCACGATCGCCGCCGTCGTAAAAGAAGGATCGAAGAGCAGCATCTTTTTCCCCGCGGAGTCGGGGAGGGTTATCAGATAATCCGCGATGCAGGCAGGATTTTGCGTCTGCACGATCCACAGACAATCGGCGGGCGGGTTCTGCGCCAGCATACTTTTGAGCACGTGCGCCTCGAACGCGATCATGTCGTCCGCGATCTTCCGGTAGATCTCCTTCGCGGCGGGATCGCTGTCTTTGGCGAGATACCCCTTTATCTTGTTCTGGAAGCGTTGGGTGAGCGGACAGAGGAAAACAAGCCCTTCGATCACGTCTTTACGGAAATTGAAGGATAGTTTTCTGTCTGTCTGCAAGCTCTTTTCCAGCACCATGGCGTAAAGCTTTGCGAAGCCGTCTTCGCCGTACGCGATGTCTTTGGTGGAAAACAGAGGGTTGAAATCGAGCAAGTCGTCTATCTGTATATCCCCGTAAATATAGGCGTTGATAATGGAATTCGGCTTCTTGCCGATCTTTCTCAGCCCGTCGAACTGCTTGATCTCGTCGGCGACCCAATCGGACAGGCCGTCTTTATCGCAGGCGACGAGAATAAAATGCTTTGCAGACAAAAGCGCCTGATTGATCGCGTCGTAAAAATCGTCGGGGCGTTCGCGGCGGCACAGAAAACACTTAAATTTTTTCCCCTCGTGCCCCTCGAAAAACTCTTTGAGCTTGTCTGCCACGGGATAGGAGCTGTTCCTGCCGTGGCTGTCTCCGTGATAGGATATGAAAATGTCGTAATCCGCGCTCATCATTCTTCCTTGGTATCCTCGATCTTTTCGTACGTGCCCGCCTTATTTTTGGCGGTTCCTATCATATTATAGCACTTGCTCATATTTTATGTCAATTAAAGATTTCGTTCCGCCATGCCGAAAGCGCAATTTTTGCGCAGCGACAAAGGGGGAGGCCGTACGGCCGCCCCCTTTGCAAATCGGTAGGTTATTATTAAAACAGGAGTAAGCAAATTTGACGCGGCAAACCGGGCGAGGGATCTCTTCTCCCTATGATCGTTATTCGCGCTTCCGACGCGCGTTTCCCGCCCGCAAACCGAGCGGCTCTATCCGAATCCCCTTACGGCTGAACACGTGCGCATATGCGGCGAGCGCGCCGCGCTCCTCTTCCGCGCATACCGCCATCGCCGACGGTTTTATGCCCGCCATAGCCGTGCCGCAGAGATTGGCAAGACTCATTTCCAGTTTTTTTGCTTCCAAAACCGCCCTCCGCCGCAGGTATGGCTCTCTTTAATTAACCTTAGTTTACTCCATTATATGCGATTTACGCGCGCTTGTCAAATAAATTAACTCAGGTTAATTAAAAAAATTAAAAAATATTTCATTTCCGCAGACGGCTCGCCTCTGAAAACGTGAAAGGCGCCTCTCCCGACTCGCGGAAGAGGCGCCCCTTTCGGTTAAAAACTTTTATTCTTTTCTGATCCCTTCGGCAATATCCGTTCCCGAGCTCGTGCCGATGCGGTCCGCGCCGGCGGCGACCATTTCTTTGAACTGCTCGGCGTTTTTGATGCCGCCCGAGGCCTTCACAAGGCATACGCCCTGCACCGTCTGTTTCAGAAGGCGCACGTCTTCCGCCTTTGCGCCGCCGCCGAAGTAACCCGTGCTCGTCTTTACGAATGCCGCGCCCGCGTCTCTCGCGCAAACGGCGGCTTTGACCATTTCGTCCTGCGTGAGGAGAGAGGTTTCTATGATCGCCTTTACGGGGCAGCCCTTTGCCGCCTTGACGACCTTTTTGATCTCGCGCTTTACGTAACCGAAATCTTTGTTCTTGATCGCGGAGATGCAAACGACCATATCGATCTCGTCCGCGCCGTCGGCAAGCGCTTTTTTCGTTTCGAACACCTTTGTTTCCGTCTTGTTTTCGCCCATCGGAAAGCCTACGACGCACGCGATCTTGACAGCCTGCGCGTCTTTCAGATAGCGGAAGCAGTCCGCCACGTACACGGGCTGCACGCACACGGAATGAAAGCCGTACTCCTTCGCCTCGTCGCACAGCTTTTTGATCTCCGCGCGCGTCGCCGTCTGCTTCAAGAGGGTATGGTCGATCATTTTCAGCAGACGTTTGATCTCCAATATTTTTTTCTGCTTTTTGAATTCCTCAAATTCGGCGCGCTCGTCGGGGCTGATCTCCCCGCCCGAAGCGCCTCCCGAAGGCGCGGAGGGAACTTCCCCGCCCGAAAGGGCGGACGCGGTAATCTCCCGCGCGGGCGTTTCCGCGGCGGATTCGATCTGTTTTGCCTCTTCCTCTATTTTCTTTTCCTCTGCGGCTTCCTTTGCCTTGTTCCTGAATTTAAACACTGCTTTGCTCCTTTCCGCCGATAAACGCATACACGAGCGGGCGGTCTTTTATTTTCTTTTCCGAAATGCAGAAAGCGCTCTCCGCGAGGGCGGCGCCCTCTTCAACGTCTGCGCTGCTATAAATTTCCGCGAGCGGTTCTCCTTCCTTCACGTAAGCGCCCTGCCGTTTTTTGAGAAGGATCCCCGCGGCGTGGTCTATCCCGCCGCCTTCATGCGTCCTTCCTCCGCCGAGCGCGGCGCACGCCCTGCCGAGGGCAAGGGCAAAAACCTGCAACCGACCGCTTTTCCGCGCAAAAACCGTACGTTTATTTTTTGCCATGGGGAGAGTTTTATAAACGTCTTCCGCCCTTCCGCCCTGGGCGGCGACGATCTCGCCGAGTTTATCGAGCGCCCTTCCGGAACGCACGGATTCCCTCACGCGGGCTTCCGCTTCCGCCGCGGAAACGCCTTCCGCCGCCTGCAAGAGCTTTTCCGCATGAAAGAGGGAGAGGCGGGATAGGTCGTTTTCCTTTTCGCCCCGCAAAATTTCCAGCACCTCGTTGACCTCCGCATTGCAGCCGACGGCGTCGCCCAAAGGCGCGTCCATGCACGTGACGGCGGCGAGCATTCTTCTGCCCGCACGCGCGCCGATCTCCGTCATCAGCCGTGCGAGCTTTTCCGCCTCCTCGGGCGTTTTCATAAAAGCTCCGTCGCCGTATTTCACGTCGAGGAGAATGACGTCTGCAAAGGAAGCGAGTTTTTTGCTCATGACGGAGGAAGCGATGAGCGGAATGCTGTCTACCGTGGCGGTAACGTCGCGCACGGCGTACATGCGCTTGTCTGCGGGAACGGTCGCGTCCGTCTGCCCCGAAACGGCGGCGCCGACGCGCTCTACCTGCGCTTCGAACTGCGCGGGCGTAAGATCTACCCGCACGCCCGCAAAGCTTTCCAGTTTATCCAGCGTGCCGCCCGTATGCGCGAGCCCTCTGCCCGAATATTTCGCGCACTTTACGCCCAGCGACGCGAGCACGGGGACGAGGATCAGCGTCGTCGAATCGGATACCCCGCCCGTGGAATGTTTATCCGCAAAAACGCCCGCGCCCTTCGGCCGCGGCGCGCGTTCGCCGCTCGCCGCCATCGCGTCGGTCAAAAGAAAACACTCCTCGTCCGTCATGCCGTTCAGCAGCGTCGCCATACAGAATGCGGCGATCTGGCTGTCGGTAGCGGAGCCGTCCGCCACCCTCGCGACAAAAAAGCGTATCTCTTCTGCCGTAAGTGCGCGCCGGTTCTTTTTTGCGTCGATCACGTCGTAAACTCTCATTCGCCAAAATTTCCCCCGTTCGGATACGATCCGCTCCGTTTCGCGCATGCGCGCGCGGTATGATAGTATTCAGAAATCATCTGAAAAGGAGCGCCCGCTTTGAATCTTCTCGCTTCCTCCCTGTGGGGAGGTCTGTATCTGGTCATACTCTTCGCGCTGTGCTTCGCCCTCGTAACGGGCGCGCGCTGTTTGCGCCTGCGCGCCGCGCGCGGCAAAAAGGCGGAACCGCCCGAGCAAAAACCGAGCGAAACGGCGGCCGAAAAAGCCGACGAAAAGCAGGGCGGCAAAAAGGAACAGCGCGTCTATTACATCGTGGAAAAAAAGAGAGTGCGCAAAGATCCCTCCAAATATTCCGAACCGAAGAAGATCCGCTTCGAATGACGCCGCGCCGCCTTTTTTACAGCTTGCGCAAAAGCTCAGTCTTTATCTTTATAAACGGTCGCGTTGCCGCCGTCTTCCCAGAGCCTTTCCAGGTGGTAGAACAGGCGAGACTCGTCGTTGAAAATATGCACGATCACGTCGCCGTAGTCCAAAACGCCCCAGCGCCCCTCGCGCGTTCCCTCGGTGCGGCGGGGTTCAAGGCCCTCTTCGGAAAGCTTTTCCTCTACGTGATCGCACAGCGCCCTGACCTGCGTGGAAGAATGCCCGCTCGCGATCACGAAATAGTCGCAAAGCGTCGTCTTTTCCGCAACGTCGATGATGAGTATATCCTCCGCTTTTTTGGAGGACAGGAGCGCGCAGATCTTTTCCGCCGTCTGCCTCTGCAAAGAGAGCGCGGGCGCCTGCTGTTTCTTTTTCCTTTCTGCCATAAATTTTACTTCCTTATTCCTTTGTAATATTCGTAAGCCTTAAAAGTGAGCGGATAGATGGTACCTCCGCCCCTTTTCAGGTATTTCAGTTCATGTTTGAGGCTCAGATACATGCACTCGTTGAGATCGTTTTCGAGCGCCCTTCTCAATTTTTCTATCCCCTTGAAATCCCGCCCAGGTTCGAGCATATCCGAAAGAAAAATGAGTTTTTCCAGATCGCTCATGTTCGGCCTTCCGGAGGTGTGATAGCGTACGGCGTTCAATACGTCTTCGTCGTCTATGCCCAGGCTGTGCTCCGCGACATATGCGCCCGCGTATTGGTGAAGGACGGGCGCGGGCACCTCTTCCTGCAAGGCAAAGCCCGCAAGCTCGGGAGCGGTCAGGGGCATGTTTTTTGCGACGTCGTGCAGAGCGGCGGCGAGAATGACCTTGCGCTCGGGCAATTTGTACTTCGCCGCATATTTTGCCGCCGTGAGCGCCACGCCGAGCGTATGCTTGCGCCGCGATGGTTTCAGGTATGCGAGTGCCTCCTTTACCCCGCGTATGCGGTAGAGCTCGTTCGCTTCGATATAGTCTATCACGTCGAAGGGCAGATAGGGTTTCAGATCCTCCCCGAACGCCGCGAGCACACGGGCTTTGGTGGAGGAAATATCCCGCCCCGTATATTCTATGCTCAAAAATTTTTTTCTGAACTTGGCGAAAAAGCGCATCTGCTCGGCGGAAAAATTGACCTTTTCCCCTTCACGGTTGCAGGCGACAAGCTCTGCAAGCGAAAGAATAGTCTCCGGCTGTTTCCAGGTATAAAAATCTTTGAGCATATCTGCGCCGACGAGAAAATAAAGGCGGGCGTCGGGATACTTTTCCTTGAAATACCCGAGCGTGAGATAAGTGTAGCTCGTGCCGCCCGCATTCAGCTCGTACGCGCTCACTTCGCAGTTTTTTACGCCCGCAAAGGCGAGCTTTGCCATGTTCAGCCGATCCTGCGGGGCGGCGAGCGCCCTGTCTTGCTTGTGCGGCGGGATAAACGCGGGGATCACGATGACTTTATCCGTTCCCAGCGCCGCCTGCGCCGCCTTTACCATATTCACGTGTTCCGCATGAACGGGATCGAAGCTCCCGCCGAAGATCGCAATTTTCATGTCTGTTCCCGAACAAACGTCCCCAAACGGGGCGTATCCATATACATTGCCCTTATTTTTCCTTATTATACCATATCGGGAAGCTTCTTGCAAGGTTTAAAAAACAGAAAAAGCGGACAAAATCAAAACAGCCGTTCCCCTGCCTTCGCAAATCACGGGGCGGCGGAAGCATATATGAAAAAATTTGATCTGCCGCTCTGGGCCGACACCTTTTTTATATTCTGCATATCTTTTCTGTTCTTTTTCTGCATTTTCCGCTTCTATATCGAGGCGCTCTGGGGCGCGCTCGCCGCCTCTTGCGCCGCGGCGGGGGCGCTGACCTTCCTGTTGCACATCATAACAAAAAGGCGGCACAAAAAACGCTGCGACGCACGGCAGGATAAATTGGAAATACAGAAGCTTTCCTTTCATCTGGCGATGGACGCGCCCGAAAACAACGCCGCGCGCATCGCCGGAGCGCTCGCCGCCGAAAGCGGAAAAGACGCCGCCGTAGAAAACGGGCGCATTGCGCTCGAAGGGAAGCAGTACTTTCCGATCTTCCGCCTCGAACCGACCACGGCGGACGAACTTGCCGCGATCGTCCGCTCGGGCGGAGGAGAAAAGGCTGTGCTCTCCTCCTCGTTTACCAAAGACGCGCAGGCGCTGGCGGCCGCCTTCGATATACGGCTTATAAACGCAGAAGAAATATACGCCCTTTTGAAGGAACAGGATATGCTGCCCGAACACTACATCATGGGCAACGAAATGAAGCGCAGCCTGAAAAACGGCATAAAGCTGCGCCTTGCCCGCAAAAGCTGGAAGGGGTACCTGCTGGCGGGCGTATCCCTTCTGCTGTTCAGCCTGATCAGCATTTTTCCCGTCTATTACATCGTTGCGGGAGGTCTGATGCTGGCGGCGGCGATCCTCGTGCGCTTTTTCGGAAAGGCGTAAGCGGAAGGTTCCTCCGGCAGCGAATGAACGCTCCCCTGAAAGCGGAAAAGCCGCGCGCCCTTCCGCAAACATAAAAAAACGCCGAACACGTCGGCGTTTTTTTATCATACATTTTTCGATCGCTTATCCGGCGGGATCGCCGCGGCGTTTACGGGCGACGCCGGTTCAGCGCGCCGCTTTGTTTTTGACATATTCGTCCATCGCTTCGGCGGCGGCTTTACCCGCGCCCATGGCGAGTATGACGGTCGCAGCGCCGGTAACGGCGTCGCCGCCCGCGAACACGCCCTCGCGCGAGGTCTGCCCGTGCTCGTCGGCGATGATGCCGCCCCACTTCTGCGTTTCAAGCCCTTTCGTCGTATTTTTGATGAGCGGGTTGGGAGAGGTGCCGAGCGCCATGATGACCGCGTCGCACTCGATATTGAACTCGCTCCCCTCTTTTACGACGGGGCGGCGCCTGCCGGACGCGTCGGGCTCGCCGAGCTCCATCTCCACGCAGGTCATGCCCGCGACCATGCCGTTTTCCCCCTCGACGATCGCCGTGGGGTTGGTGAGGAATTTAAATACGATGCCCTCTTCTTCCGCATGCTCGACTTCTTCCGCACGCGCGGGAAGCTCCGCGCGGGAACGGCGGTAGACGATGGTAACTTCCTCCGCGCCGAGGCGCTTGGCGCTGCGCGCCGCGTCCATCGCGACGTTGCCGCCGCCCACCACGCACACCTTCTTCGCGTGCAGCACGGGGGTACGGGAATCTTCCTTGTAAGCCTTCATCAGGTTCACGCGGGTGAGGAACTCGTTTGCGGAATACACGCTTTTCAGGTTCTCGCCCGGAATATTCATAAAACGGGGTAGTCCCGCGCCGCTGCCGATGAACACCGTTTCAAAACCGTATTCGTCCATCAGCTCGTCGATGGAAAGCACGCGGCCGATGACCATATTCGTCTCTATTTTAACGCCGAGCGCTTTCAGGTTGTCTATCTCCTTCTGCACGATGGCTTTGGGCAGACGGAATTCGGGTATGCCGTACACGAGCACGCCGCCCGCAAGGTGCAGCGCCTCGAAAACGGTAACGTCGTACCCGCGCTTGGCAAGATCGCCCGCACAGGTCAGCCCCGCGGGCCCGCTGCCGATCACCGCCGCCTTGTGGCCGTTCGGCTCCGCCTTTACGGGGAGATCGCAGCTGTTCGCATTGTGCCAGTCGGCAACGAAGCGTTCCAACCTGCCGATGGCGACGGGTTCGCCCTTGATGCCGCGCACGCACTTCTGTTCGCACTGCGTTTCCTGCGGGCACACCCTGCCGCATACGGCGGGCAGGGAGCTCGTCTGCTGAATGATGTGATACGCCTCTTCGAACTCCCCTTCCGCGACCTTTTGGATAAATTCGGGGATATGTATCCTGACGGGGCAGCCGCCCATGCAGGGTTTGTTCTTGCAGTTAAGGCAGCGCTTTGCCTCGTCGATCGCGGTCTCCGCGGTATAACCGAAGGTAACCTCGTAAAAGTTTTTATTGCGTACGTCCGGCTCCTGCGCGGGCATCGGATTCTTTTTCAGGCTCATGTTCGGCATGGTCAACGCACCTCCTTTTTGAACAGGTTGCACGCCTTTTCGCGCTCTTTCGCTTCAAATTCCTTATACGTGGAAGCGCGCTTCAAAATTTCGTCGTAATCCACTTCGTGGCCGTCGAAATCGGGCCCGTCTACGCAGGCAAATCTGGTTTTGCCCGCCACGGTCAGGCGGCAGCAGCCGCACATGCCCGTGCCGTCGATCATGATCGGGTTCATGCTGACCACCGTTTTTATGCCGTACTGTTTGGTGAGAAGGGACACGAACTTCATCATGACAACGGGACCGATGGCGATCACCTCGTCGTACTCGTTGCCCGCCTCGATGAGCGCTTTGAGCGCGTCGGTAACGAGTCCCTTTTCGCCGTAACTGCCGTCGTCCGTCATCATTTTGAACACATCGGAAACGGCGGAAAATTCCTCTTCCAGAATCACGAGGTCTTTATTTCGGAAACCGACCACGGAGTGCACCTGCGCGCCCTGCTCGTGCAGCTTTTTCGCGACGGGGTACGCGATGGCGCAGCCGACGCCGCCGCCAACGACGGCGACTTTTTTAAGCCCTTCCGTATGGGAGGGTTCGCCCAAGGGGCCGACGAAATCCTGTATAAAATCTCCTTCGTTCAGATGGTTCAGCCGCTCGGTCGTGCCGCCCACGATCTGAAAAATAATGGTAACGGTGCCCTTTTTTCTGTCGAAATCGGCGACGGTGAGGGGAATGCGCTCCCCTTCCTCATCTACGCGCAGAATGATGAACTGCCCGGGCTCCGCTTTGCGGGCGACGAAGGGCGCGTCCACCTCCATAAGGGTCACGGTCGGATTCAGCTCTCTCTTTTTTACAATCTTATACATAACCTAACCTCAAAAATATTGCAGACTTTAACGCACAATATTATAATAGACCTCGCCTTTTAATACAAGCGATTTTTTCTGCATTTGAAAAATTTATGGTATTAAAATTTTTTATAAGCTTTGCTCTGCGCATATGCGCATATGTAAAAACAAATATCCCCGCGCACAGGCGCGGGGAGGCATCGTCAATCCTTTTCGAGAAGGGCGCGGTGAAACGCCTCGTAATCGGTATTGCCTTCCCGTATGCAGGAAATGGCGGAAGACGGGTGCATGTTCAGCCTGCCGGTAAGCAGGTACGGGATATCGTACCCCCAAACGACGCCCTGCTCTCTGAGCGGGAGCATATAATCGGTGATAAAGCGCAGGACGGGCGGAAGATGATACTTCGGGTTCTTCAAAAAGCCCAAAAGCAGTTCCATGGAGCAGTTGCCCGCGCCGCGGCCCATGCCGTTCACGGTGGCGTCGAGCATGCTCGCGCCCCAGCTTGCCGCCTCGATGGTGTTGCCGAAGGCGAGTTGCTGGTTATTGTGGGCGTGCACGCCGATACTCTTTTTGTATTTTTCGCCCGCTTCGAGATATTTTAAGGTGAGTTTTGCCACCTGTTCGGGATAGAGCGAACCGTAACTGTCTACAAGATAAATACAGTCCGCGGGGCTTTGCCCGAGCATTTCGAGCGCGGCGTCGATCTCCTCGTCGCGCGCTTTGGATACCGCCATGACGTTGACGGCCGTCTCGTATCCCTTTTTCGCACAGTATTCGAGCATTTCGATCGCGGCGGGGATCTCGGTGATGTAGCAGGCAACGCGCACCATGTCGATCACGCTGTCTTTTTTGTTGCCGATGTCCTTTTTGAAGTCCGTCCTGCCCACGTCTGCCATGACGGAGAGTTTCATGTCCGACTTGTTTTCGCCGACGATCTTCTGCACGTCTTGCTCGTCGCAGAACTTGTACTTGCCGAATTTGGAAACGTCGAACATGGCTTTCGACGCCTTGTAACCCATTTCCATGTAATCGACGCCCGCGGCGACGTTCATTTTATAGAGCGCCTTTGCAAACTCGTCGGAAAATTCAAAATTATTGCAAAGCCCGCCGTCGCGCAAGGTAGCGTCGAGCACCTTGATGTCGGGGCGGAAAGATAATAACGAACCTTTACGTTTGACTTCCATAAAAACTCCTAAATCCTTGTTCACGCATTTCTCGCGCAAAGGCGCTGCGAATAGTGCCGCCGATTTTGCGAAGCGACCGCTCGCGGTCATTTATGCAAAATCGGCTAAACTGATGCGACAACTTTGTTGTCGCTAAAGCCGTGATTTGAGAGACAACCGCCGTTCGCCGACACGCAGGTCGGCTCTGCGGCGTTTTTCTCTCTGCGGCGTCGCGGCAAAATATTTTATGCAAGCATTTACAATACTTGCAAATGCTATGCTTTTATATATTTGCCGCTCCTTATTTCCAAAAATCTCACACCGCTGCGCGCGTTGCGATTTTTGGAAGCCTTAATTTAAGGGCTTACCTATTAAAGCAATTTTCGCATTCACTCTTTTTCGGCAAGCCGCTCGTCGCGGCAAATCGGGGGCTTATTCCGAAAATGCGATTTTCGGAAACGCAAGTAAATTATTTGCGTTCACGAAAACCTCGGCGGGACGCCGCCTGCGGTTTTCCGTGATTTTAGGAAGAAACCGCTGTTCGCCATCATATTAACATATTGTCGGCTCGGCAACGGTTTCTCCGCTCTTTGCGCCCTTTTTAGGGGCACACACATTATTGCAAGGGCGCAAATTCACCCTCTTCCCAAAAGGCAAAGCGTTGCCAAATTGAGTGAAAAAGCAAAAAGTGTCATTTTTGCTTTTTCGCAATATTATTTAAATAATTTAAGGCGCGTTCCGAAATCGCTATTTTGGATAAGCGCACTCAATTTGCCGCATACCTGCGGTCTCAACGGGTGAATGCGGCGCGCATGATATGGCGTGCCCTCAAAAAGCGCGCCGCAGAGGGCAGCGCCCTAAACTCACGAAAATTCGCAGGCGTCAGCTCGCCGAGAATTTTGTGAACCCCAATAATTAGAGGCGCGTTTGAAAACCGCGTTTTTCAAAAAGCGCACTCAATTTGCCGCATACCTGCGGTCTCAACGGGTGAATGTGGCGCGCATGTTATGGCGTGCCCTCAAAAAGCGCGCCGCAGAGGGCAGAGCCCTCAAAATCACGAAAATTCGCAGGCGTCAGCTCGCCGAGAATTTTGTGAATTACTTTTAGTGTCTGTTTTTCAGCTCCGTGCACACGTCCGAAAGTTTTACGCCCGCATTGGCGAGCAATACGAGGGTGTGATAAAAGAGGTCTGCGCACTCGCCCACGATCTCTTCTTTATTTTCGTTCTTTGCCGCAATGACCAGCTCCACCGCCTCTTCGCCCGTCTTTTTGGCGATCTTGTCTACGCCCTTTTCAAACAGGTACGCGGTATAGCTGCCCTCTTCGGGGTTCTGCTTTCTGTCTTCCACGATGCGTTGGAGTTCCCCGAGCATCTCCGCGCCCTTTCCGCATTCCTTTACGGGCGTAAAAAAGCAGGTGTAATTGCCCGTGTGGCAGGCGGCGCCGACCTGTTCCACCTTCAAAAGCACGCAGTCTTTATCGCAGTCGAGGTATATGCCGCGCACCTTTTGCAGATGCCCGCTCTCCTCGCCCTTTTTCCACAATTTTTTGCGCGAGCGGCTCCAATAGTGCGCGTAGCCCGTTTCCAGCGTTTTACGGTACGCCTCCTCGTTCATATACGCCTGCATGAGCACCTCGCCGCTCTCATAGTCCTGCGCGATCGCGCAAACGAGACCGTGCGCGTTGAATTTGAGTTCTTCCATAAAATTTATACTCTCCTTACGGGAATGCCCCGCGCCGCAAGATATTCCTTTAAGTCTTTCATCTCTATTTCGCCGAAGTGGAAAAGCGACGCCGCAAGCGCCGCGTCTGCCTTGCCCTCCGTGAGAACGTCTGCAAAGTCCTGCATTTTGCCCGCGCCGCCCGACGCGATGACGGGCACGTTCACGGCTTCCGCCGCCCGCCTCGTCAGCTCGATGTCGTACCCGGACTTTGTGCCGTCTTTGTCCATGCTCGTCAAAAGCACTTCCCCCGCGCCGAGGGATACCGCCTTTTTGATCCATTCGATCGCGTCGAGCCCCGTATTCACCCTGCCGCCGTTGAGGTACACGTCCCACGCCCCCGCGGCGTTGCGCTTCGCGTCGACCGCCAAAACGACGCACTGCGCGCCGAATTTTACCGAAGCCTCGGTGATGAGCGCGGGATTTCTGATCGCCGCGGAATTGACGGCTATTTTATCCGCCCCCGCGGAAAGCAGTTCGCGGAAGTCGTCGGCAGAGCGTATCCCCCCGCCCACGGTAAGCGGTATGAACACCTGCTCGCTCGCGCGGTGGAGTATGTCGACCGCGGTCTTTCTTCCGTCGCTCGACGCCGTGATATCCAAAAAGACGATCTCGTCGGCGCCGATCTTGTCGTACGCCTTGGCGATCTCTACGGGATCGCCCGCGTCTACAAGATTTATAAAGTTTACGCCCTTTACCACCCTGCCCTTGTCGATATCCAAGCAGGGAATGATGCGTTTGGAAAGCATATGTTTTACCCGTTATACTTTTCGATCGCCGTTTTCAAATCGATCGCGCCGCTGTAAATGGATTTGCCGAGCACCGCGCCGTACACGCCGCTCTCGTGCAGATTTTTCAGATCTGCCATGCCCGATATGCCGCCCGACGCGATGACGTTGAGCTCCGTTTCCTTCTGCATGCGCACCGTTTCGCACACGTTCGCGCCCTGCATGGCGCCGTCTTTGGAAATATCGGTAAACAGCGCGCAGGAAATGCCCATCTTTTTGCATTTTTTGCCGAACGCGACGGCGGAAAGCCCGGTCGTCTCCGTCCAGCCTTTCACCGCGAGCATGCCGCCCTTTGCGTCGATCCCCGCGACGATCTTGTCCTTGAACCGATAGACGGCGAGCGCAAATTCGTCCGGTTCGGCGACCGCCATCGTGCCGACGACTACCCTGTCTGCCCCCGCGGATAGCCTCCTTTCGATGTCGGCGATGTGCCGCAGTCCTCCGCCGCTCTGCACCTTCACTTTGAAGCGCTTTTTGATCTCCGCAATGACGGGATCGATGCCGCTCTCGCCCGTAAAGGCGCCGGAAAGGTCTACCACGTGCAGCCATTCCGCGCCCGCAGACACCCACTTTTCGGCAAATCCGAGCGGATCGCCGTAATCGGTTACCGCGTTTTTGTCCCCCTTGTACAGGCGCACCGCCCTGCCTTCCAGAATATCGATCGCGGGAAATAAGATCATGTTTGCCTCCTTATAGAATCAACGGCCGATCGGCGTTACATTTTACAAAAATTTTTCAGAAGTTTCAGCCCCGCTTCCCCGCTCTTTTCGGGGTGGAACTGAACGCCGTACACGTTGCCCGCATACACTGCCGAAGGATAGTCGATATAATACTCCGTTTTTGCGCAGGCGAATTCGTCTGCGCAGTCGGCGCGGTAGCTGTGCACAAAGTAAAACCGCGTGCCCTCTTCTATGCCGTCGAACAGGGGCGTTTTCAGACCGAACACCCCGTTCCAACCGATCTGCGGGATCTTGCCCTCCGTAAACCGTACCACGCTTCCCTTTACGAAGCCGAGGCCCTCCGTTTCGCCCTCTTCGAAACTGCGTTCCAAAAGGAACTGCATGCCGAGGCAGATGCCGAGGATCTTCGTATCCTTCGCGCGTTCTTTCACGTAGGAAGAAAGCCCCGCTCCGTTCATTTCCGCCATGCCCGCGGCAAAGGAGCCGACCCCGGGAAGAATGAGCCTTTCGCAGCCGTCCAAAACGGCTTTGTCGCCCGAAATAACCGCCCTTTCGCCGAGATATTCGAGGGCCTTCTGCACCGAGCGCAGGTTGCCCATGCCGTAATCGAGAATGCCGATCACCTTACAGAACTCCTTTGGAAGAGGGCACCCTGTCGGACACGATTTTCACCGCGTCTTGCACGCACTTTGCGAGCGCCTTGAAAACGGCCTCCGCCTCGTGGTGCATATTGCCGCCCTTCAACAGGTCGATATACAGGTTGACGCCCGCGTTGAAGGCGAAGGCGCGCATGAATTCTTCCACGAGCTCCGCGTCGAACTCGCCTATTTTACCCGTCATTTTCTTTTCGAAATTGAGGAAGGGCCTGCCGCTGATGTCCAGCGCAACGAGCGCGGCGCACTCGTCCATGGGGATCACGCGGTCGGCAAAGCGGGCGATGCCCGTTTTATCGCCGAGCGCCTCTTTGAACGCCTTGCCGAGGCAGATGCCCACGTCTTCCACGCTGTGATGGAAGTCTACGTCGGTATCCCCTTCGCAGCGCACGGTGAGGTCTAACCCCGAGTGCACGCCGAAAAGTTCGAGCATGTGATTGAAAAAGCCCACGCCCGTATCCACCGAAACGCGCCCCTTTCCGTCGAGGTCAAGCTTTACATAAATTCTGGTCTCCCGCGTATCGCGGGAAATTTCCGCCGTTCTCATTCGCTTATCCCTCCTTTATTCTGACGCGTACCGCGTTCGCGTGGGCGGAAAGCCCCTCCGCTTCCGCGAGGCGTATGATGTCCGCCGCGTCCTCTCCGATCGCCTTTTCGCTGTATTTTATGACGCTCATTTTCCGCAGGAAAATATCCTGGTTGAGCACCTCGAAAAAGCGCGCCGTGCCGCCCGTAGGCAGCGTATGGTCGGGCCCGGCGAAATAATCGCCGACGGGTTCGCTCGTCCACCTGCCCATAAACACCGCGCCCGCGTTGCGTATTTTGGGCAAGAGCTTCTCCGGCTCTTCCGTTGCGAGTTCCAGATGTTCGGGCGCGATGCGGTTGGCAAGTTCGCAGGCCGCGTCCATATCCTTTACGAGGATCGCGCCGCCCGAATTTTCCACGGAATAAGAGGCGATGTCTTTCCTTGCGAGCGCTTCGATCTGTTTTTCCGTTTCCGCCTGCACTTTTTCGGCAAACGCCTCGTCGTCGGTAAGCAAAATGGCGCGGGAGCGCTTATCGTGCTCCGCCTGCGACAATATGTCCGCCGCGACGAAGGCGGGGCTCTGCCTGCCGTCCGCGATGATGAGTATTTCGCTCGGGCCCGCGAGCATATCGATGCCTACCTGCCCGTACACTTCTTTTTTTGCGAGAGTGACGTAGATGTTGCCGGGGCCCGCGATGACGTCCACCTTCGGAACGCTCTCGGTGCCGTAGGCGAGCGCCGCGACCGCCTGCGCGCCCCCCGCTTTGATGATCTTTTCCGCGCCGCACAGATCCGCCGCCGCGATCACCGCGGGGTGCACTTTTCCGCCCTTTGCGGGCGTCGCCACGTATATATGCGGAACGCCCGCCGCCCTTGCGGGCAGCACGCCCATCATGACAGAGCTGAAAAGGGGCGCCGTGCCGCCGGGCACATAAATGCCCGCCCGCTCCACCGCGCGCACGGTATAACCCGTCGTTCTGCCGTTTTCGGTGCGGATATCCTCTTTCATCGGGCTGCGGCTGTGATAGTCTAAAACGTTTTTCGCCGCCTTTTTCATGGAAGCGAGCAAGTCTTTGTCGATCGCCGCATAAGCCTCTTTTATTTCGTTTTCGGAAACGAACAGCGCGTCTTTGCTCAAAACGCTGCCGTCGAACTTTTCGCAATAGGAAAAGAGCGCTTTGTCGCCGCCGTCGCGCACGCAGCGCACGATCTCGCGGACGGACTTTGCAAGCTCCTCGTCTTCGAACCCGCCGCGCGCCAAAATGCCGGCGGCTTCCTCTGCGTTTTTATAAATTTTCAGCTTCATCGTCATTCTCCGACGTACTTTTTCATTTCTGCGATAAGGGGCAGGATCTCCGCCGCCTTCGTCTTTAAGCTGACCTTGTTCGCCACGAGCCTTGCGGATATGTCGAACACATCTTCGAGCACCACGAGCCCGTTCGCTTTAAGCGTGCCGCCCGACTGCACGATGTCGAATATCACGTCGGAAAGCCCGGTGAGCGGCGCGAGCTCGATGGAGCCGTGCAGGGGTATGATCTCCACGTCTTCCCCGCGGGAGAAAAAGAGCTGCTTTGCCGTGTTCACGTACTTTGTGGCGACCCGCAGGCGGGGTTTTTGCACACCCTTCATTTCGGGGAAGCCCGCGATGCACAGGCGGCACTTTTCAAATTTCAGATCGAGCATCTCGTAGAGGTCTGCGCCCGCTTCCAGCAGGGTATCCTTTCCCGCCACGCCGATATCCGCGATGCCGTATTCGACGTATGTGGGCACGTCGGACGGTTTTACAAAGAAAAAGCGGAATTTTTTATCGGGCGTTTCCAGAACGAGCTTGCGCGTTTCCTCTTTTAAGATCTCCGCGCGGATCCCGCATTTGATGAAGATGTCTGCACAGGAATCGGCGAGCCGCCCTTTTGCCAGCGCTACGTTCAGCATTTTTTGACCCCCTTTTCCGTCGCCGCATATATTTCCGCATACCCTTGGGGCATTGCGGCGTTTTCGCCGGCGAACAGGTCGCACCGCCCGCCCTCCGCGAGGAGCTTTTTATAAAAGGCGTAGCCAGCCTTTTCCCCGCCGGCCGTACAGACGACCGCAGTGCACGGCACGGGCGCCTCGGCGCCGTTCAAAGCGCGCAAAACGCGGCCTAACCCCACGGCGAAGCCCACCGCCGCGAGGTTTTTGCCGAACTGGGCGCAAAGCCCGTCGTACCGGCCGCCCGAAAGCACGGGCGCGCCCACCCCTTCGGCAAGCCCCGTAAACACCATGCCCGAATAATAAGCGAGGCTCTTGACGGTGCCGAGGTCGAAGGAAACGTATTTTTCCGCGCCCATTTCCGTGAGATAGGCGTACACCTTTTTCAGATGCGCCAGCGCCCCGAGCGCGAGGGGACTGTCGGTGAGTTTTGCCGCCTCGTCCAAAACGGAAACGCCGCCGAACAGGGACGGCAGCGCCAAAATAGCCGCCTGCGCCCGTTCGGACGCGCCGTGATTTTTGAGGGCGATCTCGGTGTTCACCGCGTCTTTCGCGTTGATATAGCCGCGGATCTCTTCGGAAGCCGCCTCGGAAAGCCCGCTGCCCTCCAAAAGCCCTTTGTAAAAGCCGACGTGGCCGATGTCTATGATAAAATCCTGCAAGCCGATCTCTTTGAGGCACTCCGCCGCAAACGCCACGGCGTATGCGTCCGAAAAAGCGCCCTCTTCCCCGAAGATCTCCACGCCCGCCTGCGCGACCTCCCTTTCGGAATTGCCGCCCGCGGAAAAATCGTAGATATTGGAAAAATAACAGAGCTTCGCGCGGTCTTTGTGCAACTTCGTGGCGGCGATGCGCGCGCACGCAAGGGTCATATCGGGGCGGAGCACGATCAGATTGCCGTCTTTATCCGTCATCTTGAACATTTTAGACTGCGCGACCGCGCTCTTTATCCCCGCGAACGTGTCGTAATATTCGAGCCCCGCCGTGCGAATGGGGCAAAAGCCCGCTTCGGCAAATTTTCTGCCGAGCCGTTCCTCCGCGGCGTTGAGCGCGCGGCACTCCTCGGGCAGGACGTCTCTGACCCCCGCGGGCAGTTTGAAGTAAGGCATTGTAAACTCCCGTTATGCAAATTTAATCGTTTTATGCAAAAATTTATGCATAAATAAAGACTGTATAAGCCCTTTTGTATATTTTATCACTTTTGCACGCTTTCTGTCAATGATATGCGCGCTAATTGAGGATGACCTCTTTCAGGCTTTCGTATTTTTTGAGGGCAAAGGCGCGCAGCTGTTCGCTGCCGCCCCCCTCGAACGCCTCGTCGGAGAGTTTTTTCGCCTGAAAGATAACTTCGGGCGGATAGCGGAGATTGCGTATCTCGTTGAGGAATTTCCCGCTCTGGCGGGTGCCCAAAAAGTCTCCGCCGCCGCGCATTTTCAAATCGTACTCGGCGATCCTGAATCCGTCGGAATTCTGTTTTATGACGGCAAGGCGCTCGCGCGCCTCCTCGCTGTCTGACCCGCAGAGCAGGAAGCAATAGCTCTTTTTGCTGCCCCGTCCGACCCTGCCGCGCAGCTGATGCAGCTGGGAAAGCCCGAACCGCTCGGCGTTGTAGATGACCATGATGGTCGCGTCGGGCACGTCGATCCCCACCTCGATGACGGTGGTCGAAACGAGACAGTCGTACTTTTTTGCCTTGAACGCAGCCATCACCTCCGCCTTTTCCTTGTCCTTCATTTTGCCGTGCAAAAGCGCAAAGCGCACGCGGGGAAGGCGGTTTTTGAGCTCGTCGAACAGTTCGTTCACGCTCATGAGCGAGCCCTCCTCGTCTCCCTCTATCTTCGGGCACACAAAATAGCTCTGATTCCCCTTTTTCGCCTCCTGCCCGATGTATTCGAGCATATCGTCGTAACGGCGGTACGGAATGACGGCCGTCACGATCTCGGCGCGCGCCTTGGGCTTGTCTTTGATCTCGGAAATGTCGAGATCGCCGTAAAAAATGAGCGAGAGGGTGCGCGGGATGGGCGTAGCGCTCATGACGAGCATATCCGCCCCCTCGCCCTTTTCGCCGAGGGCGTTGCGCTGCGCCACGCCGAAGCGGTGCTGTTCGTCGCACACGCACAGCGCGAGGTCTTTGAAGATCACGTCGCTTTGAATGACCGCGTGCGTGCCGCAGACCAGCCGCGCCTGCCCCGAAGCGAGCCGCGCCTTGATCTCGCGTTTTTCCTTTGCGGAGGCGGAGCCGGAAAGGAATACGCATTCGTATTCGGGAAACGATTTTTGCAGGAGACGGAAATTTTGTTCGGCGAGCACCTCCGTAGGGGCGATGAACGCCGCCTGGTACCCGCTCTTTGCCGCCATATACAGGGCGCACAGCGCCACCGCCGTTTTGCCGCTGCCCACGTCTCCCTGCAACAGCCTGTTCATGCGCGACGGGCCTTTCAGATCCTCGTATACGTCGTTTACCGCCGCTTTCTGCCCCTCCGTAAACTCGAAGGGGAAACGGGAGGCAAACTCCTTCACGTCTTCCGCGGTGCAGGCATAGCGGCGGGTGCGCGCGTCGTCTTTGCCTCCCTTGATGTATTTGAAAGCGGAAACGAGCACGAAATACTCTTCCAGAGCGATGCGCTCGGCGGCGGCGTCTTTTGCCGCCTCGCTCGGCGGATTGTGAATGTCGAGGTAAGCCTGCGAAAGGGAGGCAAGCCCGTACTTTCGCGCGACAGCCGCGGGTATGACCGTCTGCGGCAGGCAGACTTTCAGCGCGGAGGAGATCATGTCTCGCACGGCGCGCTGGGTGAGCGAGCCCTTCAAGGAATATACGGGCACGATGCCCTTCAAACGGTAGTTTTTGTCCAGCGGCTCGAAGGAGGGGTTGACCATGGAAACGGTGCCGTATCTGTTCTGCACCCTGCCGTAAAACAGGTATTCCCCCTCTTTGAGTTTATCTTTCACATAGGGCGCGTTGAACCAGACGACGGAAAACAGCTCTCCCTCCTGATCGCACCAGACCTTGATGAAATTGCGCCTGCCCGTATAAACCGCCTGCGGCGGAGAAGCCACGCGGCAGGCGACGAGCGCCATGTCGTTGTGATAGCACGAGGAAAGCTTTACTCTGTGCGTAAGGTCGAGATAGGCGCGCGGATAAAAACGCACGAGGTCTTCGGGCGTAAATATACCCATTTTATTCAGTTCTTTGAGGCGTTTTTCGGTAACGCCCTTCAATTTGATCAGCTCCATCGAAGTTCTCCGACGCGGGCGGCAAATCCACGAAACAACGTCCGCCCCCGAAAAATCAAAAAGCGGCAGGATTGCCCGCCGCCGTAAAAATCTTTTTATTCAAGCGATACGATATAATAATAGATAGGCTGGCCGCCGTAGTGGAAATCCACGTCGCAGTCGGGGAACTGCTCGGCGAGCTTGCCCGCGAGCGCCTCGGCGTCTTCCTCCGAAACGTCTTTCCCGTAATAGAGGGTGATGATCTCGTGCGAGCTCTCTTTGAGCTTGCCGACGAGCGAAAGCAGCGTGTCGTCTACGTTCGTGCCCTTTGCGAGGATCTTTTTATCGTCGAGCCCTATGATGTCGCCCTCTTTCAGATGAATACCGTTTACCGACGTTTCGCGGACGGCATACGTTACCTGCCCCGCCTTGACGTTGTCCATGGAATGGATCATGTCCGTCTTGTTCTCTTCCGCGCTCGCCTCGGGATTGAACGCGAGCGCCGCGGCAAAGCCCTGCGGAATGTTTTTCGTCGGGATAACGTGTATGGTGCGGTTGGAAACGAGCGCCTTTGCCTGTTCCGCCGCCAGAATGATGTTTTTGTTATTGGGGAACACGAAAACGTGCTCGGCGTTGATCTTCTGCACGGCGGCGGCGATGTCGTTCGCGCTGGGGTTCATCGTCTGCCCCCCTTCTATCACGCCGTCGACGAGCAGGTCTTTGAAGATGTCGGCAATGCCGTCTCCCGCACATACGGCGAGCATGCCCATCTCCTTCTTTTCCGCCTCGCGCTTGGCGCGCAGCGCCCTGTTCTGTTCGAGCATGTTTTCGATCTTCACGCGGTCGAGCTCTCCGAGCTCCACGGCATATTGCAGCGCCTGACCGGGATTATTGGTGTGCACGTGCACTTTGACGAGTTCGAGGTCGCCGATGCAGATGACGGAATCGCCGATATTCATCAGCTTTTCCTTCAACTTGTCTATATCCGCAAGCGTAGTCTGTTTTTTTAGATTGATGACGAAAAATTCCGTGCAATAGGCAAACTCGATCTCGCCGAGGTCGAGGTTGATGATGTCGGAATTGTCGCCGAACACGTCTTCGTCCGCCTTGGGCGCGGCGTCGAAATCGGCGGCGCCTTCCACTTCCTCCCCGCTGGCGGCAGACAAAAATCCGCGGTATACGCACAAAAGGCCCATGCCGCCGGAATCGACGACGCCCGCCTTTTTGAGCACGGGCAAAAGCTCGGGCGTTTTGGCGAGCGCCTCCTCGCCCTTCTTGATGACGTCTTCCAAAAAGACTTTCAGATCCCTGTATTTGGGCGCGGAAGAACGGGCAAACTCGCTCATGAGGCGCGCCACGGTGAGGATCGTGCCTTCCTTCGGTTTGGAAACGGCGGAATAAGCGACCTTCGTGCCGTTTTCCATCGCCTTGGCGAACGCCTTGATGGTGATCTCTTCGTAATTTTTAAATTCCGCGCACATGCCGCGGAAAAGCTGAGACAAAATGACGCCCGAATTCCCGCGCGCGCCCTTTAAGGCGCCCTTGGAAACGGCGTCGCAGAGCTCGGAAAGGCGGTTCGAGGAGCAAAGCCCCAGCTCCTTGACCGCAGACTGTATGGTAAGGGACATGTTCGTGCCCGTATCTCCGTCGGGCACGGGGAACACGTTGAGCGCGTCCACCTTCGTCCTGTTTATTTCAAGCACCTTGGCGCCCGCAACGATCATTTTGCGGAACTCTGTGCCGTTTACCGATTTTGGCATGAAAGTGATTCTCTCCTTAACGCGGGATCAGAGCTTGACCCCGATGATATTCACGTTGACGGTGTCAACGATCATACCCGTAAATTTTTCGACCCTGTACTTTACGCTCTCTTTCAGGGATTCGGCGACCGCGTTGATGGACACGCCGAATTTGATGATGACGTAGACGTCGATATAGATGCGGTCTCCGTTGGTGGTAACTTTTACGCCCTTCCCCTCGGAGTTTTTGTTGAACAGCTCGGAAAGGCTGTCGGTAAAACGGCGCGAAACGGTTTCGACGATGCCGTAACACTCCATCGCCGCCAAAGAAGCGACCTTCGCGATCGCAAGGTCGGATATGGTTATTTTGCCGTAAGCGTTGCTCGTATTTACTGACATAAAAGCACTCTCCCGTATCATTCATATTTTATACTATTTTCCCTTGTTTTGCAAGAGAAATACCGAAGATGACAGCAAATTTTTTTATATCATAATTTTTTTATGTAAATTTTTGCCCGTTTCGGCGCAAAAACGTTTGCTTTTTTTGAAAAGTTCTGTTATATTATTACTGCTCGTTTCGGGCGGGGCGCGCTTGGTGCGCTCATTTTTTAATGATTACGACCGTGGAGGTGTGAATATGTCGAGAGTTTGCAGCGTATGCAATAAGGGTCAGAATTCCGGCAACAACGTGAGCCACAGCAACCGCAAAACGAGAAGAACTTTCAAAGCGAACGTGCAGAAGGTCAAAATCGTAAAAGACGGCAAGGTGGAGTCCGCTTACGTGTGCGCGCGTTGCCTGAAAAGCGACAAAGTGGAACGCGCTTAATTTTTCAATCTGCAATATAAAACCGCGCCGATGTATTTCGGCGCGGTTTTTTTACGGCAGGGCGCATTTTTGGGAAAGAACGCACTTTTTGGCAGGGGAGACGCGATCCCCTGCCATTTTTTTATAACGCAAGCGCCAGCCATACGGCGAGCGCGGCCTGCCACGCAATGCCGACGATATTGACGAACCAGAAGTACCAGTGCCGCGTTTTATGACGGAACAGCAGCATGCCCAGCAGCCCGCCGACCGCCCCGCCGAAAAACGACAGCAGAAGCAAAACTTTTTCGGGAATGCGCCACCTGCCGCGGCGCGCCTTCCACTTGTCCGCGCCGTATACGATGAGAGCTGCAAGGCTCATTGCGCCGTAAAAGGCGAGCACACATAACAAAGGGATATTCATTCGTTTTCCTCCAAACTCTTCAATACCGCGCGTACGGGCGCGCCGTCGGCCCCGCCCAATTTCAGCGGGAAAGCATACAGCTCGTACTTCCCTTCCGGCACGGCGGAAAGGTCGATCCCCTCCAAAAGAGCGATCTCGTCTTCGAGCAAAATGCGGTGCGCCTCCGCCGATCCGACCGATTGCCCCTCCACGCCGAGGAGCAAAAGCTTCCCGCGCAGGCGCGCGGCAAAGGCGGGGGTTATTTCTTCTTTTCCTTTCAGCAGCAGGCGCCGCGCGCCCGCGCCGAGCGCCGCGGCGGCGCTTTCGGCGGAACAGACGACGCATTTGCCCGCAAAGCGTGAAAGTTCGAGAGATTCGACCGTTTTCCCGCCCGCAATGTAATGGGCGGGCGCGTCGACGTGCGTGCCGTTATGCGCGCACATCGCAAAATCGGTCAAGTTGCATTCGTCTCCCCTTTCCATGCTCTTCGCGCGGACAAAAGAGGGGGAAGCGTCTCCCGGATACACGCCGCCCGAAAAAACTTCCTGCGTGATGTCGTAATACATATTTTTTTACCTTCTCATAAATTTTACTACTTTCCCCGCGCAAAGTCAAGGGCGCGGAGAGATGATCGCTCCGCGCCCTTCGGCATAATTTCAGTTTTCGGCAAAATAAGCGGAAAGCGCCTGCCGCCAGCTTCGGAAAAAATTGAGCCCCAACGCTTTCAGCCTCGCGTTTTCGAGCACCGAATAGGCGGGCCGTTTGACGGGCGTGGGATACTCCTCCGTGGTACAGGGAGAGATCTGCGCAGCGATCCCCGACAGGCAGGCGATCTCTGCGGCGAATTCGTACCAGGTGCACACGCCCTCGCAGGTCGCGTGAAACACGCCGCATTCGGGCCTGTCCGCCAGGAGCAGCATGTGATAGGCGAGATCTTCTGTAAATGTGGGCGAGCCGAACTGATCGTTCACGACGCGCATGGCGCCCTTTTCCGTGCAGACGCGCTGCACCGTTTTCAGAAAATTGTTGCCCGACCTGCCGTACAGCCATGCCGTGCGCATGACGGCCGTGTTCGGGCACGCCTTCAAGGAAAGCTCCTCCCCGAGCCGTTTGGATCTGCCGTACACGCCGAGAGGACGGCACGCGTCCTCCTCTACATAAGGAGAGCCCTTTTCCCCGTCGAACACATAATCGGTGGAAACGAGGATATACCTGCCGCCCGCCGCATGCATGGCGAGCGCGAGATTTTCCGCTCCCGCCGCGTTCACGGCAAACGCGAGCGCCTCGTCCGATTCCGCTTTGTTGACGTTCGTATATGCCGCGCAATTGAAAACGACGCCGATCTTTTCCCTTTCGCAAAAGGAAAACACGGCTTTTCGGTCGGTGATATCCAGCTCGTCTGCGTCCGTTTCGACGACGCGGTGCGCGCCCTTCAAAAAAGAGGGCGTGCCGAAGGGGGTGGTCCCCCGCTTGAAGAAGCCGGAAAGTTCCGTACCCAGCTGCCCTTTCGCCCCCGTGATGAGAATGTTCATGCGCTTTCGCCCTCTCCTTTGTCTTCTTCCTTTTTCGCGGAAGCCGCGCCCGTATCCGACGTATCGATACCGTAATCGACGGGGTGCTGCAAGGCGAAAAGCCCGCGGGTTATGAAGCACACGGCGATCATCGCGATAAACCTCGCCCATGAAAACCGGAACTGATAATCGTTGATGATGACCGTGAAATTTTTGAGCGTGTCTCCCGTTTCGCCCTGTAAATCGAAGCGGACGGACAGGATATTGCCGTCTACGACCACGTTTCCCGCGCCGTTTGCAAGGGTGACCGTTTTATCTTCCGTGGAAGAATCGCAGAAGGCGGAAACGGAGGATATGCCGCCGCTTTCAAAGCTGACGCGCATCGTATTCAACTCATAATTGAGATTTTCCAGCCACAGATGCGCTTCGCCTTCGCCGATCTCTATTTCGCCGCCCGCGTTTATATAACAATTTTCCAGCCGGAAATCCGCCTGCGCGTACGTACGCGTTTCGTCCTGCCGCCAGCCGAGCGACACGGTGATCGGCTTGAAGTTAAAAGCGCAGACTTCGAGCACCGCCGCGACCGCAACAACGATGACCGCAAACACGGCCGTTTTCAATATTTTTTTTCTGTTCATTGTCTGCCCTACTTTACGAAATCGAGGTACGCCTGCACGACTTCCTGCGGAGAGCCGTCCATGCGGACGCGCCCCCTGTCCAGCCAAATGCAACGGTTGCAGATGTCGAGCGCCGTTTCCATGCTGTGCGTGACCATGACCATGATCTTTGCGACGTTGACCATTTCCTTCATGCGGCGGGTCGCTTTGTCGATAAAGCCCGCGTCTCCCGCGGCGAACACTTCGTCCAAAAGGAGAATATCGGGCATGAACGCCGTAGAGGTGGAAAAGGCAAGGCGCACGAACATACCGGACGAGTAATATTTGACGGGCATGTTCAGAAATTCGCCGAGCTCGGAAAAGTCGGCGATCTCGCGCATTTTCGACTTGATCTCCTTCGGCGAAAGCCCGAGCATGAGTCCGCGCAGATACATATTGTCCCAACCGTTCTGCTCCACCTCGAACCCCGTGGAGAGCTCGAACATGTTGGATACGTTCCCCTCTACGGTCAGCTTGCCGCCGGAGGGCTTGTAAATGCCCGCGATCACCTTCAACAAGGTGCTCTTGCCCGCGCCGTTGTGCCCTATTATGGCCACGCGCTCCCCTTCTTCGATGGTGAGCGTGATATGATCGAGCGCATGCACCGTGGCGTTTTGGAATTTATTGAATTTATTGCTGCCGGGAACGATGATGTCTTTGAGCCGCCTTTCCCGCCAGACCTTGAACACGAGGTCGGTATCTTCCAGCTTGATAATGCTCATGGCTTCCTCACAACTTGAAATTGATCTTCCAGCGGCACCTGTTGACCATCGCCGTGCCGACCGCAAAGATAACGGCAGTTATGGCTATGGCGATCAGATACGTTTCCCACGAGACCATATTGCCCAAAAGCGGCTGTTTTACGACTTCCAAAACGTAATAAAACGGATTGAACTGATAAATAAACGCCAACTTCTCTCCCAACTGCGCCGGACGGTAAATGATGGGCGTGATATAAAAGAATGCTTGCAGCGCCAGCGATTGCAGGGGCTGATAGTCTCTGATGTACAGGTTTGCGACAGACGCGATCTGCGCAAAGCCCCAGCAAAAGACGAACATGATCAGAAGCCCGGGAACGACCATGAGCATTTCCGCTCCGAACGCCTGCGGCTGCAAAACGAGATACAGCACATAAAACGCCATCATGCTGTACAGCAGGTTGATAAATCCTATGCAGACCGTTCTCAGCGGGAATATCTGCGGATTGACGCTCAGCTGCTTCAAGTAGCCTTCCGCATTGATGAAGGCGGTGTTCCCGCCCTCCGCGGAAGCGGTGATGAACGTCCAGGGATTGAGACCCGCGAAAAGAATGGGAATGGTCACTTTAATATCCTGGTTGAAGAGCACCGCGTACACCGTGCCGATGATGATCGAGAGCGCGAGCGGGGTGATGATCGCCCACAGAACGCCCAAAAGGGAACGGCGGTATCTCGCCTGCAAATCGCGGTTGACAAAACTCGCGAGGATATAGCGGTCATGCCAGATGCCGCCGAAAAAACTTTTTGTCATGCACCTTACTCCTTGCGCTTTTTCCACGGGAAAAAGCGCCGCTTGTTACGCCTTGAATTTTCCGAATACGTACAACAGCCTGAAAAGCAGCGTTTCCGCGCCGCTCTGCCGCACGGCGCGGCTCTTACACGCATATTTTATACGGGAACAGAAATTTTTGCCCGCGGCGAGAAAATCGGAGATCTCCTGCCGGTACTCCTCGCGCAGGCTCCCGCCGAACGCCTCGTAAAACGCCGCGAGCTGGCGCGCCATCGCGCCGCCGCGCGCCTGTTTCAGATAGCGGAGGCGCCGCGCCGTCTTCTTAAAAAAGCCGTCCTGCGCGCCCACCGCGTTTTCTCCGTGCTGGCGGTATAAGACCTGCGGCTCGCTGTCGTAGATCACTTTTCCGAAAGCGGACGCCGCGAGATAGATCCAATGGTCGTAATTCATAAGCCCTTCCCGATAAGAGCCTTTCAGCAGCCGCAAAAGCGCCCCGTTGAATACCATGGTATGCCCCGAGCAGATGTCCTGGATCATCGCGTTGTAAAAAGAGGGCCCCCGTTTCGGGTATGGGAGCGTCCTTTTCCCGCTGAGATCCTCCCCCGTAAGGCAGAGAACGCCCGAATACAGGAGAGGCTGCGCCGCGTTTTCCTTGTCCAGCATGGGCACGGCGCGCTCGAACTTGCCGGGCAGCCACACGTCGTCCTGATCGCACAGGGCATAATAGTCGTACGTCTCTTCCGCGCCCTCCAAGAGCGCGAAAAAGCTCGCGTTAAAGCCGACGTTTTCCCCGTTTATGACCTCGACGCCCCGCTCCCTGCCGTATGCGGCGAGTATGGCGGGCGTGGAATCGGAAGAACCGTCATCGCGCACGCGGATCGTAAATTCGAAATCTCCGCCGAGCGCCAAAAGGCTGTCGAGCTGTTCCCCGATATATTTCTCCCCGTTATAAGCGGACAGAAGAATGAGAATGCGTTTTTTACTTGCTTGCTCCGCCATACATCTTTTTATAATAACGTTTATAGCTTCCGCTGAGGATATGCTCCCACCACGCGCGGTGGGTCAGATACCAATCCACCGTTCTGCGGATACCGTCGTCAAATTTTACGGTCGGCTCCCAGCCGAGCTCGTTTCTGATCTTCGTCGGATCGATCGCGTAGCGCAGATCGTGCCCGGCGCGGTCTTTGACGTAGACGATCTCCCCTTTGCCGAGTATCTTTACGATCGTTTGGACGACTTCGAGATTCGTCTTTTCGTTATGCCCGCCCACGTTGTACACTTCGCCAAGCCGCCCGCCGCGCACGATGAGGTCGATCGCGGCGCAGTGATCCTCCACGTACAGCCAGTCGCGCACGTTCGCGCCCGTTCCGTATACGGGAAGCGGCCGCCCCTCCAATGCGCTCGTGATCATGAGCGGAATGAGCTTTTCCGGAAAATGATATGGCCCGTAATTGTTGGAACAGCGCGAAATGGTTACGGGCGCACCGTACGTTCTGTAATATGCCAGAACGAGGAGATCCGCCGACGCCTTCGACGCGGAATAGGGCGACGAGGTGTGCAGAGGCGTCGTTTCCGTAAAAAACAGATCGGGCCTGTCCAGCGGCAGATCGCCGTAAACTTCGTCGGTGGAGACCTGATGGTAGCGGGGCGTGCCGTACTTTCTGCAAGCCTCCAACAGCACCTGCGTGCCGAGGATATTCGTCTTCAAAAATACGGACGGATTGCTGATAGACCTGTCTACATGGCTTTCCGCAGCGAAGTTGACGACCGCGTCCGGCTTTTCCTTTGCGAAAATTCCGTCCATCGCGCGGCGGTTCGTGATGTCCGCCTTATAAAAAACGAAACGGGGATCGGCGAGCGCCCCTTCGAGCGTTTCCAGATTTCCCGCATACGTGAGCTTATCCACGCACACGACGCGATCGTGCGGATACTTATTCAATATATAATAGACGAAATTGCCGCCGATAAAGCCGGCCCCGCCCGTTACGAGTATTTTCATTTTGCTGTTACTCCCCGTCAAAAATAATATTCGTCCTGATCGAAAAACGGAGCCGCGGCGTCTTTATCGGAAACGACGGGATCCTCCGTCTTCCAATAGATGGCGAAAACCGGGTCGTTCCAGCGAATGCCGCCCTCGCTCGCTTTGTTATAAAAATTATCCGCCTTGTATAAGAACTCCACGTCGTCGGTCAGGGTAAGAAAGCCGTGCGCGCAGCCGCGCGGAATGAGCAGCTGACGGAAATTTTCCGCGGAGAGCTCAACGCCCACCCATTTCAGATAGGTCGGAGAGTTTTTGCGCAGATCCACCGCCACGTCGTACACGGCGCCGCGCACACAGCGCACGAGCTTTGCCTGCGCCCACTCTCCGCGCTGAAAATGCAGCCCTCTGAGTGTCCCTTTTTTTGCCGAGAAGGAATGATTGTCCTGCACGAACTCATAGAACAGCCCTTCCTTTTCCATGGCGGCCCTGTTCCAGCTTTCCATGAACCAGCCGCGTTTGTCTCCGAATACGGCGGGTTCCAGAATAAATACGCCGTCTACCGCCGTCGCGATCTTTTTCATACTTTTTCCTCTGTTTTCCTTCAATAAATGATCTTGCCCTGCAATACCCTTTCGAGATGCCTTCCGTAATCGGAATTTTTACAGCCTTCGATCGCCGCGCGCAGCTCGTCTGCGGAGATCCAGCCGTTGTTATAGGCGATCTCCTCGGGCGCGGAAACGACGACGCCCTGCCGCTCCTCGATGGCGCGCACAAAGTTCGACGCCTCGTAAAGGCTCTCGATCGTACCCGTATCCAGCCAGGCGTACCCCCTGCCCATGACCTCCACGTTCAGAGTGCCGTCTTCAAGATAGGCGCGGTTCACGTCGGTGATCTCGTATTCCCCGCGGGGGGAAGGTTTGACGCCCTTCGCGATCTCCACGACGCGGTTATCGTAAAAATACAAACCCGTTACCGCATAATTGGATTTGGGCGATTTCGGCTTCTCCTCAATGGAAACGGCCCTGTGCTCCTTGTCGAACTCGACGATGCCGAAGCGGGTCGGGTCGTTCACGTAATAACCGAATACGGTCGCCCTGCCTTTTTCCGCCTCTTCCGCGGCGCGGCGGAGCATTTTTTTCAGTCCGTTGCCGTAAAAAATATTGTCGCCGAGCACCATGGCGCACGTATCTTTGCCGATGAAATCCTCGCCGATCAGAAACGCCTGCGCCAAGCCTTCGGGCCTCTCCTGTATTTTATAAGAAAGCGACAGCCCGAATTTATCCCCTTTGCCGAGCAGCCTTTCGAAATTGCCGATGTCCTGCGGGGTGGAAATGATCAGAATATCCCGAATGCCCGCGAGCATGAGCGCGGAAAGCGAGTAATAGATCATCGGTTTGTCGTACACGGGCAACAGCTGTTTGGAGGTCACGACCGTAAGCGGTGCGAGGCGCGTGCCCGCGCCCCCCGCGAGAATGATACCTTTCATACGTTTTTCCTCTTTTCGTCCCGTCCGTCTTTGCGCGCAAAGTTTTTGTTTATTCTACCACATCGCGGACTATAAGTCAATCTTTTGGGTATCCTCTTGTTGAAAGGCTGCGGAACAGGTAAACGATATTCTGCATAAAGGCGCAAATTTGACCGTATTTTTATCTAATTTTCACGAAAAATATATACAAACTGCATTAAAATAGTTGCCTGTGGCGGCATTAAGTGCTATAATATACAGCACTTAGGGAAATTAAGCTTTCTTAATCAAATAAAGCAGAACATGCGCCCGGCCGGACGATGGGCCGGTGCAAAGCGACATAAAACAAAAGACGCGAGACCCCTTGCGGGCTTGCAGCTTACGGAGAAAAAATGAATAAAACGTATATTCGCTTGAAGTACGGTGCCGACTTTTTGATTGCGTTGGTCGCGCTGATCGTCACCAGCCCCGTTTTTCTCGCGGTCGCGATCGCGATCAAAGCGGAAGACGGCGGCAAAGTCATCTTCAAACAGCTCAGAACGGGCAAGCAGGGCAAAAAGTTCAATTGCTATAAATTCCGCTCGATGAAGTCTACCCATGTGGCATACGACAAGAGCAAGCGAGTGATCCGCGACAATAACCCCAACCTCACGAAGGTGGGCAAGGTGATCCGCAAATTCAAGATCGACGAGCTTCCGCAGCTTTTCAACGTGATCAAGGGGGACATGTGCTTTATCGCGCCCCGTCCCCTTCTTCCCGTATTCGACAGCGACTATGAGGATTGGGAGCTCATCAAATTTGAAATGCGCCCCGGCCTTACCGGGCTCGGTCAGGTAAACGGGAACGGATATCTTTCCATTAAAGACCGCAAATACTACGACGCATATTACGTGATGCACGCGTCCCTATGGCTGGACATAAAGATCATTCTTAAAACGATCGGCGTGCTGATCTTCGGAGAAAAGCGTTTCCTCCGCCCCGTAAACGAGGCGCAGTTTGCGGCGCTCAGGCGCGAGATCAAGCTCCGCTACTCCTCGAACGCGATCATCTGCGCGGGGCTCAAACTCAAAGCGGCAAAATAAAACGGAAAATTATGCAGACAGAGAACAGAATAAAAATTTTGCACATAGTAGGCAACGCCCGCATCGGGGGCGTTGTCTCTTGTTTATTGAACTATTTTCGCGGAGCGGATCTGAAAAAATACCGCTTCGATTTTGTAACGTACGGAAAATGCGCGTTCGACGATACGGTGCACGAAACCGATCCCGAGGCGAAGATCTATTACATTCCCCGTCTGGACAGACGGCCCCTTTCCGCCATGCGCGCGCTGAAAAAGATCTGCCGCGAGGAAAACTATGCCGCCGTGCATTCGCATATGACCACGCTTTCCGCCTTTGCCCTGCCCCCCGCGGCGCGGGCGCACGTGCCCGTGCGCATATGCCACTCGCACAGCGCCTTCGATAAAAATTCCGACCATTATGCCATTAAAAAGCTTCTGCGCCCCTTTGCGGCAAAAAAGGCGACCGCGCTGATGGCGTGCAGCGCGCATGCCGCGGAAAATCTGTTCGGAGCGCGCGCAAAAGAGGCATACGTTTTGCCCAACGCGATCCCTGCGGCAAAATTTTACAGCACCGCGGAGGAGCGTGCGGAAGCGAAGACCGCCCTCCGTCTTACGGGAAAGACGGCGCTTTTCGTGGGGCGGTTCGTCTATCAGAAAAATTTATTCTTCCTCTTGAAAGCCTTTGCCGCCGCGCAGAAAACGGCGGACATGACCCTCGTTCTGGTGGGCGGCGGCGCAGATGAGCAGGCGCTGCGGGAACAGGCGGCAGACCTCGGCATAGAAAAGAAAGTGCGCTTTGTTTCACCCTGCGATCCCGCGCCCTATTATAAGGCTGCCGACGTTTTTCTGCTCCCCTCCCGCTACGAAGGGCTCGGCATCGTGGCGATCGAGGCGCAGGCGGCGGGCTTGCCCTGTATACTCTCTGACGCGGTACCGAAAGAGGCCGACATAAGCGGCGCATGTACCTTTTTGCCCGCAGAAACGCAAGAAGACGCCGAACTTTGGGCAAAAGAAATGGCAAAGGACATGCCCAAAACGGAAGACGCGCGCGATAAGATCGAGCGCGCCGGTTATGACATCGAAAAGCAGGCACACCTGCTCACCGATATTTACGACACGTTGCTTTCAGACAAAAAATGATCTTACGCTGAAAAGGCAGGGCGCCGCGCAAAAAATGCGCGGCGCCCTGCCTTTTATGTTTTATTCGCAACCCTGCCCGTCTTCCGTCTCCGTTGAACACGGCTCGGGAAGAGGCTCCCCGCTTTCCCTGTCCGAAGCTTCTGCGGGCGGCGCCTCGTTTACGGGCGCGCGCTCGGAAAAAAGGAGCATGACAGAATAGATGAGCGCGGGGAACACGTGGAAAAGGTGGTTGTCCAAGAGGCTTGTGCCGAGTATCACCAAAGCGACCGCCGCGCAGAACAGGCGCTCGACGGTGATCCCCTTTTTGAAGATGACGACGGCAAACTGCACGAGATGAAAAACGAGCGCGGCGATGCCGACGATCCCGCAGCCGGCGAGCATCTGGATAAAGAGATTGTGGTACATATCGGGAAAAAGCCAGTTTTCGATGCCGTACGACCAGTCGGGCGCGATGGGTTCATAAAACCCGACGCCGAACACGGGCGCGCGGAGAAAATTTTTCAAGCCGCTTTCCCAGATAAAGAAGCGGTCGGAATCGTCGAATCCTCTGTCGAAGATGACGGCGAAAAGCTCCGCGATCTTTTCCCAAAACACGACGGCTCCGACAATGACCGCCGCGACGCAGACGATATTGAAAATGCGGATAAATTTGCGCTGCGGCGATCTGACCACGCTCAGATACACCGCCATGCATACGACGGCAAAGCCCCCCACCAGGATCGCGGTGCGGCTCTGCGTAAAAAATATCCCGCCGAAGAACACAAATCCCAACACGTATAAGATCCAGCCGCGGCGCACTTTGACGCTCAGATAAAAGCATGCGGGCAGGAAAAAGGCGAGATAGCCGCCCACGTTGTTGCTCATGCCCCAGCCCGCGACGAAAAAGTCTTTATTTATGGAACCGTCTTTTATAACGTCGCCGAACAGCAGGATATAAACGATCTGCACAAATATGACCGCGCATGCGAGCGCCAAAAGATATGCCGCATACATGTGCAGGTTTTTGCGCATTTCGAGCGTATTGAAAAAAAAGATATACAGCCCTATGAAGGAAAAGGCGAACAGCGCGCCGAGAAAGAGATCGGAGATCACGTACCCCGAAAAGAAAATACCGTTCAGCAAAAGGGCCGCGCACAGGGCGACGAGCCCCCATTTATACGCGCTCTTGTCCTTAAAAAAGTTGCGTTCTCCCCGCCATACGATCAGCCGCCATACAAAGGCGGCGAGCACAAGCGCGCCGAGCACGCCCAGCACGACGTAAAAATAAGTCTGCGTGAGAAAGTCGGAATAATACGGCGGCTGCGGGGTATGCTTCCAGCTCATGCCGAACATGACGAACACGACGGGAACGAGCAGAGAACGCGTATCCCGCGCGAACAGGCACACGAACACGATGAGCAGCGCCGTCAGGACAAACAGCGGGATCTCCAAACCGAAAAAGGAGGAAAGGAGCGCGAGCGCGGCGTACACCGCGGGATAAATATTTCCGTCCAGAAAGCCGAGCGCTTTGTGCATGGCGGGCATTTCCGCGACGGCGGCAAATTTGTCTTTGAGCATAAACGATCTCCGCTTTTTCTGCCGAAGAATGACGTGCGGCAAAAAGAGCTACTTTATTATACACCACACGCCCCCGTTTGTCAAACGAATGTACAGCCGTTTAACGACGGTTTTTCGTTCGCCTTTTCGGCATATGCCTGCGCTCATAGCGGTAAAAGCCTTCCCTGTCCGTTTCCGTACGGCGAAAACCCCTGATAACGGGAGCGGCGCCGTCTTGCGCAACGTAAACGGTGTGCAGATTGGGCAGAGACCTCAAATCAAACGCTCTCTTTACCGCAAAGTAACCGATCAGTTTCATAAACAATTTATAAATGAAAGGCGTATCCTGCCAAAGTGCTTCCTGCCCGTCCAAAGTCAGTTTACCGCGTAAAACGGCATTGAAATTCCCGCCCCTCAATATTTGCTTTATCAGAGAAAAGGCCTGCGAGGAACGAAACACCAGAGTTTCTAATCCGGGAGGGATCTCACGCAGAGCCGCTTCTTCGGGCGGATAATTTTTTTTCAAATATCGGCGGGAGCAGCGTAAAAATCGGAAGCCATGCACGGATTCGGGCAGCGTAAGCTCTTTCAGGCAGCCGCAGCCCGTAAAAATATTCAGGTCGATCCCCTTTATTTGTGCCGGCAGCGATACATATTCCAATTTTTCACAGCCGAAAAAAAACTCCCGACCGTATCCGAAAATAGCCTCGCCATCATCTTCCCATTCCAGTTTATCATTCAAAAATATGACGCGGCGCAGATTTTTACAGTTTTTAAACTCCGTCGAAGACATGTATGCATAGGTCGAGGGAAGCGTAAGTTCTTCGATCGTTTGGTTTCCCGAGAATAAACCGTTCAGCCAGGCGGTCCCTTCGGGAATGACCATGCGTTCAGAGACGGTAAACTCCCCGTATCCTTCGATCTCCTTGACGGAATTCGGGATCATGATCTTCATAAAATCGTATTTTGAACAGAACGCCCCGTCAACCTTTAAAATATCTTTTGAAAACGTGATCCGTTTTAAGTTTCCGCCATCGTATTCCGCATGCTCCGGACTCTCCGAAAGAGCGGCAAAAACGCCCTCTCTCGCCCCGCCGAAATCGATATGCCGTACATTTTCGCAAGACCAAAAAGTACGCGCGTAGAGCTTTTCTACGCTTGGCGGAAGAATGATTTGTTCCAGCGCGTCGCAACGGTAAAAAGTAAACCCGACCGTATCCGTTTTGATCGGAGACACGGAATCGCCGCCGAGCAGCCGCAACAGCTTATCTGCCCGGTATTTGCCAAGATCGATTTTTTCAAAGCTTTCGCACCCCACTTCGCGCAGGGTATCGGGAAAATGTATCTCATTTAAAAAACGGCAGTTCGCAAAGGCAAGAGACGCGATTTTGGTAACGGGATATTTTACTCCGTCGACCTCTGCTTGCGCGGGCACGGTGACGGAATCGACGAACAGATCTTTTACGGAGATCACCGTCGCCTCTCCGTCCGCTATGCGATAGACGAGTACATCTTCCCGTTTTATCAGGCGTATGGCGCGTATCTTTTCTTCCGTAGGCGCGTCGCCCCTGATATACGTGATCGCATTCGAAAACATTTTTCTGTAAAGTTCCGCTGCGGCGGCGGGAATTTCTTTGCCCAAACGCTGCACTATATATTCGCCCGATAACGCATTGCCGCTTTCATCAAATTCATAATTTACAGAACAATAGCTTTTATGCCGCTTATCGAGCTCGGCGCACAGCCGATAGAAAAAAGGAGAGCGCAAAGAGGCGTTGCTCAAATATAAAACTGCGCCGATACAGTCATACTCGCCGATTTTATCTAATATATACTCCTCCCATGCCGCGCCGCTCTCCAACCTTCTGTCGTACCAAACGCGCAGATTGTCTGAGTTGAACAGCAGTACGTCGGTCAATGCGCTCTTGTACAGATCTTCGGGATAGTATATGAGATAATATCCGTTATCCTCCGCCGGTTCGGGCAGGAGCGCTTTGATTTCGGGATCGAAAACGCTGCGAGAATTTTCCAATATTTTAATTTTTTCGGAAAGATCTTTTCTCATACCCGCCCCTTTACATATTTTTTATAGCCCTGCCTGTCTGAAACAACGCGCGAAAAGCCGCCGCGAAAACTCGCCTTCACGCCGCCGTCTTTAATATAAAATGTTTCCGCTTCCGGAAAGATTTTATCAAGCACGGTCTTTTTTGAACGCCTGTCCGATTTTTTTAAGAGAAAAATGTCTTGTATGCTCAGGTTCTCATAATCGATGCGCCCGATGTATTCTAAATTCATCGTCATCTGCCCGCAGTTCAGAACGACCGTTTTCAGGCTTTTGCAGCCGGCAAACGCATCGTCTGCAATACACAGCCGTTCGCAGTCGAGCTGTACTTCGCGCAAGCCGCGGCAGCACGCGAAGGCTCCCGCGCTTATCTTTTGCAGGCTTGCCGGCAAAACAATTTTTTCCATAACGTTTCCGTAAAAAGCCAGCGCATCGATATACAGCAAGCCCTCGGGCAAGGAAAAACGATCGATCCCCTCGCACAGCGCAAAGGCGGCCAGGCCGATGGACGAAACAGACTGCGGAATAACGATGCTTTGCAGTGACGTACACTCAATAAAGGCGTACGGATCGATGCGCGGCAGACCGTTCGGCAGCCGAACTTTGCGGAGTTGTTTGCAGCAGGTAAACCGCAGCGCGTTGCAGGAAGCGTCTTCCGCAATCTCAACTTCATAAAGTTCCTGCAAAGCGGCAAAACGCAAGTCGCCGAAATCCCCGGAAGGTATCACGATTTTCCGTATATGGGGAGGCGGTGTAGATCCCGAATAAAACTCATCGACCCCCGGCGGCACCGCGATCTCCGTAAGGGCGTTGCAACCGGCAAAGGCGCTCAGATCCAAAGTTGCCTCGTCTTCCGCAAGCGGAGAACCGAAATCTACCTTTTTCAAATGCGCGCAGGCGTAAAACGCCTTTTCATTCACCCGAGACCAGCGGCGGGGGAAGATCAATTCTTCTAATTCGATGCAGTTTGCAAACGCGTTATCGCCAATTTTGTATACAGGCAGCCTCTCCCCTTCAAACTCGTCCTCCTGCGGGATCACGAGCTTTTTCGCGGAAATATCGTTCATTCCTACGATTTCCAGGCAGTCGATACTCTCTCCGCCGACCTCGACGACCGCTCTTTCATATTGAAACAGTTTCGGTTTATTCAAGGACAGCACCGCGCCCGCAAGCATGTCGGGAGACGTCTCCGGCGGGAACACCCTTCCGCACCGCAACAGCCTGTTCAGGGCTTCACGCACTCTATCGTCTGGAATGCGCCCGATCTCTTCGCGCAGCGGATTTTTTAAAAGGCTGACAAAAACACAGCTCTTTGCAAAGGAATCGGTCATCAATATTTCATTCCATATGGACTCCGACCGAAGAAAATTGTCGCTGATAAAAAAGATGACGCCTTTACAGTAATACGAATATAGCCGCCGTTTGACGTCTTTCAGCCAGCTTTTTCCCGTTTCAAGACCGCGGTCATACCACAGTTTGAGACCTTCGTTCTGCAAGGACAACACTGCACAAAAAACTTGTTTGTAATCCTTATGCGAATAACTGATAAAGTAATAGCCTTCTCCCGCGTCTGGATCGGGCATGATCCCGCTGTCCTGCACCTCGCGCAGCGAACCGGCGTTTTGAATGATCTCAATTTTTTCCGAAAGCGTATACATATTTCTACCCTGTAACCATTGCTGCATTTATTATACAAGAAAACCCCGCGCCGCGCAATTGTTTATAAAAAAATGCCCTGATTCGACCTTATAAGACAAAAAATCGCGATCCAGACTTTCACAAAAATCCGACTCGACTTTGCGTAACGTATCCCCTTTATAGTTCTTCATTATTCTGCCCTCACCGTTTTGATTTTTGAATTATATTGCGGCTCATCGACGTTCCGCTTAAAAATAATTATAACAGAAGAAAGGCTGGGCGATCTTTTCGATCTCACAGGAGGTGAGATCCTTTTCTCTCCTCTTTTGATCAACTTAACCGGATAGTGTTCCCGTCCTTGCTGTACAGCAGCTCTACTTCATTTCCATTATTATTGCAATAAGTATCTTTTTTTTGTGAATATTGTATATTCATTATCCTGAAAAATATTTTACCTTCGTTATAAGCAAAAATATCCTGCGGAATGGTAAACGTTTCTTTATGGTTGAACTTTGTTCCACCAAAAAAGGTCGTTGTCATGGAATATTCTTCCGCGTCAAATTCCTCATAGGATATTTCCTTGATAAAATAATGTCCCTCTATTGCCTTATAATCCTGAAACATATCCGTCATAGGCATCGGATAGGTCATATACTTGGAATCACAGAAATACAGCGCCACACACTTGACTTGATAATCTTCATAATTGATATTCTCCCAAGTTATGCTAGCTCGGCGATCTGCCGTTTTCCGTTTGGAACTCATGTATGTATTGCTCCATTCTGCATAGCGTATTTTTATTAAGCGTTCTCATTCGTGCCGACTCCGTTGAATTGAACTTTGCGTTCAATTTAGCTTGTAGGCGTATTATATCACTTACGGCGGCGTTCTACAATCATCTCACTTCCCTTGCAAGGGAAGTGAACGACTTTTATGCAAAATACCGTCCTCGATCCGAGAACGGTATTCAATACTTTTCTTTAATTTTAGTGACGAACTCATCGAACTGCTCGCATACCGCTTGCGGCGAGAGTATTTTCATTTCTCCTTGCGTTCCCACTACCCAAGCGAAAAACGTCTTGCTTACCTGTATGGGAACACTCGCGCCGTAAGTATCTTCGTCGAGCTTATCTATCTTCGTTTCCTCGCCGAATTTATCTAACATCTCATTTATCAACGCTTTCGTGAATCGCAAACGCACTTGCTCGAGCTTGCCGCCGTACATCGAAAACGCCTGTGTTCTATACCGTTCGGGATCTATCTCGATACCTCGTTCTCTCTGTCCCGATTCTACTTCCACGTCCGTCATTCGGTCTATTCTATATGTTCTTATTTCCGTGCTTTTGTCGTTGTAGGACAAAAGATAATAGTTGTCTTTGTTCCATACTGTCATAATCGGATTAACGACATATCTGTTCCCGTTATTTCTGTAAACACGCTTTGCTTGGTAATCTAACGAAAAGTATTTGAATGAAACCTTTTTATCTTCGGCAATAGCTTGTTCAATCGAGTCGATACTGTAAATGATATGATGATTGCTACGCTTGGGCGTTCCCGATACCGAATAATCTCGCAAGCGAAACCGAAAAACGATAGCTGTTCACGCCCAATTCTTTTAATAACCGCAAATCCTCTTTCCATTTGTGAAAATGGTCGCAAGCAATATGACAAGTATCGTTATTTTTTATATGACCTTCCGAGAGCGCATCCCAAATATTGAGTCCCTTGCCGCCGTCCGAATAACCGCCGTCTTGTTGCGCCGCCGCACCGCCCACACACCATAAAAAATCCTTTTGAAATGACATAATACAACTCCCGAAATACTATTATTAACCTAAAATGCGGTACTTACATTTTTGTATTCCAATTCCGCACCAATTTATCTTCATAACATCTGTATCTCGTTTTGTAGTTTTACAAATTTGCTATGTTCCACATGAGCCGACTGCACCTCATCAAAATTGTTTCTTTCTGCCGTAAGCCCTTTAACGGATTTAGCAAACAAAAAGCAGTTTGTATGGTTTTGTTCCAATCGGTTATCGGTTATGGAAATATCGGAATGATAATACTCCCCTGCTTGATATTCTCTCAGTTCGGGACAAATATTAAAAAGCCATTTGCCCCACATCGGAACATATCCGCAACCGCGAATCACATTATCCGTTATAAGAATGTTTTTTGCCGACCCGCTTTCATACCAACCGTGCATATCACCGGCAATTAAAACCGCACTGCCCGGAATGGAATCAAAAGTATTTTTCCTGCAATCCGCTCCGCATGGAGTGGAAATCAAGACCCCGCGAGCGCGATTCCCGTGCAAATAGCAATTTTGCATACGCACAAAACAGTTAAAAGATACGTTCTCTATTCCCCATCCCATACTTACTTCTTGCGGAATGGCTTCTTCTGTTTCCAGCAGGATTGACTCGCCGTCGTAGGAAACTTCTTTTACTTTACCAAAACCACGCGATAACATATCTTCACTGTGAATAAAAGCAATTCGATCGCCGACACCCAAATAACGAAATCCTTTTTGCTCCGCATCTTTCAAAGATAACTTTACCTTTTTTTCGTCTAAAATCTTATCGACAATCCCGTAAACCCCGTGGACGTTCAATGCATCATCGAGTTGATATTCAAACTTGCTGTCGGATATTTCCACGTTCCCCTTACAATTCACAAAATGCAATGCGTCGGCATTTAAGGAAACATGATGTTTCTCAGGCGTTATCGTGAAATTATGAATCACAACATTCTCGCAACGCTGTGCAATAAATCCCATAGCGTGCGAAGAATGAATCGTAATATTTTCTAAATTTATATTTTTAGAGTTATCTGCTACAATCGTCGGATTATCGCGTAGGCCGAATCTGAAAATCAAAATATTATCCGCTGTAAGTTGTGAATTGATTTTAGCGTAAATGCGCACAATGTCGCTCGATACTCTTTCTGCCGACCGAATGTTCGGCACGTCGCCAAATGCCAAATCTCCTGTCGAGCAAAAAAGATTCTTTGTTACGTCGAATTCCATGATGTGAAGTGCGGGATACGTTTTCCCGTACACCGTAAAGAAAAGATTCCCATCTTTTATAGAATAGCGATTGGAAAGAAAGCGAACATCGACAAAGTTGTTTCCGACATGAACAATTTTGCCCTCGACAAACAACGGTTCCGTTAAATCGAATATAAAATTTTTTAACGTAATATTCCGACTGTTCGTGATAGCGACAGGGATTAAAAACCCATCAACAATAAGCCGGCTGCCGTTTCCGTCAATTGTCATATCTGTTTTTCCTGAGATAGACATTGCCGCACGTTTTTGCATGGCGTTCCGATGATTGGATATAACGAGATCCAGCGGTTTCGTATCTTCTTCCCGTAAAACGTAGTTACCCTGTTCCAATTTCACATAACCGCTTTTCGTATTGGCTATTTCACGTAAAAATTCAGCGATTCCCGTCATGGATTTTCCCTCGGCGCAAACATCCCAACCTTCCGAAAAGCACTTACGTTGTGCCGTATGATATAATCGATATAGGTCATCGTCATCTTAGCCGTAAGATAATAACCGCAAGCATTCATGTGATTTTCAAGATAATATATTTCACGGAAATCGGCATCATATACGGGTGCATATTTATAAAAGTCAATGACAAACGAATTGGAAAAATAGTCCGCAAATTCATACATCAGTTTAGCGTGCGCACGGCGGATACCGTCTTTTTCATCCCCGTCGTCGGAACGCGGCATTGTCATGAAAAAGAAAAATGCCCGCGGCGAAATCTCTTTAAGACGCTGTACGATCTCGCCCAAATATCCTGCAAACGTCTTTTTATTTTTCGTGTAATCGCTCAAACAAATATCTTCCGTACTGCCAATCTCCTGTTTATCGCCCATTAAATCGTTTACCCCAAGTGCGAGGATATATGCTTGACACGCTTTTTCTTGATCCCAAAATCCTTGTTCCTGCGCAAAGGTTTCACAATAAATTTTAGCCGTCATACCACCGCGCGAAAAATTGTACACTTTCGCACCCGTCGCACGTGCCATAAACTGTCCCCAAGAATAATCATAACGATCATGCCAAAAAGTCTGCCCGTCTCTTTTTTCTTCAAATTCGCCCGAAGAAAGACTATCGCCTACACACGCGACGGAACGAAAAATCGCAGAAAAACCTCCGTCCGGCAAAAGACGTTCAAGCGGTGTTTCATTTGCATCGTTAAATATAGGAAAATTCATTTTCTTACTCCTTAAATCACATTTGCCGTAACGCCAATACGATAATGGCAACAATACCGATTCACGGGATCGGTCATTGCATCTTCGGGCGGCATTTCTTCTAACTCGGGCAAATTCATAATCGCCCCGCGCAAATAACTATCCAAACGCTTTTGACAATGCGCAATTCGCTGTAAAAGACCTCCGAGCCGAATATCTTGCACGTCGAACCCCTGCGGTTTTTTATCCTTCATCCAATATTGCTCAAATGCGGTATAAAATTCCCGCAAACGATTTTGTATTTCCGACATTTCCTCGCAAAGACTTTCCAACTGTTTTTTGTCACCGCTCGAATACGCCTTACGCAACCGAACGCCGAAATCGTATTTCAGCTCCAAAACCCGACATAGTGCGCCTTCCATTTTGAACAGATAACCGTATTCTTTATGTTCGGACTCTCGTAAAAAATTTTCTGCCAATTCTTCAAATAATTCTTTCCGTCCCGCTACTGCCGCGCGATTTTCTCTGCCGAGAAATACGTCGTTATACAACAAATATTTTGCCGCATTGCTAAATTTAACCGTATCGCACGGCACAACACGATTGGGTTCATCCAGCATACAAAAGGTTGAAAAGTCAATTCCCGTAAAACTTTTGAACTTTTTACGGATTGATGTTTCATCGTAATTTCCCTTTGCAAATTCCGATACGGCAAACAGCGTAGGCAATACGGCAAACGGACTGCACTCCCCGCCGTCATCGCCCCAAGCCGTAAGATACGCATCTTTTATTCCGACTTCTTCGCACGCGCAAAATGCCTGTTCCATTGCGGCAAGGCTATATCCGTTATCCGGGCAAAACCCCATCCAAGTAAGAGCACCGCCCGCAAAAGTCAAATTTTCACTCAACCTCTTATATTGAGTAAACTCTTTAATATAATTCTCTTTTTCCAAACCGTAATAATCCCAAACGGCGAGATTCAAATTCGAGGGAATTGTTTCCGATATTTTTTGAATTTCCTGTTCAGTAACATTGGAATCCGAATAAGCCATGTTATAGAACATATCTCCCCACATTTCGCAGGTGAAACCGTATTTTTCGGCAATAGCCAATACCCGTTTCAAATGCTTTAACATAATGTCGAGAGCCGGCTTGTATCCGTGTTTCTCCAAATATCTCCCCCTGCCGAGATGATGCGCTTCGTCCATCCCGATATTCACCTCACGCGTTGTAAAACACGCTGCAAGCGTTTGGAAAATATGGTCAATCAATTCATAGGTTCGCTCATCTTCCGCAAGCAATATATCATCAATATCTTGTATAGCATAATATTCATCCCAAAGGAAAATGCAATTCAAATGTGCAAGCGTTTGGATATAGGGTTTTAAGATTATCCCTTTCGACAGGGCATACGCATCTAATTCCTTTAATTCTTCTTTGGAATATCTACCGCGTAAACACCCAAAATGCGGTTCATTCGTTACCTCAAACGTATCCTCGATATAAAGTCCCAAAACATGATACCCCATAAAGGATAACTTATCAATAAAATGTTTCGTTGCCTCTACCGTCATGACTGCATTACGCGAGCAATCCAACATGACTCCGAGTTTTTCTATCATACGTTATCTCCGTTTTGAATTTTTTCCGATTTTCCGTTTCGCAATCGGGAGCGTTCGGCGGCAAAGCTCATCAAATGACTTTCCATCGAAACGTCAAGATAAGTAATGCCCTCCGCGCGTTCGCCGTTTATAGCCTTGTATACGTTTTGCATCATGAAAAAATCCCCACCGCAATGTCCGCCAAGCGTCGCCCTCGAAGTATCGACGGGAACGTGATAAATCTCCCCGCCAAACGGACGCACTTCAATAAGGTTATTTTCCATAACGCCGTATAATTCCGCTTTCGTGCCGTAAATTTTAATATCCCTATAAATCTCGCGGCTAAACGCCGTCATAGTATGAGCCGCCGTTTTTCCTTTCGAAAAGCGCGCAATCGTAACCTGATGATCTACCACGTCGTTATCGCAAGCATAAACGCAACGATCGTATTGCGTATGACGCAAATCTTCTATAATATTTTCTTTCGTATGTTCGCGCGTAGTAAAGTAATTCGCACACCAATCCTTTCCCTCCGTCGTATAGAGAGTCTGCGCCTTATAAATGCAATCCTCGTATTTACACTCGGAGCAATATTTGGCGTGTCCTTCGGGCGCGTGCGATTCGTTAAAATAAAAAAGGCTACCGTAAGAATTTACGCTCTCGCACTTCTCATCCATGAGATACCGCAAAATATCCATATCGTGGCAACACTTGGCAAGAATCATGGGGCTGCTTTCTTTGGAATTTCGCCACGGACCGCGCACATAAGAGTGCGCCTGATGAAAATACCCCACATTTTCACTTGCCTGAATAGTAATCACTTCGCCAAGTGCGCCGCTCTCAATCGTGCGTTTGATTGCAGAATAAAAAGGCGTGTAACGCAAAACATGACAAACAATCACCTTGCGATTAAACTTTTTGCTTGCCCTGTAAATTGCAAGGCATTCTTCTTCTGTATTGGCAATCGGCTTTTCCAATAGCAAATCATAACCCGCTCTCATCATGGCAATCGCATGTTCTTTATGCTGATTATCCTGCGTAGCAACCGCAACAAGATCGGCGGGAATTTTTGCGTGAATTGCTTCGTTATAATCGGTAAAAATCGATACGGCAGGATAGAGCTTTCGGGCTTTTTCGATTCTTTCGCAATCGTTTTCGATAATTGCTACAAGTTCAAACTGTTCGGGATATGCCGCCGCATAACTTGCATAAATACTGCCTCTTTGCCCAAACCCAAATATCATCAATTTTTTTGTCATAGATTTCATTCCTTATAAATTTTCAAAGCAACGGTTGCCGAAGGCAATGCAACAGCCTTAATTACGGTTTGATTTCCGTTCGTTATCGTATTTACATCTTGCCACGTACCGTTGTTTCGATTTAATATTCGAACTTTACGAAATTCACCTATTCCGCACAAAACAAAATCTTTATATTCGTCATCGGAAAAATTGACAAGCAAAGCAACATCATATTGCTTTGTATTGTAATAATAGACAGACAAATACGGTTTTTCCGTATAAACAAGCGGTTTTGTCCGAGCCTCCGATAATGCTGTCTTTAACGCTTCGACGCGCATAGAGCTTAACAATCCATGCTGTTTTCCCCGACAAATAAACGGAAATACCAAAAATCCATTCCCTCGAACGATTCCCAATCCGACTTCTCGCTCAAAACAGTCGTTCATTCTCGTGTAAACCGCAGGCGTTGTCTTATATTCGATTTTTATATACGGCGGACAAGTTACGGTTGCCGAAGTGCGACATTTCTCTATACCGAGATAAACTCGCCCCGGTTCGGCTTGCTCATAGCTATACTGTCCATTCTCCCAATGCAACACATGAAATTGTTCCGCCCCAATCAAATCATTTAACCCGCGCGAAAATAAAATTTCGACGCTACGCCCGTCCAAAATCATGAATGTATTTTTGAATAATTCTCTGATTTGCGAATCGGATAATCCATTCAAGTATTCCCCTGATACGGCAACCGCCCCGCAGTCTTTCAAAACCTTTTCATACTTATACGCAACTCCGCATGAAGCAAAATAACTCGCCCACCAATTTTCTTCCGTATGAATCTCGGTCAAATCCGCACACGGCTCGGCGCGCAGAAAAGCATCTTCCGAAACCGGTACGGTAATTCCTTGCATTTGATTAAATTGCAAATTCAATCCGACAAACGCATTCAAATACTCTTTGATTTCCGCAAGCGCATTTCCGTACCCGTACTCCGCTACAATCCCGTTTCCCGCAAAACAATCGAGATCAAGCGTGATCCCTTTCGATAAAAGTGCAAGACTCGATTCCACCTGAAAACGAGTCGTGTTTACCGATTTTGTATAAGGCGAAAACATTGCATTCTCCACTTCCGGCAGAACGATGGTGTTTTCGGGAAGCAAAGCGCGTGTAGACATAGATATATCGTTAAAACACCAACAATAATCTTGCAAACAAAATTGACGGTACATCGGCAAATGTATCCTGTCGATCGGTGTTTCTCCGCACAAACCGCAAAGAACGCCTTTCCAATCGCGTCCCTCGATCGTGTGCATTTTAGGGTCGGAAGACATTAATCCGATTTTAAGACGCGGATGTTTTATTCTGAGTTCCTTGCCGAGAAACTCGGCAAGATTTCGCATCGTTTCTCGATTACTCTCATAAAAGGCTTTACGATACGTGCCGCCCTCTGCGTTCAATGCCATACCTCTTGCGAATTCTTGCACATCGACATTTTTTTCGAGCCGAGCGCAATATAGTTTCATGTGTTCTTTGCAAAAACAACCGCCCCAATGCAAGGGATAATGATTATGTAAACGAAAATCATCCTCTACCCAAAGCGTTTCCGGTTCAATCTCTTTTGCAAGATAATCGTAATAATTTAACACATAATCCCGCCACGTTTCGTCAAGGGGACACGCCGTCATTTCCGCCGCCTTGCCGTCCACGTCCACCATGTGCCGAAAGCCGTGTTCGTCCTTAAAAACGCCCCACTCGGCTTGACCGATACTTGTCCACGGATTTACGGACGTTTTTATTCCCTCGGCGGCAAGTGCGGATTTTGCACGTTTAATCAGTTTCACCTGTGGTTCAAGAGAAGAAATATCCACAAAACCGCGGTATAAATTTTCGGCATTCACAAAGAACATTACTTCGTCGTACCGATATTCTACGCATCGGCGCACAAGTTCTTCGATCCGCTCCGCTTCGCACACGCCCGGTGTAATCGTCACCCGCGGCATATATTTGAAAATCACCCTTTTAATCCTCCGATTGTTATGCTCGACATAATCGTCTTGCTGAAACACGCGAACAAAACAAATGCGGGAATCAACGAATATACGATACCCATAAAGAAGATAGGGCGATTCGCGCGGTGCATTTGTAAGTTTTGAAATTTGTACAACCCGACAGAAAGCGTCGGAAAATCCGGCATATAGAGCATGGGGCCCGAATAATCGTTCCAAAAACCGATAAGCGTTGTAATCGTCATTGCAACGATAATTCCTTTCGTCATCGGAAGCATAATCTGAAATAAAACGCGCCAATTCCCCGCGCCGTCTATTTTTGCAGCTTCGGCATACGACCAACTCACGCCTTTCAAAAAAGAATAGAAGATAAAAAATGCCGTACCGCCGCCCGAACAGCTCAATAACCAAATCAAGCCGTAATTGTTTTTAATGCCCATTCCCACGAGCACTTTATAATACGCAGGCATGGAACCTACAATAGGAATGGACAGAATGACAAGCTGCACCCAATACAATGCCTTTGTATATAAATTCGGATACTTTGAACACGCATACGCCGAGAGAAGAGGCACTAATATCGAAGGCACTGTATGAATTGCCGTAAATAATACGGAATTTGTAATCATTGCAATCAAATTCACGCCGTCCACTTCCAATTCACGAAACGCGCGAATCATATTATCAAAATGCCAATGGATCGGAAACGCAAGCGCACTTTCGGCAAATTCCCGTTCCATTTTGAATGCATTGACGGCACACCATATAAAAGGAGAAACCAATGTTACGGCATATATCGTAAGCACGACGAAAAATATCCATATATATACTTTTTGCCGTTTGCTATTCATATAATGAATTCCGCTTTTTTCCATAAGGCACCTCAATATTCGGCATCTTGCCAAAAACTGTTTACGACTTTGCGCACAAGTATGACAAGAGGAACGAGAAGAAAAGAAATCACAAGCCCGAATGCGGCGGGATAATACAACCTTGATCCGTCACCGCTGTTGGCAACAATATTGTACATCCAATATCCGACCGTGTTAGTATGAAAAGACCCTTGCGTCATCAGCAGTATAACACCCGGCCCCGAACAAGACCCCGCGAGATTAACGACGATAAAAGTAGAAAGCGTGGGCCAAACAAGCGGAAGGCAGATCTTAAAAAATTCCGCGGCAAAACCGGCACCGTCCAATTTTGCGCTCTCGAACAGTTCGGGCGGAATGCGATTCATTGTGCTTGCATATACGATTGTGCTGTAACCAAAGCTCGACCACACACCGAAAAACAAAATTGTAGGCATCGCCAATCCCGGACCGAGAAATACGGGATACTTATCTTCCAATCCGCCGAAATGTATAAAAATTTCTTTCAAGGGACCGTTGCTTCCGATGAAATACGTAAAAACATACACAAACGCGACCTGACTGATCATACTCGGCAAAAAGAAAAGCACCTTATAAAAATTCGTAAGAGGCATTCCTTTCATCATAAAAAACGCAATCATCAGGCAAAGCGGCATACCGATGAATACGCCCGTTGCATATATCAAAAAGGTATTCAACACGGTTTCCCCAAACATCCCGCTCGATCTTCCCGCTATATCCAAAAATACTTCCTTGAAATTGGCTAAGGTAAAGTATTCCGTTTGCGTTACCGTATCGAATTGCTTAAACGACATCAATATCGAATCGAAATTGACATAGACCCAAAATATAGCAAACCAAATTACGGGCAATGCCGTAAGACAAAGAACGAATATCCAATCTCTCCAATTTTTCTTGCACTTCATTTTGAATCGGACTGCCCAACTTTTCGGCATTTCTTTGAAATTGTTCATTGCACGCTCCTCTCCGTTCAAATATTTTCAAAAATAAGGCTGTCGAAAAACCGCCCGAGTTTCGACAGCCTTTACTTGTATTGCCGTTAAATTTGATTATAATAGAAATTCCACTTTCCGTCTTTTCCCGTTAAATAATCATATTCCCCTTTCACAAACGATTTGGCGGTTAACTCACCCGCCCAAATTTTCTTTTCCACGTCGGGACTGTTTGTGAACTTTTGCAAGCCGGCTTTATAACGCATCGGCGTTGCGAGCATCTGCGGGAATAAGAAATTGCAACTCTCGTGCAAAACGTCCATGCTTTCCTGGAAGGGTGTACTCGCTGTCAATTTTAACGTTTTGTATTCAAACGGCAAAGTCGAATTGGAATATTCCCGGAAAATTTTTGCCGCCGAATCGCTTCCCATATAAGTAAGAAATTTTTTTGCATTTTCAAGTGCATTCGTTGTTGAAGGAATCCATGCCTGATGATTTACACCGATACAAGCCGACAGATTGCGGGCGGCAATTACGATTTCCGCTTTGCTTTTTTCAACGCCCGATTCCGTTGCGATTGTTTCGGCATTTTTGCCTGCGTCCGCCGCTTTTACTACGGCAATGAGTTTTTTCTCATGCTCGGCATCCGTTGCGGTTTCGCCCGCAAGTTTCAGTTCTTTCCCAAGTGCGGAAATTACGGGTGTCTTCATCATTTTATAGTTCTTTTTATCGGAATAGTGCTCTTTCATTTCGTTTTCGAGCCAACCGCCGCAAGGAAGCATCACCGCACGGTTCAACAAGAAATCGGTCTGCGCGTCGGTATGCGTTTTCGTTTCCGAGCCGTTCATATGCCACGTCTTTTGTGCAAACAACGCTTGTAAAACCTCGTAAGACTTTTCCAAACCGGGCTGCTGATAAACCGTATATCCGTCGGGATCGGTATCGTTCAACGACCAGAAGTTGTTATAAGCATCGATCCCCGTTTCGTATTCGGAATCGAGATATTCGTACTGCGCCCACCATATATCCGTTACATATTGCCAATACGCAGCGGCATTGTCTCCTGCCCAAACAAACGGCTTCACGTTTTTCGCGCTCTCGATTTTTCCGTCTGAAATATCCGAAACAAGAGCAAGAAGCTCGTCGGTCGTAACAGGCACCTTATCTTCCGGAAGTAAATCGGTATTGTAAATCAATCCGCAAGGATCGTATGCCCAAGGCACAAGCCATTGTTTCTCTTTATAGGTAATGATTCCGTTTAACTCCGAACGCAAAGGATTATCAAAGCCCGCCACCACGTCGGAAATATCGGCCAGTTGCCCTTTATCGACATATTTTTTATACCAAATATCGCCCGTAAAGCACAGATCATACGGGTTTTTATCGCCGTCTAACAGCGCATTCGTTGCCGTTTCCGTTGATTGAACGTCTTTCTTTACCGTAAACTTGATATCTTCATTGCCGGGAATCTTTTTGAAATCCTCAATCCACTTGTCCATGAATTCTGTGCCGTAACCCGCTTCCATCATAACGATGTTTACAACGCCCGGTGTATTGTCCACTTTCTCCGTGCTCAATCCGCAAGCGGAAAGAGCCGTTGCCGTAAAGCACAGCGTTATCGCGCAACACAACATTGCCATTATCTTCTTTTTCATCATAATCGACTCCTATATTTTACAATTTATAATCTTGCAATCTCGGCATTTCTTTCAAATACTTTTTTAAGATGTCTGTCCTAAAACCGTTATTCTCGATAATTTCCTTATAGAAATATGCGCTCGGTTTTGGGGTACGCTTGAAACTGTGTTCCCGATCGACCGATACAAGCCCGAACTTCGGGATCCAAGACGCCCACTCCCAATTATCCATAAGCGACCAATACAAATATCCTTTCACGTCTACACCCGCCTTGATTGCCTCGTGTACCGCCGAAAGATATTCCGCTATCCACACGATACGAAAATCGTCGTTGTCGGCACAGACGCCGTTTTCGGTAATATACACGGGTTTGTCTTTCAAACGATTCAGACAATGGTACATTGCTTCGGGAAAAAATTCTTCGAGATAAAATTCCTTGGGAATCATGCGCGTTTCTTTGAACGGAAACCGTTTTCCCAAAATTCCTTTTACGCGCGTATCGAGTATATCGCGCGTGTAGAGATTGACCGACCAAAAATCGCTTGTGTCCTTGATTTCCCTGTCGAAAATTCCGCCGATACCCGGCACGACCAACTCGCCCGTGCGCATAGCATGAAAGAAAAATTCGTGATTGAGCACGTCGTACCACTCCTGTGCCGCCATATCGAACTTATCGCCTTGCCGCTTGCCGAACTGCTGCACAAAAGCGTGCGCCGTACCGATAGGCGCTCTCGAATATTTGCGAATCAGATGATAGGCTTTTCCGTGAAAAATCGTACAGTTGAACTTGCGCGTCAAATCATATTCGCTTACGCCGAGATTAAACTCGTTGAAAATATTCCAAAAATCAACGTAAGGCGCAAGGCGAGGGACAATATACTCCAAGTATGTTTCAAAATACGTATAGTTTTCTTGTTTCTGCCAATCGCCTTTTTTCTCAAACCAAAGCGGTATTGAAGTGTGCACAAGCGTCAGAAAAACTTTTATTCCGTTTTCTTTTAAGAGGGCAAGTTCTCGTATGTAATGCTCGGTAGCCTCTTTATCGAATACGCCTTCTTCGGGTTGTATACGCGCCCATTCCGCACCCAAACGAAATGCTCGATGTCCCAAACTTTTCACGAGCGCTATATCTTCTTCCACCATATTGTAGTGGTTACAAGCCGCGCCCGATACTTCCGCATTCGGGTCTTTTTTTCGCCACTGCTGTTCGGCGTACCAATTATTCGAATAAATATTGTTTCCCTCGATTTGATGTGCAGCCGTCGCACTTCCCCAAAGAAAGTCCTCGGGAAACGAAAAATCTTTTAATGCAAATACATCCGTCATACTGTTTCGTCCTTATTCCGCCGTAAAAACAACAGTATCGATATAAAATTCGGAAGTGACACTCTCTTTCGATTTGAAAACAAAGTTGTTAAATTCGCAATCAATCGTTCTGTTGAATTCAAATCGATATTCATTCCAACCGCGTTTGAGCGTAAATGCCGTACCGCCGTCATCTCCGAGTAGTTGCGCCCACGCACCGTTCTTTTCTTGCACATTGAGAGTATAGTTTCCCTCCCGTTCCGCATAAATACGGAAAGTAACAAATTTTGCACCTTTCGCTTGATTGTCATTCGGTAAAAAACTCGCTCCGCCGTTTGCACCGAGCGTTACCTGCAACGCTTTTCCGTTTGCGCAATCGGAATTGTTCACGATTTTCATACCGTCAACGCTTGGATCTACCGTCCATTGCGCAAAAGAAAAACCTTGCGTTGTTCCGAACGACCAACGAGCCACTTCGTTCGGATCTTTGATAATAGGCTCGTCCGCCGTAACATCTTCCCGTTTGGTAAAGGCAAGATTATCAAAGAGTAAAGAAAACGCTCCTTCTCCTTCTTTTACCGAAACCGTGAAATAAATATCTTGAATATTTTCAAAATCAATCTTACGTAGATCTACGTTGGCAAGCAACGTATCCACGTGATTCCATACCCTCGGTTGCAAATATGCTTCATAAGCAACTGCCGTCTTTCTGTTCGCGTCGCGGAAAATAATTTTTACCGTGCGCGCCGTATCGGAATCGTTGTATAGATCGGCAAGCAACTTCTCCGCATCCGAAAGATCATACGAACCGTTCACCGTAACATTGAACGTACCGTTGTTTTCCGCGCCTACGCAATCGATTTTCAGAGCTTTACCCTCTTTCCCCTGTCCAAGCGATTTATTTACGGTAAGTCCCCGATCCGTAATACTCACGCGGGACAAAATTGCTTCGCTTTCAAAATCTTCTATGCGCGCAAACGCACCGCCCGTAAAACGAGTGAACGTGTATGTTTTATTCTCCGTTTCCACGGTGAAAACAGCGTCAAGCGTATCCGCCGTAACGGTAAACTCGCCTTTATACAAAGAGCCGATTTTACTTGCGGTTTCACCGTTTACCTTCACAGAACTCAGCGTGGCATTGCTTGCTATTACTGCCGTACACATATTGTTCCGATCGACGGAGGTATAAGCAAACACACCTTTCTTTGCAAGCACAATCAAATCGGCAAGTTCTTTCCGCACCGATTCGTAAACGGAAGAATCGTTTCGAGATACCGCACCTTGATAAAGTTGTTTGTACAAGTTTGCAATATATTCGTTAAAGTCCACTCCGCACGGACAATCGGCATCTTCATACAGCGTTTTCAAAAGATACAAATATTCGTAATCTTCCTGCCCTGCGCGAAGATTATCCAAACGTATCGTGGGAATGGGCGATTCCAACCCGTATCTCTTTCCCGGATAGGTAATTTGTCCGTCTCCGCCTGCATCCACCCAACTCATACCGTCCGTCCAAACGTCGCGCTCGACATAGCGATCTTTATAAACCGCATAATTATTCACACACCAATACAGCTGTCCTTCGATTCCGTACTCGAATTGCATCCAAGGCGTAACCCTTTGCGGGAGCAGAAAATCGGGCACGTGTAAATTTGCATAAGGCGCTTTGGGCATGACGCAACCGTAAAACCATACGTGATCGCCCTGCTCTTTTCGGTTCTCCATAATCGCACGATACTGTTCGGTATCGAACCAATTAAACGTAGGGCACCAAGTATCAATGCCGCTACCGTCATTTTCGTTCGGTCCTTCGCCGTTTACGATACCCGCCGCGACCATAGCGTCGTTATACTGCGTCGTTACAAGGCATCTTAAATCCTCGAACTTTTCTCGATAAACTTCCTTATCGCTTGTTGCGAACTTTTGCGCCGCAACCTTTTTTACCGTATCTTGAAAACCTTTGCTCGTTCGCTTCACCCGTGCATACGATTCTTCGTTTTGCGGCTCGTCGATGACCGTAAAATATGCGTATGTTTTATCAATCAATTCGGGCTTCTGCTTTTCAAGCACAAAATCCGCAAGCTTTGTAAGCACCCTTTCAAAGTTATCGAAATTCACTTCTTGCCCTGAAACCGAATACGGCAAGGCAATCGACGCCACTTCTTCCCGTTCGAGCTTCGATAGATAGCTTTCCATCTTTTCATCGAAAGACAAAAGGATCATATTCGGAATCCAAGTTGCGCTCAGCCGATAATCGAGCAAAAATTCGTAATAATTTTCCGAAATTTTTTCCAAATCCGCATCGTCACCATATCCGAAGTGCAATAAATCGGTCGTCGGCGCGCCCAAATCCCATATGGCAAACGCCGTTTGCCCATGATTTGCTTTTGGAAGCGTAAAATCATACACCTCCAAATTGAAATCCACTTGCAATTTTTCTTCTTCCCCGTCCGCAAACAACGTGATTTTTCCCGTATAATTACCGGCAGCCGTGTTTTCGGAAGTTTTCACGGTAATCCAAATACCTTGATTTTTTCCTTTGTCCACTTGCGATTCTTTTGCATTGCGACGAAGTTGCAACGGTACGAGTGCATCCGGATAATTTCCTTCCGTAAGCCCCGTAATCGTAGGGTTTTGAATATCTTTCTGCGCAAAGAAAATGTAATGTTCCCAATATACGGTAATGTTTTCCGCCGGCACCGTATTCATGCCGGATTGCAAATCGCTTACGACAATGCACAAATCGTCGATTTTTTCTTTCGCTTTTACAATCAGTTGCGCCGATTCATACTCGTTTTTCGCACAAGAAATGTTCACGCTCTCCGCAAAGGATTGCGGTTCGTCTTCTTGCTTGAATTTTTCCGTAACGGGAACGACTTTTACATCTGTTTTAACACCTGTACCGTTTCCCGAAGGGGAAGGCACGGGCGCAACATACGACGGATTATCGGGACCGTTCGTGTGCTTGGAATTTGTGCATCCGCCCAATATCGAACAACCAAGCAGTATGCTTAATAGAATGCATATTGTTTTTTTCAAAACTCTACTCCTAATTTCTTATTATTTTGTTTCCGCAGGCTTCATAAACGTAATCGTATCGATAAGGAATGTCGCGCCGCTTGTCTTCCCCTTAAAAACAAACAAATTGAACGGATTGGTAAGCGTCTTATTAAACGTGAATTCGTATTCGTTCCATCCGGTTTTCAAATCAAAATCATAATCATAATCGAAATCCACAACTTCGGGATTGGGATTTTCGCCAATCAAACAAGCCCAATCGCCGTTCAGCTCTTTTGCTTGGATGCTGATTCCCGCTTCTGTTTCGGAATAAATACGCATCGTCATTTTCGTTGCATGACGCGCATGATTTTCTTCGGGTCTGAAATTGACGCCGCCGCCCACAGAAACCGTAACTTGCAATGCTTTCCCGTCTTTCGCCTCCGCATTATCAACATACTCCATCTTATCGGCATTGGTTGCCTGCCAACCGTTCAGCGTAAAGCCCTCCGTAACGCCCATGTTCCATTCGGTAACTACTTCCATCTTCGTCGTTTCATCATCGCCGCCGCAACCTACGAAACAACACGCCACTGCCATGCAAAGAATTACACTTCCCAAAATGCCAAAAAACTTTTTCATAACTTTTCTCCTCAATTTTAATTTTTTTATATTATTTTTTAATAAACGTTACAGTGTCGAGATAGAACGATACTTGTTCCCCCGCTCCCATAAAAGTAAAGCTGTTAAAAGAATAAGCAATCGCTTCGGGGAACGCAAATTCATACTCGTTCCAACCGGTTTGAATCACTAACGGAGTTCCGTTGTCACCCAATAACTGCGCCCAGTCTCCTTCGCCTTTTTGTATTTTTAAATTTACCGTTCCGCCCGCTTCGGAATAAATACGAAGTTTAACGTGCGTTGCGCCGTCTGCCCTGTTCGTGCCGCAACCGAAATTTACTCCGCCGCCTCCCGCAACCGTAACTTGAACGGCTTTTCCGTCTTTTGCATCTGCTTTTTCGACGACCGTCATAGCGTCCGCTCCTGCAATCGCCGCCCATTGTGCCAATGTGAACCCTTCGGTCACGCCCATGTTCCAAGTAGCAATATCGACCTCGCCGCCCTTTATGAACACTTTTACAACGAGCGTTTTGCTCTCGCCGCCCTTCGTTGCCGTAAACGTAACGGTTACATACTTTCCGCCCTCTGCGGGAGCCGTGTATTGCAAGCCGTTTACCGTACCGACGTCGGCAGCCGCCGTCACGGTTACGTCCTCACCATCTACAAGCTTATAGAGCGTGGAAAGATCGAGCGTTCCGTTTGGATCGACTTCTTTCGTCACATCTGCTTTTTCAAAAATTTGCCAATCGTACCCGAACGAAAGAGCGTCGAGATAAAGCGTTACATCTTCGTCGCTTTTGTTTGCAATGAGGAAAGCGGCAAACGATTCCGTTTCAGCTATTGTTGTTTCAAAAGCTATCGTTACATGATTCCAACCCTGCACAAGAGTTGTTTCCGTTTTAGCGGTTGTTATCCACGTTGTACCGTTTTGCACGCCTACGCCGATCGTACAAGCTTTATCCGCATAAACCCACATAATAACTTGATTTGCTTTCCCTACTTTTAACGAGGCTTTCAGTGAAGAAACCCACTTATCGGCATTTCCCGCAATCGTTGCTTTCAACGACTGTTTCCCGTATTTCACATACGTTAAATCGGTATTGATTCCGTGCGTGCTGTCATTCGTATTCAAATAATCGCTACCAGCTACACCCTCATAAGAAACCGCTTCGTTTTTATCTCTTACATAGCCCGTAACCGTTATCGGTTCTTCCGTATAGCTACCTTTCTTTGCCGTAAACGTTACCGTATAATAACCGGGCGCAGTAAACTCGAATGCACTGCTATCCGCCGTCACCTCTGTTCCGTCCGGCTTCGTTACTTTAACTTCTACCGTTGCCTTGGGATCGTCCGTCGTTGCCAAAAGCACTTCGCTGTACGTAATATCTTTCCCGACAAACTGCGTGTTTTGCGTCACCGTAATATCTTTTATCTTAACGGTTAAAGTCTGTTCGGCAATTTGCGTGCCGTCCGCTTTTTTCAATTCCGCTTTCAGCGTATAATTTCCCACCGTGTTCTGCACGCCCGCATTTCGGTCTAATCCTACCGTGATTTCCCTATTATCTAAATAGAATGTTACGGTAAGCCCTGCCGTATCGGGAATAGTGTATTCGGGAACGATAAGCTCATCGCCTACAAAAATTTCCACAGAATCCACATCGCCGAAATCAATGCCGCCTTCCACTTTCACGGGAATCGCAACCGTTGCTTCGTTATGACTCGAATCTTTTACCGCGAATATGACGGTGTAATTGCCCGACTGCGTGAACGTGTATCCCGTTGCGCCGTCATCTACCGATACGACGCTATCGCCCTTTTTCATTTCCTTAAACGAAAGTGTCAAGCCCGTATCGAAGTTATCCGTTACCGTCAAGCCCGTAAGCATATCGGCAAACGTAATGCTTTCTCCTACGAATTTTGTGGGAACGGTTGCGGGCGTACCCGTAATCACTGGTTGTATCGTATCTACGACGGTTACGGAATAAGTGTATTCCTCCGATTCATAGCCGTTTTTGGAAACGGTAATCTTATAAGAATATTCACCAAGCGCGTTGGGCGTAAAGCCGTTTTCGCTCACGGTCGACTCGGAAGAACCCGCAGGACAATCGGTAATTTCAAGCACATAAGTGCTCCCCGCCTGTACGGTTACAACGGGTTTGAAAACTTCGTTTACTTCTGCGCTCGATTCCGCATCCACGCTTGTCAACAGCGATTCGCCTTTCAAAAAAGTTACAGTATCGAGTTCGATGATCGTCGTTCCCGTTGCGGCGGAAGTCGGCTTAAAGACAAAATTATTAAAGGGATATTCCGCTGCTTTGGTGAATTGCAATGTCACATCATTCCAACCCGCGTTCAAGTTAAACTCCGCACCGTCACCAAGAATTTGAACCCAATCACCGCCGTTTTCCTGTACACTTAATGTAAGGACACAAGCCTTTTCCGCATAGATACGAAGTCGAACGTGCGTTGCTCCGTTTGCCGCGTGTGTTCCGCACGTAAAGCTGACTCCGCCGTCCTTCGCTACTGTAATCTTCACCGTTTTAGAACCCTCGGCAGCATCGTTATCAACGACTTCCATGTTATCCGTGCCCGCAACTGCTTTCCATGCGCCAAGCGTAAAGCCGTCCGTAACACCCATGTTCCAAGCGGCAATTTTTGCCGCGCCTTTCGTCGTGAGCGTTAGCGACAGTGTTTTCTCTACGCTGCCCTTTTTCGCCGTAATCAAAACGGTATCGATTTGTCCGCCTTGATCCGGTGCGGTGTATTGCAAACCGTTTACCGTGCCTTTTTCGGCAATCGCCGTCACATCTACGTCTTCACCCAAAATAAGTGTATAAAAATCGGAAAGAGCAACCGTTCCGCCTACGTCCAAAATCGTATCGGCGCTCGTATTCGCGTAAATTTGCCACTCTCTCGCAAAGCAAAACGTATCAAAATATAACGTCGGCGTATTTGCTCCGTAATTTACAAACTTAAATCCGGATACGGAATCCGTTATTTCTTTATTAAAATCATAAAAAACTTCATTCCAGCCCTCGGCAAGGGTTTTCTTCGTTTCGCCCAACCAAGTCCAATTTGTACCTTCCTGTGCTTCAACTCCCAATTCGCAAGCTTCGGAAGCATAAATCCATAGCGTGGCATGATTTGCCGTTCCGACCGAAATTGCATTGGAAAACGCCACGGTAATACGATTTTGCCCGTTAATGCCCTCGTCGGTAAAAGTTCCCTTTAACGACTGCTTTCCGTATTTTACGAAATCCGCCACCGTGTTGATTTCATGTTCGGCATTCCAGTCTGTACCGGCAGCAAATCCCGCACCGCTTGACGCTGTTTCAAACGAGATCGCTTCCCCTTGCAAACCGACATAGTTCGTTACACTTTCCGTTACGGATTCTTCTCCGCGCGTTGCCGTGTACGTTACGGTGTAAAAGCCTGCCGCATCAAAAGAAAACGTATCGCCTGCATTCACCGTCTCTTGCTCTCCGTTCGGTTTAGTTACCGTGATTGCAAGTATTGCATTTGCATCGTTTAATGTAGCGTCCAGCACCGTGCTGTACGTAACGTCCTTTCCCGATAAATCCAAATCGTATGTAATTTTAAGCTTTTCGGGTACTTTTGGCTCATTCCCGCCACACGCGGCAAATAACCCGAGCGATAACGCGCACACAAACGCGCATATCATGCCCAATCTTACCAATCTTCTCATATGAATCCTCCTTAACTCATACAGTTTTATTTTCGTGTCTCGCCGTTTCGATATTGCCCCGGCGTTCCGCCCGTAATTCTCTTGAATACCTGATAAAAATGTGCCGAATTCAAAAATCCGCATTCGCCTATAATCATGTCCATACTTTTCTCGGTGTTCGTCATCAACTCGATTGCCTTATAAATACGTTGTTGCATCACGTAACGCATCGGGGTCAATCCGAATTCCCGTTTGAATAGATTGATCAAAGTACACTTATTGACACACGCAAACCTTGCCATTTCATCAAGATCGATTTTCGCTTCCAAATGGTCTGCAATAAATTCTTGTGCTCGCTTCAATGCATCGTCGCCGCTATACGGTTCTTTACACACGGTAACACCCATTATACGAACAACACTGATAATCAACTGTTCCAAATATGCGTGTACCATATTTTCCCACAAATCTTTCTGATTGCTGATTTCAAAACGGATACAATCGTACAACCAATTGATTTGTTCGCTTGTCGCTGCCGCATCTTCCTTTCGTAAATGTAAATACGGCGGCTGTTCCCCGTCTTTCAAAAAGGATATATCGGATAGTCCATATACCGCAAATCCCATACTCGGCTCGGACAGAGAGTATTCGCAATGGTTGACGTGCGGATTAACTATTAAAAAATCTCCTTCTTTCAAAAATATTTTCTCATCATTATTCAATAAAAGATAGCCTTCGCCGGAAAGAATATAGAATAGTTCGGAAAAAGCGTGCGAGTGCGCAACGTGGGTAAACACAACGCCGCCTTCGAAACGATTCAAATATAGAATCTTAAAATTGATATGTTGATTAAATCTATTTTCAATATAATTGTCCATTGTTAAATTTTGTCCGTTTTTAGCAATGCTATTGCTATGTATATAGTATAAGTTTTTTATCTTGCTTTGTCTATCGCCAAAATTATGTATTTTGTTAGTGAAATTATATTTCAAAGAATACTAAAGAACACAACCGCTTGGTGTGTCTTTTTGAACAAATATTTTAATGTATACGCTTTATATTGCAAATACAACAAAATGCCGTTCCCCTTTTGAGAGAACGGCATCCCTATTTCATGCGGCTCTCGATATTGCTACATATCACCATTTCTCATAAAGGGAAACTGAGAGACCGCACTATAAGGTATAGTAATGTCCCTATATGAGTTTATTATTGGTAATATGTAGCTCATTTTTATACTCCAATCAACCGCATAAGTCAATCTTTTATCTCCTCTTTCGAAGATGGTGCATTTGATAGCATTTGAACTACCATAAAAAAGAGCCGCTACGCTGTAGCGGCTCTTTGATTTTAGAGATATACGTCAACAATTATTTCTTCCCATTGGGATTCGCGCGTTAGCACGTTTAGAAATTTGCGACGATACTGCTTGGCTTCTTCAAAGCTAATGGAGAAAGTCCGAAAAGGCTTATTTTTTGTTCTCCTTGCTTTGTTTAATAGCAGCTTGAGCCGCAGCCAAACGCGCGATGGGAACGCGGTAAGGAGAGCAGGAAACATAGTTGAGACCGATCTTGTGGCAGAACTCGATGGACGAAGGATCGCCGCCGTGCTCGCCGCAGATACCGAAGTGCATGCTCGGACGGGTCGCTTTACCCATCTGCACAGCCATATCCATGAGTTTACCTACGCCGACCTGGTCGAGCCTTGCGAACGGATCGGATTCGTAGATCTTGTTCTCATAGTATGCGGGCAGGAATTTGCCGGCGTCGTCGCGCGAGAAGCCGAAGGTCATCTGCGTGAGGTCGTTCGTGCCGAAGCAGAAAAATTCCGCTTCTTTCGCCATTTCGTCGGCGGTGAGCGCCGCACGGGGGATCTCGATCATCGTACCGACTTCGTACTTCAAATCGCTCTTTGCTTCCGCGATGAGCTTGTCGGCAACTTCGACGACGATCTTCTTGACGAACGCGAGCTCTTTCACTTCGCCCGTAAGAGGGATCATGATCTCGGGAACGATGTTCCAATTTTTATGCTTTTTCTTGACGCTGATCGCCGCTTTGATGACGGCAGCCGTCTGCATGCGCGCGATTTCGGGATAGGTTACCGTAAGGCGGCAACCGCGGTGACCCATCATCGGGTTGAATTCGTGCAGATCCGCAATGATCTGTTTGATCTGCGCGACCGTCTTTTTCTGCGCCTTTGCGAGAGCAGCGATGTCTTCCTCCGTCGTGGGAACGAACTCGTGCAGAGGAGGATCGAGGAAGCGGATCGTTACGGGATAGCCGCCGAGCGCCTCGTACAGCTTTTCAAAGTCGCTCTGCTGCATCGGCTCGATCTTCGCCAAAGCAGCCTCTCTCTCTTCCACGGTATCCGAGCAGATCATTTCGCGGAAAGCCGCGATACGGTCGGGCTCGAAGAACATATGCTCGGTGCGGCAAAGGCCGATGCCCTGCGCGCCGAAGGAAGCCGCCTGCTTCGCGTCTGCGGGGGTATCCGCATTGGTGCGGACAGCCATTGCCTTATATTTATCGGAAAGCTCCATGATCCTGCCGAAGTAGCCGGAAGAAGTATCCGCTGCCACGGTCGGGATGCCTTCGCCGTAGATGTTACCGGTGGAGCCGTCGAGGGAGATGACGTCGCCCTCTTTATATACTTTGCCGTTTACGGTGAACTGCTTGTTTTCTTCGTCCATCTTGATGTCGCCGCAGCCGGAAACGCAGCAGGTGCCCATGCCGCGCGCAACGACCGCCGCGTGAGAGGTCATACCGCCGCGCACGGTGAGGATACCCTGCGCATAGTGCATGCCTTCGATATCTTCGGGGGAAGTTTCCAGACGGACGAGGACGACCTTTTCGCCCTTCTTGCCTTCTTCAACGGCGTCTTCCGCGGTGAACACGATCTTACCGCAGGCAGCGCCGGGGGAAGCGGGCAGAGCCTTTGCGATGGGCGTAGCCTTTTTGAGCGCAGCCGCGTCGAACTGCGGGTGCAGGAGCGCGTCGAGCGTTTTCGGGTCGATCTGCATGAGAGCTTCCTGCTCGGTGATCATACCCTCGTCGATGAGGTCGCACGCGATCTTGATGGCCGCGGCCGCCGTGCGCTTGCCGTTACGCGTTTGGAGCATGTAGAGGTGCTTGTCCTCGATGGTGAACTCCATATCCTGCATGTCGCGATAGTGCTTTTCGAGCGTGTTGCAGATGCCCTGGAACTGCTCGTACACTTCGGGCATGATCTCTTTCATCTTGTCGATGGGCATCGGGGTGCGGATACCCGCGACGACGTCTTCGCCCTGCGCGTTCATAAGGAACTCGCCCATGAGCTTCTTTTCGCCCGTAGCGGGGTTACGCGTGAACGCAACGCCGGTACCGGAAGTGTCGCCCATGTTGCCGAACGCCATCATCTGTACGTTGACGGCGGTGCCCCAGCTGTAAGGAATGTCGTTCTGCATTCTGTAATAGTTGGCGCGGGGGTTGTCCCAGGAACGGAAGACCGCCTTGATCGCGCCGAAGAGCTGTTCCTTCGGGTCGGTCGGGAAGTCCTGCCCGATCTTCTCTTTATATTCTGCTTTGAACTGGTTAGCGAGTTCTTTGAGGTCGTCTGCCGTGAGCTCTACGTCCTGCGTGACGCCCTTCTTTTCCTTCATCTCGTCGATGAGCTGCTCGAAGTACTTTTTGCCGACTTCCATAACGACGTCGGAGTACATCTGGATAAAGCGGCGATAGCAGTCCCACGCCCAGCGGGGATTGCCCGATTTTTTGGCGAGCACTTCTACGACTTCTTCATTGAGACCGAGGTTGAGGATCGTGTCCATCATGCCGGGCATGGAAGCGCGCGCGCCGGAACGCACGGAAACGAGGAGCGGATTCTCCTTGTCGCCGAATTTTTTGCCGCAGATCTCCTCCATCTTGGAGATGTATTCCATGATCTCCGCCTGGATTTCTGGATTGATCTGCCTGCCGTCTTCATAATACTGGGTGCAAGCTTCGGTAGAAATGGTGAAGCCCTGCGGAACAGGCAGGCCCATGCCCGTCATTTCCGCGAGGTTCGCGCCTTTGCCGCCGAGAAGCTCGCGCATCTTTGCATTGCCTTCCGAGAAAAGGTAGCAATACTTCTTTGCCATAAAAATTTTTCCTCCTGATAAAATTTGGAACCGAGAAAATTTATATAGTTCTAACGCTTCTATTTTAATATACTTTAACGCAAAATACAAGCAAAAACAAAATATTTTTGAAATTTTTTGCAAGGATTTTGCAAGTGAAGCCCCGCCGCGCAAAAAAAGCACCTATGCGGTGCCGGATAATGCGATATATTCCGCCAGCGCACGCACGCGCACGTCTGTTTTTGCGGTAAAATAAGCATGGAGAAGTTTGAGCGCGCGGTTTTTGCCGTCTTTGCCGATCAGCGCCGCGTCATAGGGCATGCCCGCGCACTTGCGCAAAACGCTGAGAGTGGAGAGGCTCGCACCCGCGCCGCGCGCGCACTCTCCGCAATAAAAACAGCCGCTTTCCAGATCGAAAAAGATCCTGCCCGAAAGCTCCGCCCCGCAGCCCGCGCAGGAGCCGAGGGAGAGCATATAGCCGGAAAGTTCGAGCGCTTTCAGAAAAAAGGAAATGAGCGCCTCGGCCTCGTCGCCCTCGCACATTTCCCTCAGCGCGTTGACGGCGCGCAGGAAAAGTTCTTCGTTGACGATGCCGTCGTACAGCACAGAGTCGCAGATGCCCGCAAGAGACGCCGCGGCGTAAAACTTGCCTATATCCTCGCGCAGAGGATAAAACCCGTCGGTGAGCGACGCCGAAGTGACCGTATTGTGCTCCCCTTTTTTTGCGAGCACGAATTCCGCAAAACAGAACGGCTGCGCCGCGAATTTGAGCTTCGCGCCCGCCTTTTTCACCCCTTTGAGCGCGGCGGATATTTTGCCGTATTGCAGGGAAAATAGGGTGATGATCTTGTCGTTTTCTCCGTAATCCGCCGCCCGCAGCACGAGCGCGTCTGTTTTGTATAACATAAAGAATTCCTCAAAAAAAGTTCACGCATTTCTCGCGCAAAGGCGCTGCGAAATGCCGTGAGTTTTAGGAAAACCCCAACGTTCGCCGTTTTAACAAACGGCTCTGCGTTCGGATTTTTCCTCTTCGGCGCTTTTTAAGGGCTTGCACTATTATGCATGCGCCGAATTCACCTTTCCTGCCAAAGGCCGCGCATCGCGGCAAATCGGGGGCTTATTCCGAAAAGTGCGATTTTCGGAAACGCAAGTGATTATTTAAATAATTACGCGAAAAAGCAAAAACGACGCTTTTTGCTTTTTCACTCAATTTGCCAATGCCTTGGCTCACGGAAAGGGTGAATTTGCGGCACTGTATAGTTTGCGTGCCCTTAAAAGTGCCGCAAAAAACAGAGCTCCCAAAAATCGCAACGCGCGCAGCGGTGTGAGATTTTTGGGAATAAGGAGCAACAAGCACATATATGCAGTGCGGCAAGTAATACGCGCCGCATGCACATCGTCGCCTTGTTGCGACGCGCGTTCGGGTTTCCCCTCAAAATCACGGAAAATCGCAGGCGTCAGCTCGCCGAGAATTTTGTGAACCACAATAATTTAAGGCGCGTTCCGAAATCGCTATTTTGGATAAGCGCACTCAATTTGCCGCATACCTGCGGCTTGCGCGGAAAACGTGAATGCGGCGATCGTATAATATGAGAGCCGTAGCACATCGCCGCAGAGAGAAAACCGGACGACGAGCCGTTTTACAAAACGGCGAACGTCGGGTTTTCTTTCAACTCGGGCAAATCGCAGCATCTCTTTTGCGAGATTTGCCCGAAAACGGTTATTTTTTCAACTGCTTATACAGCATATAATACGAAAGGCTGCCTGTTTTTTCAAACATCTTCCATGCGATCTCCGCCGTTTCGTCGTCTTTTACAAACCGTGCCATACTTCCCTCCCCGCGGCATCTTCCGCAAGATCAGTATGCGCACGCGGCGGGATAAATATTTATCACAATTCAGCGGTCTTCTTCTCCGTACCCGAATTGCCGCATCAGGTTCACTTTGTCGCGCCAGTCGTCTTTGACCTTCACGAAAGCGGTCAGAAACACCTTTGCTTCCAAAAAACGCTCCATCTCTTTGCGGGCGAAGGCGAGCGTTTCTTTGAGCGCGCCGCCCTGCTTGCCGATGATGATCGCCTTATGGTTCGGCTTTTCGCAGATGATGTCTACGTCTATATCGTAAATGTCTTTGTCTTCCCTCTTTTTAAATGTGTTCACGAGCACCGCCACGCCGTGCGGGATCTCTTTGTCGTATTTTAAAAGTATCTTTTCTCGCACGATCTCGCCGATCATAAAGCGCGCGGATTTATCGGACACGACGTCTTCCGGAAAGAGCGGCTCCCCCTCTGGCAGTTTTTCCGCGATGAGCTCTTTGAGCCTGCGGATATTTTTGCCGCGGCGGGCGGAAACGGGCACTACGTCGCAGTCGACGCCCGCCTCGAACAGCGCTTTCACGTCTTCCGGAATGCGCTCCTCGGGCATGATGTCCGTCTTCGTATAGGCGACGATCATCGGAACGCCGAAGGAAAGATAGTGCCGCATGAGGGAAATGTCTGAATCGAAAAGCCCCTTGTGCCCGTCATGCACGAACAGGATAAGGTCTACGTCTTTTGCGGAAGTTTCCGCCGTGCGCATCATCACGTCCGTCAGCGCGTTGTTGGATTTATAGATGCCGGGCGTGTCCGCAAACACGATCTGCACGCCCTCTCCGTTCATAACGCCCAGGATCCTGTCTCGCGTGGTCTGCGGCTTGGGGGAAACGATGGCGACCTTTTCGCCCACCATCACGTTCACGAGGGTGCTTTTGCCTGCGTTCGCCCTGCCGATGACGGCTACCGTTCCGCTCTTCATACCGCGTCTCTCCCGATCCCCATTTTCGCGAGCACGGCCTCTTCCTCCGCGCGCATTTCCGCCTTGTCTTCCTCCCGTTCGTGATCGTAGCCCAAAAGGTGGCACATGCCGTGCACGGTCAGATAGTAAAGCTCGCGCCTGAGGGAATGCCCGTATTCCTCCGCCTGCTCCGCAGCCCTCTTTTTGCAGATGACGACGGATCCGAGGAACAGCCTGCCCTCCTCGTCGAGATCGTAAGGGAAGTCTTCCTCGTTCAGCGCCTTTTTATAAATGCCGTCGAGGTTGGGAAAGCTCAGCACGTCGGTAACGGCGTCCTTTCCCCTCTCCTTCGCGTTGAGCGAACGTATCCCCTCCTCGTCCGTAAACACGAGTTCCGCCGCAAGGCGCGCATTCCCCGCGAGCCTCTCCGAAAACGCCGCCTCCACGGGCGATACGTCGAAATCTTCCTCGCATTCTATCTTCAAATTCGTCATTCTTCTTTTTCCTTTTCTTCGGTTTTTCTTTTGAGTTTGATCTTGGGATACTGTATACGGTTGTGATACACGCCCGTAAGACAGCTGACGATCGTCTCTTTGATGACGGTAAAATCTTTCATCGTAAGATCGCATTCGTCGAACTGGTCGAGATCCATGCGCTCCTCGATGATGTCTCGCACCGCGTTCTCCACCCTTGCGGGCGTGCGTTCGGGCAGAGTGCGCGAGATCGCCTCGCTCGCGTCGGCGATCATGATGATCGCCGCGATCTTTGTCTGCGGCTTGGGCCCCGGATAGGAGAAATTTTCGATGTTCAGCTCTCCGTCCGACATTTTGAGCGCCTTCGCGTAAAAATACTTGATGGGCAGCGTGCCGTGATGCTGAACGGCTACGTCTGCCAGAATTTTGGGCAGGCGCTTGGAGCGGATCAGATCGTACCCGTCTTTCGCGTGCGAACGGATAATATCGACCGAAAGCTCGGGCGAAAGCTCGTTGTGCGGGTTATAGCCCGATTGATTTTCCGTAAAATATTCCGGCTGGCGGAGCTTGCCTACGTCGTGATAATACGCCGCGGCGCGCGCGAGCGCGGTATCTTCGTTGAGCGCTATGGCGCATGCCTCCGCAAGGTGCGCCACCACAATGCAGTGGTTGAACGTGCCCATCGCCTTTTCGCGCAGCTCGCGCATGAGGGGCGCGTCGTGATCGGTCAACTCGCGCAGGCGATAATCGGTCACGCAGTTGAAAAGCACTTCGAAAACGGGCAAAAGCGCCATAAAGAGCACAGACGAGAGCACGCCGCCCTCCAACGCGAACAGCAGCGGCACGAGCATGCCCGTACCCTTGCTGTATTCGATGCACGACGCCATGATGAGAATGGGAACGCAGACGGCGAACCCCGTAAGGAAGGAGCGCAGGCGCGTTTTGACCTTACTTCCCACAAAAATGCCGATCATGCCCGCGGAGAAGGAGTAAACGGGGAAGCAGTATGCCGCCGTTTCGTACGCCTCTCCCGGCGTATAGTTCGAAAAGTGATCGATGGAGAACATCATGAGCGCGAACACGATGTTGAGAAGGATCGCGTCTCTTCTGCCCAAAAGCATGAGGGCGAGCAGCGCGATAAGCGCCGCCGGCCTGGCGTAAACGTTGAAAAATACGCCGAAAAAGTAACTGATAATCAGGGAACCCCCCAACAGGCAGAATATGAGCTCGATGTTTTTCATCGTGGCGAGGAAAGACTTGTCCTCGAAAATATAATAAAAATAAATGACGACGAACAGGACGAAAACGCTCGCCGCAAGATAGCCGAGCGTGCTCAGATTTTCGCGGATATATGCCGCGAAAGACCCGCCGCCCTCGGGAGCCCGTACCGTATTGAAAAATATAAAAAACGCGATGATGCCGAGAAAAACAGCATAGTTGAACAGAAAGAGAAAGACGCTCTTGACGCACTCGTCTCTGCCGAACGATTTACTTTCTGTGGTTTCGGAATACATCATTGTTTTTTTGCTCCTCTTTGGAATTTTCCCGCTCGTATGCGCGCACGATCTGCATGACGAGGGGGTGGCGCACGACGTCTTTCGCGGTCATGGCGACCGTTTCGATCCCCTCTATCCCTTTTAAAATGGAAACCGCATGCTTCAATCCGCTCTTTTTGCCTTCGGGAAGGTCTATCTGCGTCACGTCTCCCGTGATGACCATTTTGCTCCCGTCGCCCATGCGGGTCAGAAACATCTTCATCTGTTCCTTGGTCGTGTTCTGCGCCTCGTCGAGAATAATGAAAGCGTTGGAGAGCGTTCTCCCGCGCATGTACGCGAGGGGCGCGATCTCGATCAGCCCGCGCTCCATCAGCTTGATGTAATTTTCCATGCCGAACAGTTCCTGCAAGGCATCGTACAGCGGGCGCAGGTAAGGGTCTACCTTCGTTTGCAGATCGCCGGGAAGAAAGCCGAGCTTTTCGCCCGCCTCCACCGCGGGGCGGGTGAGAATGATCTTTTCCACCTCTTTGCCCTTGAATGCGCTGACCGCCGCACACACCGCAAGATAGGTCTTGCCCGTGCCGGCGGGCCCGATGCCGAACACGACGGTGTTCTTTTTGATCGCATCGACATACTTTTTCTGCCCGACCGTTTTACACTTGATCTGCTTGCCGCGGGAAGTAACGGCGATGACGCCGCTCACGATCTGCCCGATCGCGTCGGCATTGCCCTCTTTTGCGAGCTCGATGCAGTATGCGAGACGGGACCTGTCCACCGTTTCGCCCGCGCGGATCAGGATCAGGAGCCCCTCGAATACGCGGCGCGCCGTTTCAGCCGCCTGCTCCTCTCCCGCGATCTTCAAACCCGTCCCTTCCAGAGAGACGGAAACGCCCAGCTCGCGGGAAACGGCGTCGATATTTTCATCGTAAGAACCTACGAGTTTTTGCAGGTGTTCGAGGCTGCCCGCGTCGAACGTCAGTTTGACTGTTTCCGTAAAAATTTCCTCCGTGTTTTATAGCCTTATCCGGCCGTGCGCCCCGCGTTGACGGAGCAGACCAGCCTGTATGTATAATCGATACGATAGACGAACCCGCCGCCGCTCTCCGAAACGGTAACGGAGCTCTCCACAACTTCCCCCTGCGCCCGCAGCAGGGCGCCCGCGAGCGCGCGCCGCTCGGCGGCCTCGCTCTTTTCCGCGCTCTCGTATTCGTAAACGCCGCCGCACAGGAGCGAGCACCGCGCCACGGGATACGTTTGCCGGTGCGCCGCGTTCTCCCCCTCGCCCACAATCACTTCGCCCGAAACGAGCGGCTGCCCCTTTTGCACGGCATCCCCTTCGGAAACGAGCGCCGTGCCGCGCATGACGGTGATGCTCTCCACCCTGCCGTCCGCAGGGCTCAGAAATTGCTTTTGAGGCTCCTGAACGGGCAATTCCGCATTCACCTCTATGGTGACCGTAACGACGAGCCCCTCCTTTTCCACCGAACAAAAACTGACGGAGGGGAGAGCGGACAGGGCGCGCTCCGCCCTTTGCGCGCGTTCCTCGCCGAACGGGGCAAAGGCGCGCACGCCCGCCTCGGACAAAATAGGCAGAGCTTCTTCGGCATACCAGCTGCCGCTGCCGACAAACCGTATGCGCAGAACAAAGAAGCCCGACGCCGTGACCAACAGCGCGAACACGGCCGCCATAGCGCACAAAACCGCGCGTTTTTTTACAAATTCCGCCGCGAGGCGGGCGGGCGAATTTCTTATTATATTAACAGTATAACACGAACGGGGAAAAATTGCAAAAATTTTTTGTAAATCTTTGGATTTTACCTTAAAACGCACTCTTCCCGCGCCGATCCGGCGCGCCTCGAACACGGCGATCCCCGCTTTGGCGAGCCTCGTGAGCGCGCGCGGCGGGGTAAGCGTTTCCAATTCCAGCTCCGTCCAAAACAGCGGCTTCATAAAACGTTCTCCACTTTTGTTACTTTTCCGAACAGAACGAGATCTCCCCCGCAGTACTGCCCCACGGAAAGCCCCTCACCTTCGACGCGCAGCGCGCCGCTTTTGAAAGAGATCTCCACGCCCGCCGCGGAGAACACGCGGATCCCCTTTACGTTTTCGAAATACGCGCATTTTCCCGGAAATACGACGTATTTTTCGCCCGCGGCGATCTCTTCGTCAAGCCCCAATCGGGCGACGATCTCTTCGAAAAGGCGCATCTCTTTTCCTCCCTTTTGCATATTCGCCCGCAATCGCCAAAATATTCCTTCTCGCGTTCGGGCAAACATTTGAAATATTCATTTTTATCTGCTATAATATCGGTATCGCATGAGGAGAATACGGACTATGCAAAAAGACAAATCGCTTTACAGAGTCAGCCCCCTCCGGCTGGGCGTTTTTATTTATTCGGGGCTCGCGGCGTGCTTCACGCTTTCTTACTTTTTATATATCGTCATCTCGGGGAACGACCCCTATAACAAATTCATGACCACTCTGCTCGTTACCTTCATGTTCCTGGTGCCTTTTTTCGCGCATCTCATCTTCGGCGTGCGGGTAAGCGACTTTGTGATCACCTTTTACGTCGGGTTTCTGACCGTGGCGAGCCTTTTGGGGCAGGTGCTGCGCTTCAACAATCATTTCCCCTGGTACGATAAATTCTGCCATTTTGCATTCGGTTACGTCGGCGCGCTCGTAGGCCTTTATATTATGTGCAAGCTCGCCGATTACCGGAAGACGCGCCCCGCGCTCGTATTTATCGTAACGTTTGCCGTATCCATGGCGTGCGCCGCATGCTGGGAGGTCATGGAGTACGTTTCCAGCCGTTTTTTGGGGCAGACGGCGCAGGGCTCTCCGCAGGAAACGGTGAGCGGCGCCTTGATCGTAGACATCACCGACACGATGCTCGACATCATCAGCAACCTGGGCGGCGCCCTGCTCTTTCTCGCGCACTACGCGCTGCACAAGGGGACAAAAAGATCCCTTCTCCTCGGCGCAGTCATAAAAGATTTCTGCGCAGACCCTGCCGGGGATATGCGGGAGCGGGAGGAAACGGCGGCAGAATAACGCCGCGGGAGGAATACCATGCCTATACTGCAATACAAATGCCGAAAATGCGGAAAACGCTTTGAAGAACTGGTTGCCAAATTCGACGACGCCGTGCTCTGCCCCGACTGCAAGGAACCCTGCGAACGGGATTGGAGCGGAGAGATCTATTCCTCTACCGGAAAGAAGAGCAAAAAATGCTCCGGAAACTGCAAAACGTGCGGCGGCTGCCGTTAGCGGCCGCAAGCGGGAAGCGCGCCTTGAAAAAAGGCGCGCTTTTTTGTCAGATGACGGCAGTGCCGTCCGCAAACGAATCGATGATGCCGCCGCCGTCCGCGCCCGCCTTTTTCAGGCAGGCGGAAAGCTCCGCCTGCCCCGCGATTTTGCCCGAGTATTCCCTGTAATACCGTTTGAGCCCTGCGAGCACCTTATTTTCCCCGAAGGTATCGCGGAGGGTATCGAACAGCAGCATGCCCTTGTCGTACGCGAGCACCACATACTGGTATTCGCTCAGATATTCGCCGAGCTTTTTGTTCATCGCCGTATCCGCTTCCCCGAATAACTGCGAATGGACGGTATAAAACGCCCTGTACGCGCGTTCCGCCCCCTCTTTGAGCCCCTGATAGGTCATGCCGTAATCCCCGTGCGCGCCGAAAAAGAGGGCGCTCGAAAATTCGGCGAGCCCCTCGTCGAGCCATGCCTTTTCGAGCTGGTCGCTGCCGACGGCGGCGTACCACCACTGATGCGCCGTTTCGTGCACCGCGGTGTAGAAGGCGTCCGTTCCGCTCAGATGATCGCCGATCATGACGAGCGCGGGATATTCCATGCCGCCGACGGCAAAACCCGTCTGCACGGCGCTGAACACAGGATACATATAGTCTCCGAACGTTTGGGAAAAATAGGTCAGGCTCTCTTCGAGAAGATCGAGCTTTTTCTGCGGTTCGGCGTCGTCGTAATAGTAATACATGACCTGCACGCCGCACGCCTCGCCCTGCGCGACGGAATATTCTCCGCTCAGCACGATGGCAAAATCGCGGGCGTCGGAAAGCTGCATCTGATATGTCTTTTTGCTCCCCTTTACTTCCGCCGAAAGGATCTGCCCGCTCGAAGCGACGGTGTAATCCGCGTCCGTTTCGAGCGTTACGCAATAATCGGCGCATTCGCTGTAAAAGGGGTCGCCGTCGGAATAGTACTCGCATTCTCTGAACGCCCCGTCTTCATACACGCACGCGATCGGGTAAAAGTTGCCGAGGTTCACCGAATGCTCCGCTATGCCCGTGCGGTGCTCCACCTGCGCAAGCGTAAGCGTCCAAGCGATGCAGACGCTCGCCTGTCCGCCGTCTTCGAGCGGTTCGGCAAGCTCTACCGACAAAATATTTTCGTCTTCCCCGCCCACGCTCCATGCGGAGCAGGGCGAAACGGACGAGATCTCCATGCCGCCGAAGCTCTCCCCCGCATAGTACGCGCTCGCGGAAAACGCCGCCGAAACGGGCTTGTAAACGGCGTCTTCGCGGTACGCGTTACCGAAAAGGTTGAATTCGAGATATCCGAGCGTTTCCCCCGTATCGTTGTGATATGTAAAATCCATCTCGCCCGAAAGGACGCCGCCCTCGTACGACAGGCGCATGTTATAAACGTCGCGCGCGCCCGTATCCCCGGAACAGCCCGCAAAAATAAAAAACGAGGACAAAATCGCCGCCGCAAGAAGGGCGCAAAGCATTCTTTTCATAAAAGCCTCCCGCACTTATGGTATGCCGCATCGCCGCTCTTTATGAAAAAATCCCGCGCGGGCACACTGCCCGCGCGGGAAAAAGGAAGGGAGAAATGATGATGTTGTGATCGTATTATTTTTCGTCGAGATCGAGGTACGTTGCGGGATCGACCGACTTTCCGTCTTCGCGCACTTCAAAGTGCAGGTGCGAGCCCTCGTTGTACTCCTTGCCCATCACGTCGGCAGCGGCGGACACGGTGCCTATCACCTGACCCTGCGTTACGGTATCGCCCACTTTCAGCGTAGAAGCGGCGTCGATGGACGCGTAGACCGTCTGCACGCCGTCGCCGTGATCGATGATCACGCAGCCGCCCTCCAAAAGGGTATCGCTGATCGCCGCGACCGTGCCCGCGCTCGCCGCGGCAACGTTCGTGCCCGCGTCGGCGGCAAAGTCGATGCCTTCATGCAGATTGTAGCGGTTCAGCGTGGAATTGTACCAAAAGGTGAAAGAGGCGGAAACGGTTGCCCCCTCTACCGGAAGGCTGAAAACGATCTCCGAGTCGGTCGGTTTGTCGTCTTCGTCGCCGTCGTCGGGGTTTTCCGGTTCTTCGGGATCTTCCTTGCCGTCGTCGGGATCAGGCTCTTCGATGCTGACGGGAGCGTCGCGCGTGACCATGACCACGGTAAAGGTGATGGCGGCAGCAAGCACGAGCGCGCACGCCGCAATGATGATATAGTACAGTCTCTTGTTTTTTGCTTTTTCGGGAGTGCCCTGCTGGGTATCTTTGTTTTTCATGATCTATCCTCCGAGATGATTGTGCTTAGATTGTTGACAGATCGCCGCGTTTTATACATCTCCGCAAAAAAATTTTTAATATCCTCCGAAAATGAGCGGACTGCCGACCGCGGCGCCCTGCCCGCGCACCGCGACGTGCAGGTTGACGGCATAGCCGCCCAGCATGACCGCTCCCCCGAGCCGCGCGGAATAATAATAGTAATTCGTAACGCCGCCCGCGCTTTCCGTAAAGAGCAGTTCCGCGCCGTATTTTTCCGCCTGCGCGAACGCCCTTTCCGCCTGCGGATACGAAGTGCTTTCCCCCGTGCGGGAACGCACGAACAATTTTGTTTGCGCCGCGGCGCTCCCCTCCGCGACGGTGATCTGCGCGCCCGAGCTCGCGCTCCCCGAATAAAATATGTACGTTTCGCCCGCGTCGAAAAGCAGCCCTTCCCCGAGCAACTGCGGCAGAATGAGAAGCGCCAGGCACAAAAAGAACAGGAGCGCCGTTTTCAGGCATTTTTTGAGCATAATGAAAGCCCCCGAAATGATTTCGGGGGCGGTTATTGCCGTTTTTTCGATTTTTTATTCGCGCGCCGCAAAAAGCCGCGCCCTTGATTTTCCGCAAAGCGCTTTTCTGTATATATTATCCGGAAAAGCATTCCCGCGCAACGATATATCCGCTCACTGTTTTCCCTTTTTGCCGAGCGGGATATGCGCGCACGCATTCAGAGAAAGTTCGGCAAAATTGCCCGCGCGGTACTGTATGAGCCCTTCCGCGGCGATCATCGCGGCGTTGTCGGTGCAGAACTTTTTTTCGGGGAGCACGAGCTTCAAGCCCGCTTTGGCGCACTCGTTCGCCAGCAGCTCGCGCAGATACCCGTTCGCCGCGACGCCTCCGCCCGCGACCACGGCGGCGGCGCCCTTTTTCTTTGCCGCCGCGACCGCCCTTTCCGCGAGCGCGCCGCACGCCGCGCTCTGAAAGGAAGCCGCAACGTCCGCTTTGGAATAGTTTTCCCCCTTCTGTTCCATATTGTGGCAATAGTTGATGACGGCGGTCTTCAACCCGCTGTAAGAAAAGTCGTACCCGCCGCCCGAAAACATTTTCGGGAAGGGTATGGAGGCGCGCCCCTGCTTTGCGAGCTTTTCTATGCTCGGCCCGCCCGGATACGGCAGCCCGAGAACGCGCGCAGCCTTGTCGAACGCTTCGCCGGCGGCGTCGTCTCTCGTAGAGCCCAAAATTTCAAAATCGGTATAGCTTTTCGTATAAATGATCGCCGTATGCCCCCCGCTCGCCAAAAGCGTGATGAAGGGCGGTTCGAGCGCCTTGTCTGCAAGATATGCCGCCGCCATATGCCCGCGGATATGATCTACGCCTATGAGCGGCACGCCGAGCGCAAAGGCATATGCCTTTGCGAACGAAAGCCCGACCAGAAGCGCGCCCAACAGCCCCGCGCCGTACGTCACGGCGACCGCATCGAGCTCTCTTTCCGTTATGCCCGCCCCTTTCACCGCCTGCTCCACCGCTTCGCCGATCGCGTCGGTATGCGCGCGGGAAGCGATCTCGGGCACGACGCCGCCGTATTTGGCTTGCTCCGCGGCGGAAGAGAGTATGACGCTCGACAAAAGTTCCCGACCCCGTATTACGGCGGCGGCGGTCTCGTCGCACGAGCTTTCGATGCCCAAAATAACGGGCTCTTCCTTTTTGGGCGCTGCGAGCGCCCTCTGCGCATAGTTCATAATCGCTCCTGAATCGGTTGCGCGCCGCCGCATATGCGCCGCGGCGCAAAAGAAGGCGCCGTATGCGCAGATCCGCAAGCGAGCGCCCCGTATTGATGACGCCGCATATGCGGCGTTACGCATTTTTACGGAATTTTTCCAGTTCCTTCGGGATACGCCCGTACACGATCACGCGCGGATCGTTTTTTCCGAAAATTTCGTCGAAGGCGGGCGCGTACTGCCCGTAAATGCTCTCCGACACATACACTTTGCCCGCGTAGCCCGCGTCTGCAAAGGCGCGCAGGAAATCGAAATCGAGCGCGGCGTCGAAAAGAAGCTGTCTTTTATATGTGATGCGCGTATACGTGCGCGTATCGCAGAGGTCAAGCTCGTTTTCGTCGCACTCCCGCAAAAAGGAGACGGAGGGCACGTTGTATTCCGCGCCGGAGCCGGCCTTGAACGTTTCCGGCTGAAAGCCCTTCCAGCGGCGGTAAGAATCGTATGCGGAGATCACGATTGCGCCGATCCCGGCAACGGGGATCTTTTTCGGAAACAGCACCCGCACATGCAGTCTGCCGCCTTCCACGGCGTACGTCGCATGCACGACGAACATGGGCACCGTGAGCAGGGCCGCCGCCGCAACGAAACACACCGCCGACCATACTGCGGCGGGCTCCATAAAGAAGAGGGCGAGCACGCCCAGCCCCGCGAAGATCGCGCCCATCACGGCAAAAAAGACCGTGTTCCCGCGGCGGCGGTAATTCCTGTAATACTTTTTCATCGTTTCACCTTCATGCGCGGCCGCTTTGCAGCCGCCGTGAAAATCAGGATTTTTTCAAATAGTCTATGATAAAGGGCTGAATGTCGCCGTCCATCACCGCCTGAATGTTGCCCGTTTCACAGCCGGTGCGGTGGTCTTTGACGAGCGTATACGGGCAGAAAACGTAACTGCGGATCTGGCTGCCCCATTCGATCTTTTTGATCTCGCCCTTGATATTCTGCTCCTTTTCCAGCCGTTCGCTCTCTTTGAGTTCTATGAGCTTGCTGCGCAGCATCTTCATCGCCATTTCCCTGTTCTGGATCTGCGAGCGCTCGTTCTGGCAGGATACGACGATGCCCGTGGGGATATGCTGAATGCGGATCGCCGATTCCGTTTTGTTGATATGCTGGCCGCCCGCGCCGGAAGAACGGAAAGTCGTAACCTTCAGATCCTCGCTGCGGATCTCCACGTCTCCCTCGTCCTCGATCTCGGGCATGACCTCCAAAGACGCGAACGACGTATGGCGGCGCTTGTTCGCGTCGAAGGGGGAAATGCGCACGAGCCTGTGCACGCCCTTTTCCGCTTTGAGATAGCCGTACGCGTTTTCGCCCTCTATCTTGAAGTCGACGCTCTTGATGCCCGCCTCGTCTCCGTCGAGACGGTCGAGCTCGGTCACCTTGAACCCGCTCTTTTCCGCATAGCGCGTATACATGCGGTACAGCATAGACACCCAGTCGCAGCTCTCCGTGCCGCCCGCGCCCGAATGCAGGGTCAGAAGGGCGTTGTTGCCGTCGTATTTGCCGCGGAGAAGCGCGCGGATACGCATGTCTTCGATATCCCCTTCCGCCGCGGAGATCAGCCCGTCGAGCTCCTGTATTTCGGAGGAGAGTTCCGCCTCGTCTCCCCCCATCTCCTCGATGAGGTCGATGAGGGCGGTAACCTCGTCTATCGCCTTTTTGCTCTTTTCGTAGGCATGGAGCTTGCCCTCGATGGCAGATACCTCGCGCGCGAGCTTCTGCGACCTTTCGAGATCCTGCCAGACCTCCGGCTTTTCCTGCTCGGCTTTCAGCTCGGCGAGTTTGCCTCCCTGTTCGCTGATATCCAGCGCTTCCGCCGTTTCCGCAAGGCTGTCTGCAAGGGCCTTTGCCTTTAACCTGTAATCGTCTGCTTTAAACATATTCCGTTCCCGATATGATGATTTCGTTTTTTTATTATACCATACGCGCGCAAGACTGTCAAACGCGCGCGGGCACCGAGAAAAAAACAAAAAAATCTTCGCGGAGTATAGACAAACGCGGTTTTCCGCGTTATAATAGAAACTGACAAATGATACAGAAGGAATATTACGAATCGGAGGCGGACTGCCCCGGCTACATCTATTTCAAATACAGCGTGAACAACCGCACGCCCGCGCACTTTCACGACAGCGTGGAGCTCATATTCGTCGAGGAGGGCGAATTTACCGCGATCGGCGGCGGAAAGGAGGAAACGCTCGGACAGGGAGACGTGTTCTTTGCGGACGCCTACACCCCGCACCTGTACCGTACGAAAAACGGCAGCCGTTCGTTCGTGCTCGTGCTGGCGGCGCGGTATCTGCGGGATTTTCGCGAACTGTATAAGGGGACCCTGCCCATGTTCATGAAGGCGGGAAACGACAAAAACGCGGAGCTGTTCGAGTTTTTGCGCCGCGCGTACGGCCGCTGGCAGGATTATTCCCCTCTCATGCGGGCGGGATTTGCAGATTTCGTGCTCGGCTATCTCGCCGCGCGCTATCCGCCGAAAGAACGGGCGGACAGCCGCGAACGCCGCTTTATCGCCGACGCGCTCTCCTACATAAACGATCATTTTGCGGAGCCGCTGACGGCGGAGGGCGTGGCGCGGCAGCTCGGGTATTCCCCGAATTATTTTTCCGCCCAATTCAACCGATGCGTGCGGGAGAATTTCCGCGATTACCTCGGCGGAGTGCGCCTGCAAAAGACGCAGGAACTGCTGCACCGGGAACCGGGAACGGGCGTCGGCGCGGCGGCAAGACTGTGCGGCTTTGACAGCCCGAACACCTACTACCGCGCGAAAAAGCGCGCCGAAGAAAGGACGCGCGAAGATGAAAAACCGTAAATTCTGACAATAACGGCATAGCCGGCGGGATTGCTTTCCGCCGGCTTATTCTGTATAATATCCGTATCGGGAGGAATAAACATGAAGATAGGAGCGATACTCGAAAGTTTCAGAAAACCCTTTGCGGAAGCGGCAAAACTCGCGCGCACGGCAGGCATCGACGGCTTGCAGATGTATGCGAACACGGAAACGGTGCATGCGGGCATGAGCGCCGCGCAGATCTCCGAAGTAAAGAAAATACTTGCGGGAGAGGGCTTGCAAGTGAGCGCGCTCTGCGGAGATTTGGGCTGCGCGATGTATTATACGGAAGACCGCGGCGAGATCGATCTGGAAAAGCGCGTGATGGATCTGGCACGGGAACTGGGCACGAACATCGTGACCACGCACATCGGCGTCGTTCCCGAAACGGAGAACTGCCGCCAGTACGAGAGCATGCACAGGGTCTGCCGCGAGCTTGCAGAATTTGCCGACCGTTCGGGCGGGCATTTCGCCGTGGAGACGGGCCCGGAATCTGCCGAAAAGCTGAAAAGCTTTCTCGACGGGCTGGAAAGCCGCGGCGTCGCCGTCAACCTCGACCCCGCAAATTTGGTCATGTGCGCGGGAGACGACCCCGCAGGCGCCGTGTATACGCTGAAAGATTACATCGTGCACACGCATGCCAAAGACGGCCTGCAACGCAGAAAAACGGACACGCGCCGCCTGTACGCGCCCAAGTGGTTCGGACTCGAACCGGAAAGCTGGGACGCGATATGCGAAACGCCCCTCGGAGAGGGAGGCGTGCCCTGGGAGCGGTACCTTTCCGCCCTCGAAGAGATCGGCTACGACGGCTATCTGACCATTGAACGCGAATGCGGCGACGAACCCGTAAAAGACATCGCCGCGGCCGCAGAATTTCTTAAAAAAGCGATCGGGAGGACGAACAAATGAAAAAGCTCAGAATCGGCGTTATCGGCACGGGCAACATCTCGCACGAACACATCTCCGCATACATGAACAACCCGCACTGCGAGCTGTACGCGCTGTGCGACATCGACGAGGAAACGCTCGCGGCGAAGGGCAAAAAATACGGCGTAGACCGACTGTTCACGGATTGCGGCGAAATGCTCAAAGCGTTGCCGGAACTGGACGCGGTGAGCGTATGCACATGGAATTCGGCGCACGCGCCCTGCGCGGTCGCCGCGTTGCAGGCGGGCAAGCACGTGTTCTGCGAAAAACCCATGGCGATGTCTGCCGCGGAAGCGGAACAAATGCGCCAAGCGGCAAAAAAGGCGGGAAAGCTGCTCGCGCTGGGCTTTGTACGCAGATTCGGCAAAGACGCCGATCTCGTGCGCGAGCTGGTAAAAGAAGGCATGCTCGGCGAGATCTATTACGCGAAGGCGGCGTACATACGGCGCAACGGCAGCCCCGGCGGCTGGTTTACCGACAGGGCGCGTTCGGGCGGCGGGCCGCTCATCGACCTCGGCGTGCACGTGATCGACCTGGTGCGTTACCTTGCGGGCAATCCTTTGCCCGTATCCGTTTACGGAGCCGCGTTTTATAAGCTGGGAGAAAGAAAGCTCAACGAGGTCAAGGCGTATACCGCGACCCGCGCAGACGAGAACAAATGCGACGTGGAAGACCTGGCAGCGGCGATGATACGCTTTTCCGACGGCATGGTGCTGAACGTGGAGACCAGTTACGCCCTCAATACCGCCGCGGAAAGCGGCAGGATAGAACTTTTCGGCACAAAGGGCGGCGTTCGGATCGATCCGGGCGTGAGCCTGCACACGGTAACGGCGGGCAAACTCTCCGACGTAACGTTCCCCTCCCCCGCCATGTTCGGCGGAGAGGCGTACCGGAAAGAGATCGACGAATTTATCGACGCGATCATTTCCGGCACGCCGCTGCGCGCAAACGCCGACGACGGCGTGGAGATGATGAAGATCCTCGACGCCATCTACCGTTCCGCGCAGACGGGGCACGAAGTTTCCATTGCGCTGTGATAAGACCCGAAATAAAAAAGCAAGCGCCGTTTCCGGCGCTTGCTTTTTTATTGGCTTACACGTTTTTTCCGCAGCAGTTTTTGTACTTTTTACCGCTACCGCAGGGGCAGGGATCGTTTCTGCCGGGCTCTTTGCCCGACTTCACGGTGGGCTTTGCGCCCCCTTCGGCGGAACGGTTGGTGGTGAGCTCCGTATGGCTCTCGCTGACAAGCTCCGTCTTTACGGGCGCCGCGGGCTGTACGGACGCGGGGCGGTTGACCTCGATGCGCACCTTCAAGAGCATCGCGATTGTGTTGTTCTGGATACGTTCGATCATTTCGTCGAACATTTCGAAGCCTTCCTGCTTGTACGAAATGACCGGGTCTACGTTCCCGTACGCGCGCAGGCCTATGCCCTTGCGGAGCTGGTCCATCGCGTCGATCTGGTCGATCCAGTTGCGGTCTACGTTCATGAGCAGGAAACGGCGTTCCACATCGGCATAGTCGATGCCGAACTGTTCTTTCACCTCGACGATCTTCTCCTCGTACGCCTTTTCCGTGGCTTTGGTGATCTTATCGAGCGCGTAATCGGTATCCCATTTGTTCAGTTTTTCCTGCGTGATAAAGTGCGCGCCCTCGGGCAACAGCCGCTGTTCGAGCGCCTTGTTGAGCGAAGCTTCGTCCCACTTTTCGGGCATTTCGTCGATGTTCACCGCTTCGCCGACGACCTTGCGGACAAAATCGGGGATAAACTTCACGACCTGCTCGTGCACGTTTTCGCCTTTCAGAACCTTCATGCGTTCGGCGTAAATGACCTCGCGCTGTTTGTTCATGACGTCATCGTATTGCAGGATATTTTTACGGATGCCGAAGTTGCGGCCCTCGATCGCCTTCTGCGCGTTTTCGATGCCGTGCGAAAGCATTTTGGATTGCAGGCAGGTATCCTCGTCTTTGCTGAATATGCCGTAGATCTTTTTCATTCTCTCGCCGCCGAAGCGTTTGATGAGATCGTCTTCGAGAGAGATAAAAAAGATGGACACGCCGGGGTCGCCCTGGCGCCCGCTGCGGCCGCGCAGCTGGTTGTCGATACGGCGGGATTCGTGCCGCTCGGTACCGAGAATGCACAGGCCGCCCGCCGCGACGACCTTTTCTTTTTCCGCGTCGGTCTCCGCTTTATAAGAATCGTACAGCTCGCGGTAATGCCTGCGCATCTGCTCCGCTTCCCCTTCCAGCTCCGCATAAGAGGTGGCGAGCTCGATCATCTCGTGCTCCACGCCCTCCTCGCGCATGCGCTTTTTGGCAAGATATTCGGGGTTGCCGCCGAGCAAAATATCGGTGCCGCGGCCCGCCATGTTGGTGGCGATGGTTACCGCCCCGAGGCGGCCCGCCTGCGCTACGATCTCCGCTTCGCGTTCGTGGTTCTTTGCGTTGAGAATGTTGTGCTTGATGCCGTTCTTTCTCAAAACGCGGGCGATCTCTTCCGACTTTTCCACGGTGACCGTACCGATCAAAATCGGCTGCCCCGTTGCATGGCGCTCCTCGATCTCTTTGAGGAGAGCGCGCTTTTTGCCGTCCGCCGTGGGATACACGATGTCGGGCATGTCTTTGCGAATCACGGGCCTGTTGGTGGGGATCTCCAAAACGTCGAGGGAATAGATGGTGCGGAATTCTCCCTCCTCCGTCTTGGCGGTACCCGTCATGCCGGAAAGCTTTTTGTACAGACGGAAAAAGTTTTGGAAGGTGATGGTCGCATACGTCTTGTTTTCGTTGCGCACCTTCACGCCCTCTTTCGCCTCGATCGCCTGATGCAGCCCGTCGGAATAGCGGCGGCCGATCATGAGGCGCCCGGTAAATTCGTCTACGATGATGACTTCCCCGTCGTTTACGATATAATCTTCGTCTCTGTGGAAGAGCTTGTGCGCTTTGAGCGCCTGCTGAATATGATGGTTCAGAGAGGCGTTGTCGATGTCGCCGAGGTTATCGATGTTGAAGAAGCGCTCCGCCTTCGCCGCGCCGCGCTCGGTGATCTGCACGCTGCGCGCCTTGCGGTCTATCACGTAATCCCAATCGCCGTACTTATCGCCCATCGCGATGCCGTCGTACTCGGTATATTTGGGATCCTCCGCGGGTTCCTCCTCTTCTTCCGCTCTTTTCTTTTTCTTCTTTTTGCCCTCGTCCGCTTCCGCCTTCACGCCGTCGTCTTCAAAGCCGCCGTTCAGCGTGCGCACAAAGCGGTCGACGCGCTCGTACAGCTCGCTCGACTTGTCTCCCTTGCCCGAAATGATGAGCGGCGTTCTCGCCTCGTCGATGAGAATGGAGTCCACCTCGTCGACGATGGCAAAGTCGAGGTCGCGCTGCACCATCTTTTTGAGATCGGTCTTCAAATTGTCTCGCAGATAATCGAAGCCGAGCTCGTTGTTCGTCGCATAAGTGATGTCGCAGGCGTATGCCTTCTGTTTGTCCGCGTCGTCCATGCCCGGCACGACCACGCCCACGGTGAGCCCGAGGAATTTATGCACCTTGCCCATCCATTCCGCGTCGCGCTTTGCAAGGTAGTCGTTGACGGTAACGATGTGCACGCCCTTGCCCGCAAGCGCGTTGAGATAGGCGGGAAGAGTGGCCACGAGCGTTTTGCCTTCGCCCGTCTTCATTTCGGCGATGCGCCCCTGATGCAGAGCGATGCCGCCGATGATCTGCACATGGTAATGTTTGAGCTTCATGACCCGCCAGGAAGCCTCCCTGACGAGCGCGAACGCGTCGTAAAGAATATCGTCGAGCGTTTCCCCCTTGGAAAGGCGCTCCTTCAAAATATCCGTCTGTTTGCGGAGATCCGCGTCGCTCATGGCGGCGTACTTCGGTTCGAGAGCCTCGACCTGATAAGCCATCTTATCGAGCTTTTTCAGGCTCCTCCTGCCGTCGCTGTTGAGCATGTAATTGATGAGTCCCATAGCTTACACCTCGTAAAAGTGCGCGCCCGCGCGGGCGCTTGCGCTTAAAATTGCATATCGGATTTATTTTACAATATTTTCACCGAAATGTAAAAGAATTTTTAAGGCAATTTGACAAATAAACGATTATTTAACCTTATTTTCACCTTTTGCGGGCACGCTCGCCGCCGTAAGAAGGCAAACCTGCGCGGCGCCCGCGCCGAAAAGCGCCTCTGCGAGCGCGTTCGCGGTGGCGCCCGTCGTCATCACGTCGTCTATGATGAGGATCTTCCTGCCCCTGCACTTTTTCCGCTCGCGCACGCGGAAGCTGCCTTTCAGGTTTTCCGCGCGTTCCCTGCGGGAAAGTTCCTTCTGTTCGCCCGTTTCGCGCGTTTTGACGGCGACCTCTTCCAAAGGAATGCCCGTAAGCGCGCTCACCCTCTGCGCGAGCAGCGCGCTCTGATTGTATCCCCTTCTGCGCTCGGCGCGCGCCGTCATCGGCACGAAGACGGCAAAATCCGCATCGGAAAAATGCGCCGCGGCGGTTTTCGCCATATATTCCGCGAATACGTCCGCAAGATATTTTTTGCCCGTTTTAAAATTTTTCATGAGCCGCACGATCTCTCCCTCGTACGAAAACGCGGAACGCGCCACGGTGTACGAGGGCATATCCGCCTTGCATTCGAGGCATACCGGATAGTCCGCCCCGATGCGCCTGCCGCATTTGGAACATATAAATCCGTCGTTCAGGGGCAGCTCTCTTTCGCACCGCTCGCAGAAATATTTGTCCGCGAACACGTCCGCGCCGCATGCGGCGCAGGTCAGTTTATCCCCATAGAGCGCGGCGCAGAGAAAGCTCTTCAACGCCGCGGTAAATTTATTCGCCATGCGTCTTCCCCGCGGCGGCGAGCGCCCGCTCTTCCAGCGCGCGGACGAACGCCTCCTTGCCGTCGCAATACCCTTCTATGTCGTAAGGGAACCGTTCGGCGAGCCGTTTTTTGAGCGCGCCGTACGCCAGCGCCTCGTCGGGACGGGCGCGCAGATAGTCTCTTACGGCGAGGTGGCGGACGATATTCGCCCCGTCATTCTCCGCAAAAATATGGATCTGGTGGGTCCGCTCGTCGCCGCCCTTGCGCAGGTACCGCCTGCCCGCGATGCCGAATTCGCCCAGCCACTCGTAGCCGAACGCCTCGAAAGCCGCGCGGCAGCCGTCCGCTTTTTGGAGATCTTTTACGACGGGCATGATGTCTATGATCGGCTTTGCCGCGAGCCCCTCGACCGCAGTGCTGCCGATATGATGCACGGCGACGCAGTTGTTACCCAGTATTTTTGCGATCTCTGCCGCTTCCGCCGCAAACATCTCCGGCCAGCGCGCGTCGTACCCGACGACCGTTACGTGCTGCATTTTCTTCCTCCGATACGGCAAGAGGGCGTTGCCGCCCTCTCGTTCATATCATAAATATTTTTTCAGCGTTTCCGCCATATCCGTCTTTTCCCAGGAAAATCCTTCCCTGCCGAAGTGCCCGTACGCAGCCGTCTTTTTATAAATAGGCTTGCGCAGGCCGAGCTTTTCGATGATCGCCGCGGGGCGCAGATCGAAATTTTCCTTGATGACGGATACGAGCCGTTCTTCGGAGATCTTTCCCGTGCCGAACGTATTTACAAAGACGGAAACGGGATTCGCCACGCCGATGGCGTAGGCGAGTTCGAGCTCGCACTCGTCGGCAAGCCCCGCCGCCACGATGTTTTTGCAGATGTAGCGCGCCATATAAGCCGCGCTCCTGTCCACCTTGGTGGGGTCCTTCCCCGAAAAAGCGCCGCCGCCGTGCGCGCATCTGCCGCCGTAGGTATCCACGATGATCTTTCTGCCCGTGAGCCCGCTGTCTCCCTCAGGGCCGCCCACTTCGAACCTGCCCGTGGGATTGATAAAATATTTTGTGTTTTCGTCGAGAAGGCCTGCGGGCACGACCTCGGCGATGACGTGCTTTTTGATATCCTCGCGCAGACGTTCCTGCGTAACTTTTTCGTCGTGCTGGGCGGAAACGACCACGGTATCCACGCGCACGGGCGTCCGCCCGTCGTATTCGACGGTGACCTGCGTTTTGCCGTCAGGACGGAGATAGGGCAAAAGCCCGCTCTTGCGCACCGCGGCGAGCCGCTTTGCCAGCTTCTGCGAGAGGACGACGGTGAGCGGCATCAGTTCCTCCGTTTCGTTTACCGCATAGCCGAACATCATGCCCTGATCGCCCGCGCCGATCCTGTCGAGCGCGCCGCCGCCGTTTTTCTCTTCCACGGAAGCGTCTACGCCCATCGCGATATCGGGGCTCTGCCCGTGAATGGCGGTGATGACGGCGAGAGAATTATAGGAAAAGCCCTGCCCTTCGGTATAGCCGATCTCCCTGACCGTATTTTTCACGATCTTGGAAATATCGACGTAGCAGGTCGTCGACAGTTCGCCCATGACGAGCACCATACCCGTCGTGGCGCAGCATTCTATGGCGACGCGCGCGTCTTTATCCTGCTCGATAACGGCGTCCAGAACGGCGTCGGAAATCTGGTCGCACACCTTATCGGGGTGCCCTTCCGTTACGCTTTCGCTCGTAAAAAATTTTTTCATAAAAACCTCCTTTGTTCACGAAAATCTCGGCAAGCTGACGCCTGCGATTTTCCGTGATTTGAGGGGAAATCCGAACGGCTTTCCCCTCTTTGCGCCCTGTTTAAGGGCACACATATTTTACAAGGGCGCAAATTCACCCTTTCCGTAAGCCAAAGTATTGGCAAATTGAGTGCGCTTTTTGAAAAGCGTGATTTTCAAACGCGCCTTTAATTATTTAAATAATCACTTGCGACTATCCGCAGTGCTTTTGCACGAGAAACGCGTGAACCCCCTTTGTGCGGGAAATAAACCCTTTTCATGAGGACTTTCTTATTATATATTCTTTCCCTAAAAAAGTCAATGCGTTATCGCTTTACAACTGCGGAAAAAATATGTTAAAATCCCGTTATGAGCACGAACTGCAAGCTCTGCCCCGCAGAATGCGGAGCAGACAGGACAAGCACCCGCGGCGTTTGCGGCGCGGGCGAAAAGATCGGGATCGCAAAGTACGGGCTGCACCCCTATGAGGAGCCGTGCATCTCCTGCAAAAACGGCTCGGGCACCGTTTTCTTTTCCGGGTGCGCGCTCCGCTGCGCGTTTTGCCAGAATTACGGGATCTCGCACGAAAATACGGGAAAAGAGATCACCGAAAAACAGCTCGCGGCGATCTTTGCCGAGCTGGAAGAGCGCGGCGCGGAAAACATAAACCTTGTGACCGCCGCGCACTACGTGCCCGCGCTGATACGAGCCTTCAAGCTCTACCGCCCGAAAATACCCGTCGTATGGAACACGCACTCGTACGAAAAAGCGGAAGCGCTCCGCGCGATCGATCCCTATATCGACGTGTACCTGCCTGACTTAAAATATTTTTCCCCGAAGATCTCGGCGCGATATACGGGGCGGGCGGATTACTTTCGGGTCGCGAGCGAAGCCGTCGCTTTTATGGCGCAGAGAAAATGCGACGTGCGCGGCGGAAAAATGTACGCGGGGTGCATCGTGCGGCATCTCGTGCTCCCCTTGTGCGCAAACGACAGCATAGAGCTCGTAAAATGGTTTTTATCCCTCGGCTCGGACGCGTATTTTTCCCTCATGGGGCAATACACCCCCTGCGGGAATATCGATCGGTTCCCGGAACTGCAACGGCGCATCACGCCGCGCGAATATAAAAAGGTAGAAGATTTTTTGCTGGCCTCCGGCTGCGAAAATATCTTTTTGCAGGCGCTCGGTGCGGCGGACGAGGCGTTTATCCCCGATTTTTCGGACAAGACGGACGCGCTGTTCTGAGCGGGCGGACGGCTATTCTCCCCGCGCGAGCCTGCGTTTGAGTTTATTGAGTTTTTTTGCGAGAGCGCCCGCTTCTGCGGGAGACGCGGCGGCGAAGTCCTCTTCCGCGCGCTCCACCTCGGCGGGATCCACTTTTTTCTTCATACGGGAAGTATTCGGCAAAACAGGTAAAATTATGCTTTTGGATCTGGAAAACATATCGTTCGGCTACGACGAAAAGACGATACTGGAAAACGTGACCTTCACCATAAACGAGGGCGAACGCATCGGCTTTATCGGCCCTAACGGAGAGGGAAAGACCACGCTCATCAGGCTCATGGCGGGCGAACTTTCGGCAGACGGCGGAAAAATATACCGCAAAAGCGGCCTGAAATGCGGCTATCTCGCCCAGACGGGCGGCTACGAGAGCGAAAACACCGTATACGAGGAGATGCGGGGCGTATTCGCCGGCGTGTTCGGCGCGATCGAAAAGCTGCGCGAAACGGAAAAGGCGCTCGCCCGCGCGGAATACGGCAGCGCCGCCTTCCGCGACCTCTCTGCAAAGTACGAGCAGCTGGACAAGCGCATCGCCGCGGCGGACGGATACGGCACAGACGTGAAGATAAAGACCGTGCTCAACGGCATGGGATTTGAAAAGGCGTACGATCAGGTCATTTCCACCATGAGCGGCGGAGAAAAAACGCGGCTGAAACTGTGCCGCCTGCTTTTGGAAGAGCCCGAGATCTTATTTTTGGACGAGCCGACCAACCACCTCGACGTTCCCACCCTCTTCTGGCTGGAAAGCTACCTCGCCTCGTACAGGGGCGCGATCTTCACCGTATCGCACGACAGGTACTTTCTCGACCGCGTTGCGCAGAAAATATTTGAGTTGGAAAACAAAAAAGTTACCTCTTTCCGCGGCAATTATTCAAAATATAAAATACTCAAAGCGGAAAAGGTGCTCTTCGAAGAACGGGAATACGAAAAACAGCAGGAAGAGATCGCCGCGCTCAAAGATTACGTGGCGCGCAACATCGTGCGCGCCACGACGGCAAAGAGCGCGCAGTCCCGCGTAAAAAAGCTGGAAAGCATGGAACTGCTCGAAAAGCCCCTGCCGCCGCCCAAGCCCCCCGTTTTCCGCTTTACTTTTGCCGAAAAGAGCGAGGAAGCGGCGCTCGGCGTAAGCGGGCTTTCTCTCTCCGCGGGCGGAAAAACGCTGCTGGAAAACGCTTCTTTTGCGGTGCGGCGCGGGGAAAAGATCGCCCTCGTCGGAGAGAACGGCACGGGTAAATCCACGCTGATACGCGCGCTCGTGAAAAATGCGGATCCCGCCGTGCGCCGGGGCAGGTTCGTCAAAACGGGCTATTACGACCAGGAAAACGCCGCGCTCGACCCCGAGGAAACGGTTTTGGGCGCGCTCTGGCACAAACATACGGGCCTCACGCAGACGGAAGCGCGCGCCGCGCTCGCGCGGGCGGGCCTGACGGCGGAAGACATGGAAAAAAAGGTGAAAAGCCTTTCGGGCGGGGAACGGGCGAAACTCTCCCTCGTGCTTCTGGAAGCGGAGCGGGCGAATTTTCTGATCCTCGACGAGCCGACCAACCACCTCGATCTGCTGGCGCGGGAGGCTCTGGAAGAGGCGCTGCGCGCATACGAGGGCACCCTGCTCTTCGTTTCGCACGACCGCTATTTCATACAGAATATCGCGGATAAGATCATCGAGATCGCGGATAAAAAGCTGACCGTATATCCCTGCGGCTATGAGGAATTCAACGAACTGAAAAGGACTGCTGCGGCAAAGGCGCAGACGGACGCGGCCGCGGCGCTCCTGCGGGAAAAGGAGTCCGCAAAAAACGCTTCTCACCGCTCCAAAGCGGAGCGCGCGGAGGAAGCGAAACGAAAACAGCTCTTGAAACAGACGGAAAAGGAGATCTCCGAAACGGAAGCGGAAATTTCCGCCCTGCAAGAGGAGATCGCGCGCCCCGAAATTGCCGCCGATTATAAGCTTTTAGGCGAAAAATGCGCCCGCCTCGACGAATTGAACGCGCGCGCAGAACGCCTGTATGAGGAATACGAAAAGCTGATATAACGCAAAAAGGAGAAGCGAAAAACGCTTCTCCTTTTTGCGCCCGTGCGAACGGCATTTACGCATGCTCCGTTTTTGCCGCCGCTAATTGTGCGCTTTTGTTTCATGCCGCGCTGCGGCATTTTTTTCTCTGGTTTTCTTTTCCGCGCCCTTTTCCGCCTGATCTGCGGGGTTCCCCTTTTCGTCAAACGGCAGCGCGGCATCTTCCGGCAGCCCTGTCAGAAAATGTTTGCCGAAATCCTCTTTTTTGAGCGGTTCATTACCCTCTGCCGCGATAAAAAACGCGCAGATCAGGCGCACCCCTTCCTTTACGCTCCGTTCAAAGAGCTCGTCTGCGCTCTCGCGGGAAGTCAGCGCAGGCTCTGCGGGATAATACCACTCGCGCCGTTCCCCGTTCACATATCTGAGATCATAATTTTCTCTTCTGTAAAGCCCCGAAAAGACGTGCGGCAGGTGCAAAAATTTTTCCGCGCCGAAAAGCGTGCGCCCGCGCCTGAAACGCCTGTCGGAAAAAAAATTCTGAAAAGAGAAAAATCTCTTTGCCGCGCGGAAAAACCGCCGCTCTTTGATCTCCCCGCCGCCGCAGGCGACCGCCTCAGCCAATACGGGAAACACGGCTTTCAGGTCGAGATCGTCATACTTTACGGGAAATTCGTATTCGTTCACCCCCGAGCGCTTGTATCGGCGCACGAAATATCCGTCGAAATCGCTTTCGGCAAGGGCGTGAAAGTTATCCTTTTTTCTGCCGGTACGTTCCTTTTCCGTTTTGGAAAGCCAATACACGTACGGGTGAAATACCGTATCCGCCGCATAATGCGTGATGTAGCCTGCGATATACGAAAGCGCGCGCGGATCGCACGTTCCGGCGCTGCGCGCAAAGGAGGTAAAAACCCCGTAAATATTTTTGCGGTGAAAGTATTTGCCGATGTTTTTGCCGCCGCCCGCAATGTTATAAAAATAAAACACGTCGCCGCCCTGCGCGCCGAAAAAATATTCGGGCATAAACGAAACGCGGCTCTTTATGTTTTCGGGCAACGCCTCCGCGATTTGTTCGGCGATGAGCTGGTGGGTATACGAAGATGGCATAAACTTTCTCCTTTGTCTGTGAGGATTTGCGTCCTTCGTTTTATATTATATACCTTTTTTTGCGTTTTAGTGACGATTTTTTGCGCCGGCGCGTAAAATATATCGTGAAAATTCCGCTTCGCCGACGCGCGTTTTTATTTGTGAAAAAAATTTAAAAAACCGTGAAAAAACGCTTGCCTTTTGTTTTATTTTTTGATATAGTATTTAAGCGTTCGAACGGAAGTTTAGCTCAGTTGGGAGAGCATCTGCCTTACAAGCAGGGGGTCATAGGTTCGAGCCCTATAACTTCCACCACTTTCGTTTTCAATTCAATCAGATAAATATAGTGCGGAATGAATATGCGGGAATGGCTCAGGGGTAGAGCGTCACCTTGCCAAGGTGAATGTCGCGAGTTCGAATCTCGTTTCCCGCTCCAATCAGATTCCGCACTTATTTTTTGGCGCCATAGCCAAGTGGTAAGGCAAGGGTCTGCAAAACCCTGACTCCCCGGTTCAAATCCGGGTGGCGCCTCCAACACAACCTCCGCTTTGCTTCCGCGCAAGGCGGAGGTTTTTACAAATCGCCGCCCTCTTAGCAGAAAAAACATGCCGCTGTGGTGGAATTGGCAGACACAAGGGACTTAAATTTGAGCATCGGAACAGGAAACTTTCCGCATGAATCGCGTCAAATTCGGTGAAACTCCCCTTTCGGGACAATACCGAGCGAAGCCCGTTTCGGGAACGTGTAGAGACTTTACGGCGCGTGCCTAAAACCGTTTGGTCATGGCAAAGAGAAAGTCCGGACTACAACGTCGATCTTGACGGCTATGGCAACATAGAGTAGCGTGAAAATCCCTCGGCGTAAAAACCGTACCGGTCCGAGTCCGGTCAGCGGCACCACAAAAGGTCTGAATCCGTATCCGGATTCAGACCTTTTGTCCGCTTCTTGTACGGCTTGTAACAATATTTGCATAACCACGAACAAACGCTGCCCGGCATGAAACCATGCGGGGCAGCGGCCGACAACGCGGTTTTTGCGTTATATCACGCATGTTTTGATCTTTTGCAGCGGTACAAATCCGTTTATATAGCGCACAGCTATATGTTTGCATTCAATATAAGCATTTGACATACAGGAATGTTCTCTCTATAATAGGCAAAAAGGAGACATTTCATGGATATTGCAGAATTCAAAGAAAGGACGACAAAGGGAAACTATATTGCCGCCGGAAGCGACGCGCACAGGCTGATGCACGCCGCCGCGAAAGAGGCGAGGCGGATCACCTCACGCATCAACAACGCCTTTCACAGCGCCGCAGGGCTGCGCAAACTTTTCGGCAAACTCATCGGAAAAGAGGTAGACGAAGGCTTTGCGCTCTTTCCTCCCTTTTACACGGATTTCGGAAAAAACATTTCGCTCGGAAAGCGGGTATTCATCAATGCGGGCTGCTGCTTTCAGGATCAGGGCGGCATAGAGATCGGAGACGATTGCCTGATCGGGCATCAGACGGTGCTCGCAACGCTGAATCACGATCTTTCGCCCGAAAGCAGGGGCGGCATGTTCCCTTCTCCCATAAAAATCGGCCGCCGCGTATGGATCGGCGCGCATGCGACCGTTCTGCCCGGCGTTACCATAGGCGACAACGCGGTGATCGCGGCGGGCGCGGTCGTAACAAAAGACGTGCCCGCAAACGCCGTCGTCGGGGGCGTGCCCGCAAAAATCATTAAGATAATAGGCGATTGAAATCCGTTTTATTTGACGGAAACGAAAAAAAAGTATAGAATATTCAAAAACGAGACAGGCGGCTTTATGTATATAGATACCCACGCGCATCTGAATTATGCCGACAAATACGGAGACACTGCCGCGCTCATGGCGCAGATTTGTGCCGCCGGCGTACAAAAAGTGATCGACGTCGGCTGGGATCTCCCTTCTTCCGCCTTTGCCGCAAGGCAGGCGGAAACGTACGCGCCGCTGTATTTTGCGGCGGGCTTTCACCCTTCCGACCTCGGCGGCTACCGGGAGGCAGACCTTGCCGAGCTTGCGAAGCTGCTCTCCTCCCCCAAGGGCGTGGCTGTGGGAGAGATCGGGCTGGACTATCATTACGACGGCACAGACGAGGCAAAGCAAAAAAAAGCCTTCGCCGCGCAGCTCGAACTTGCGGACGCGCTTGGGCTGCCCTTTTGCATACACAGCCGCGACGCCGCCGCAGACACTCTGCAAATATTAAAGGAGAACCGTTCCAAGATCAGGCACGGCGGGGTGATGCACTGCTTTTCCGGAAGCCCCGAAACGGCGAAGGAATACTTGAAACTCGGGCTGTACATCTCCTTTGCGGGCCCCGTAACCTTCAAAAATGCGAGAAGGCTCGACGAAACGGCGAAAATCGTGCCGCAGGATCGCATTCTGGCGGAAACCGATTCCCCCTACCTTGCGCCCGAACCTTTCCGCGGCACCCTCAACACGCCGCAGAACGTGATAAAGGTATACGAAAAGCTGGCGATTTTGCGCGCGGAGCCGTTGGAAGAGCTCGCCGCCCGCATATGGCAAAACGCGCACGAACTGTTCCCGAAATTAAACTTTGCGCCCGCAGCCACAGACTGAACGGCATATGAAACGGTCATGGAAAAATACGAAAATTTTACTTACGAATTAGACGGAAATTTATATATCAACCTTACGAGCAAGTGCACGAACGACTGTACCTTTTGCGTACGAAACGAAAAGTCGGACTACTTCGGGCACAAACTTTGGCTCGCGCGCGAACCCTCCGCAAAAGAGGTGATCGAGCGGCTGCCCGAGGATATTTCCCGCTATAAAGAATACGTTTTTTGCGGCTTCGGCGAGCCGACGATCAAACTCCCCGTACTTTTGGAAGTGGCAAAAGAGATCAAACGGCGGGGCGGCATAACGCGCATCAACACGAACGGGCAGGCGAACATGATCTGGAAAAGAGACGTTACCGGCGAGCTCGCGCCTGTGATCGACAAGATCAACGTGAGCCTGAACGAGGCGACGGCGGAGGCGTACGCTGCCCTGTGCAGGCCCGCCTTCGGAGAGGCGGCATTCGCGGGTTTGCAGGAATTTGCAAAGAAGTGCGCCGAAAGGGGCATCGACGTCTGGTTTTCCGTGGTAGACGTGATCGGGGAAGAAAAAACAGAAAAATGCCGCGAGATCGCGGCACGGTGCGGCGTTGCCCTGCGCGTACGCCCCTACATCGCATAGCGCAGCGGCGCGCATTTTCCGCGCAAAAAAAGAAAGCCGCTTCCGTAAGATACCGTTTCGTAAAAAACGCGATCCTGCAAAAACAGCTTTCCTTTCTCATTTGTAAGGATATCATCATATCCTGTCCAACCGATTCCGTCCGTCTTGGCATAACTTCCGATTTATTAAAATCTTTCCGTTCGCTCGGACATGAAACGGTTTACATTCACAGTTTGCCCGCATGCGGGCGGTTTATACTTTCACGGCGGGAGTAAAATTATGGAAAATTTGCGGCAGATCCTTGCAAGGCACGGGTTTTCCTTCAAAAAACAGTTCGGGCAGAACTTTATAACGGATACGAATCTCTTAAAAAGCATCGTTGCGGCGGCGGGCGTAGGGAAAGAGGTTACCGTTCTGGAAATCGGCTGCGGCGCGGGAACGCTCACGCGCGAACTCGCGGCGGCGGCAAAGCGGGTCGTTTCCTATGAGATCGACCAAAAATTGCAGCCCGTGCTCGCAGAGACCCTTGCCGGCTGCGACAATGCCGAGGTCGTTTTCCGCGACTTTCTCCGCGAAGACATGCGAGAGCTCGAAAGAGCCTTGCCGCCCTATTCCGTAGTGGCGAACCTGCCCTATTATATCACTTCTCCCCTCGTAATGAAATTCATCGAGGAGAGCGAAAAGGCTGAAAAGCTCGTGATCATGGTGCAGGACGACGTGGCTCAGCGCTTTTGCGCCGCGGCGGGCACGCCCGAATACGGCGCGATCACCGCGGCGATCGCGCGGCGGGCGAAAGCGGAGATCGTAAAATATGTGCCGCGGCAGATGTTCACTCCCGTGCCCAACGTAGACAGCGCGGTGGTCATGCTCACATTCGTAAAAGACAGGATCCCCGTAAAGAGCGCAAAATGCTACCGCGATACGGTGCGCGCAGCCTTTTTGTCGCGCAGGAAAACCTTGGAAAACAACCTGATGAACGCCTTTCGCCTGACACGCGAGGACGCCGCCGCGCTCTTGCGGCGGGCGGAGATCCCGGACAAGGCGCGGGGCGAAACGCTTTCCCCCGAACAGCTCGCAAAGCTTTCCGACCTGATTTTTGAAATGAAAAACTGAAAAGTTGCGCCCGCGCACAGATGTGCGCGGGCGCAGCTTTTCTCTTATCGGCGGTTACTTTCTGATCAATCGCTTGCACGTCCATTCGGATACGGTTATTTTTACGACCTCCGTCAAAGAGAGAGCGCGCGCGTCGAACGAGCAGTCGGAAAACGCCTCGCCCGTATAGTGCGCCATGAGTATTTTCAGTCCTTCCAGCCGTTCGCCTTCTTCCCGCAAAATTTCCGCGTTCCCCCTGCCGCACACGCTCTCGTAGTCGGTCGTGTAGCCGCAGGGCGCGATCCCTTTGTTGAACACCCGCAGCATATTTGCCGCGCAGAAGGAGACCTCCCCGCCTTTGCGGAGCAGTTCAAGCTTTTTGCCCTCCTTCGCGCAATGAAAATATAAAACAAGCCCCTCTTTGCGCAATGCCGCGCCGAAGTTGAGCGGCACCTGATAGGGCGCACTCCCGCCGTTTGCGGCGAGCACGATGTACGGGCAGCGCATGAGCGCCGCGAATTTTTCCGCAGGGTCTTTGACCTCCCTCTCCGCTTTGCGCATATGCCCTCACCGCCTGCGCTTTGCGCGGTAATCCTCGATTGCCGCCTTGATCGCCTGCTCCGCGAGCACGGAGCAATGTATCTTCTGCGGCGGCAGACCGCCCAAGACCTCGACGACCTTTTTGTTCGTAACCTCCAACGCCTCCTCCACCGTCATGCCCTTGATCATCTCGGTCGCCGTGGAAGAGGTGGCGATCGCCGCCGCACAGCCGAACGTTTTGAATTTTGCGTCGGAAATCACGCCGTCCTTTACCTTTATAAACACCTGCATGATGTCTCCGCACGCCTCGCTGCCGATCATGCCCATGCCGTCGTAATCCTCCATCTCCCCTACGTTTTTGGGATTTTGGAAGACTTCCATCACTTTTTGCGTATACATTTCAGATCTCCTTTTCGTAAACTTCATTCTTCAAATCTTTGGGGAACAGCGGGGAAAGCGCGCGCAGCTTTACCGTGATCTCTTTGAGCGCGTCTACCGCATAATCCACCTGTTCGACGGTATTGTCTTTTCCGAAAGAAAAGCGTATCGAGCCGTGCGCGAGCCCTTCGGGAAGTCCCATCGCGAGCAGCACGTGGGAAGGTTCGAGCGAGCCCGACGAGCAGGCCGAACCGCTGGACACGGCGATATTTTTCAAATCGAGGCTGAACAGGAGAGATTCCCCTTCGATGTAGCGGAAAGAAAAATTCGCGTTCGCGGGGAGCCGCTTTTCGGGGTGCCCGTTCAGCTTTACATAAGGGATCTCCGCGAGCACTCTTTTTATAAAACGGTCTCGCAAAGACGTTACATAGGCGGCGTTTTTTTCCAGTTCCGCACAGGCGATGCGCAGCGCCTGCTCCATGCCGACGACGGCAGGCACATTGGTCGTTCCGCCGCGCATGCTGCGTTCCTGATGCCCGCCCGCGATCAATTTTCCGATCCGAAGCCCGGAGCGGACATACAACGCTCCCACCCCCTTCGGGCCGTAAAATTTGTGCGCGGAAAAGGAGAGCATGTCCGCGCCCAAAGCCTTCACGTCGAGCGGGATCGCTCCCGCCGCCTGCACCGCGTCGGTAAAAAACACGATCCCGCGCGCCTTGCAGAGGGCGGCGATCTCTTTGACGGGCTGGATCGTGCCCACCTCGTTATTCGCCGTCATCACGCCCACAAAGATCGTATCGGGGCGGATCGCCCTTTCCAGCTTTTCCAAATCGACAAGCCCGTACTCGTCCACCTCGGCAAAGGTAACGTCGAATCCCTCTTTAACAAGCTCCTTCGCGGCAGAGATCATTGCGGGGTGCTCTACCGCGCTCACGATGAGATGCCTGCCCCGCGCGGCAAATGCGTGCGCCGCGCCGCGCAACGCCCAGTTGTCTGCCTCCGTGCCTCCCGAAGTAAAATAAATTTCCGAAGGCTTCGCGCCGATACAGGCGGCGATCGCGTCGCGCGCGTCGTCTACGGCAGACACCGTTTCCCTGCCGAAAAAGTGCTGCGAGTTGGGGTTGCCGAACTTCTCCGTAAAATACGGCATCATTTTTTCCAGTACGCGGGGGTCGACGGGCGTCGTCGCCGCGTGATCGAAATAGATCCTTTCCATTGTATGCGTTCGCTCCTTTCCGCTCACACCGCCTTTGCGTTGCAGCCGCAATCGCAGTCGGTCATGCAGTTATCTTTACCCTTTTCCCCCGTGTTGCACTTGCAGGCGCGCACTTCTCCGTGATCGTCGAGCATGGATTGCAGCGTCATGGAGTCGAGCACCTCGTTGATGCCCGCATACAGCTTGCGCCATACGTTGCCCGACGCGCACCGTTCGCAGGCAGACGTGATGCAGTCCGCTATTTCCATATTGTCTTCCAGGGCGCGCGCTATATCCCCGATCGTGATGTCGGCGGGTGCCCGACGGAGTTTATAGCCGCCCGTAACGCCGCGCTCCGCCGCGACGATGCCCGCGCCCGAGAGCATGCGCATGATCTTTTCGATATATTTGCCGGATACGGCGATCTCCTTTTCCAGATGAGACGCGCTCACACAGCGCTCAGGATAATTCTGCGCCAGAATAAAGCAGGCTTTCAGCCCGTACTGCGATTTCGATGAAAGACGCATTTCTTTGCCTCCTTTAATTGCAACCATTTTAGTAGCATTTATTATAGCGCAGGATCCTCCGTCCGTCAATTGTTTTGCACCCGGTTTTTTGAAAATTTTTCCGAAACTTCTTTTCGGGCGGAACGAATACACCCCGCTTTATGTACAGACCGCCGCGAGCAGGCATACCGCGCCAATACACAGCGCCGCCGTCAGCAGATAGAGCCAGCGCGCAAAAACACCGCCCCTTTTTTCCGCATGAAGGATCGCGGCGCCCGCCGCGGCGAGCGCCGCCGCTACCGACGTTGCCGTTAATATTTCTGCCATTCCCGCCGTCATATTTTCGCCTCTTCCGCATAATTAAGCATACTTGTGCTTATATATGTATTATATAAGCATTATCATGCTATGTCAACAAATTTAAGCACAACAGTGCTAATATAATTGCAGGAGTATGCTATGAAACTGCAAGAAAAGTTGAAGTATTTGAGAACGGAAAGCGGGCTGACGCAGTATCAGCTCGCAAAAAAACTCGGGGTCGGGCAGACGACCGTCGCCGCATATGAAAACGGCACGCATGAACCGCAGCTGTACAGCCTGATCGCCTATGCGGATTTTTTCGGGTGCAGCTTAGATTATCTTACGGGCAGAACGGAAGACGCGGGCATGTTCTGTGCGGAAACGTACGCGCCGCCCAAAGACGAGCAAAAGCTGATCGCGGCCTACCGCGCCCTGAACGACGATCTGAAAAAGCTGTTGCAGGATACGGCGGCAGCATTCGGGCGTTCCCCTCTCAATAAGAAGAGCGGCGCGGACGAATCCTCCAAAGAAATCCGGTTCGAACAGCAATCCATTTAATAACGCGGCCCAATTTAAAAATAAAAGTGCGGGAGAGTGCCTGACGGCACTCTCCCGCACTTTTATTTTTTCCGTTCAACGCGCAGGCATATCGTTCTGATCCTTTCCTTTTCTCCAATCGGAAAAAACGCAGCCGCAATAATTCTGGCGGTACAGATGATGCTCCTGTGCAAGCTGTACCGAACGGAGGTACCCGTTCTCCTTTTTAAAATCGTTGTACAGCCAGCGCACGCCGTATCGCGCTTCTGATTTCTGCCCGAGCTCGTTCAGCCATTCGGCATTTTTGTGCGGACTCACCGAAAGCGTGGAACAAAACCACTCAAAACCGTTTTCCTTTGCGGCTCGCGCGGTGCGTTCCAGGCGGAGTGCATAGCACTGATAGCACCTTGCGCCGCCTTCCTTTTCTCCTTCAAATCCCTTCGCCGCAGCGAAAAATTCTTCGGGATAATAATCGCAGTCCAAAAACTCTGCCCACCCCGTTTCGCGAAGCAGGCGGAGCTGCTCCGCCTTGCGCCTGGCATACTCCTCTTTATCGGTGATGTTCGGATTATAATAAAACACGGTAACGGAAAATTTGTCTTTCAGCGCTTCCAGGCAGCGGGAAGAACACGGGCCGCAGCAGCTGTGCAGCAAAAGCCGCGCGCCCGTTTGCGCCTCCGCCATGAGCTCTTTCATCTTTTTGTTGTAATCGGGCTTGTTCATGCCGATATTGTACCACGAAAACAATAAAAACGCAAACGAACGCGCCCCTATGAAAAGAGCCGCCCGCGGCAATGCCGCGGGCGGCTCTTGGTACACTCGCCGGGGATCGAACCCGGATCTGCGGCTCCGGAGGCCACCGTTCTATCCGTTATACTACGAGTGTATATGACGCGAAATATGCTTACCGTATTATTATAGCAGACATTTCAAAAAAACACAAAGAAAAATTCACCTTCTGAAAAAAAAGTTGCATATTATGTAAATACGGGCGCAAACGCGCCCCGCAAACGAAACACGGAAGAAACATCATGACTCTCGGCTTATGCATGATCGTTAAAAACGAAGAAGAAGTGCTCGAACGTTGCCTTCAAAGCGCGGCGGGCGTATTCGACCACATCGCCATAGCGGATACGGGGTCGTCAGACAATACAAAAGAAATCGCAAAAAAATATGCGGATATAGTTGCCGATTACCGTTGGCAAGACGATTTTGCGGCGGCAAGGAATTTTTCCTTTTCCCTCTCCTCCGCCGACTATATCATGTGGCTGGACGCGGACGACGTTCTGCTCCCCGCCGACAGGGAAGCGCTCAAAGCGCTGAAAAAACGGCTGGACGGCTCAACGAACGCCTATATGCTCCTCTACCGCATGGGCGATGACAAAGACGCGCTCGTTTACTACCGAGAGCGCATCGTAAAGCGTTCGTGCGGTTTTTTATGGCAGGGCGCCGTACACGAAGCGGTCTGCGTTTTCGGGAAAGTCGAATATCTCGACATCGCGGTAACGCACAAAAAACCTGCGGAACGGGCGGCGTCGTGCAGGAATCTATATATCTACGCAAAGCAGTTTTCGCGCGGCAAGACGCCGAACGAAAGGCAAAAATTTTACTTCGCGCGGGAGCTTTACGCAAACGGGCTGTACGACACGGCCGCCGCCGCATACGAGTGGTTTTTGCGCGGAAACGGCTGGACGGAAAACAAGATCTGCGCGTGCCGCGACCTTGCCGCATGCCGCCATGCATTGGGAGAAAGAAAAAAACAGTTGGCGGCCCTTTTAAAAAGCTTTGAATACGCCCCGCCGCGCCCCGAAATATGCTGCGATCTCGGCGCATTCTTTTTTGAGGAAAAAGATTACCGCCAGGCAATTTTTTGGTACAAACTCGCCGCGAACGAAAAATCGGATCCGAAAACGGGAGCCTTCGTTCAACCCGATTACAACGGTTATATCCCCTATATATGGCTTGCCGTATGTTATGACAGATTGGGAGAATACGAAAAAGCCTTCCGCTGCAATGAAAAAGCGGGGGAATACAGGCCGGGCGACAAGAGCTATCTTCACAACAAACTTTATTTCGAAAATTTATTGAAACGCAAAGGTAAAAAATTATGAGTTGTTTTTTTGACGATAACAAGTACTGCCGCGACTGCTGCGGCTGCATTGTGAACACGGAAACGGTCGTCGTACGCGGCAGCATGGGCCCCGCAGGGCCTACCGGCCCGCAAGGCCCCGCGGGGCAACGCGGACCTACGGGACCCACGGGCGCGACAGGTGCGACGGGCACCGGCGTTACGGGCGCTACCGGCCCTACCGGGGCGACAGGCCCTACGGGTGCGACCGGGGCAACAGGGGCGACCGGCACCGGCATTACGGGCGCTACCGGCCCTACCGGGGCGACAGGCCCTACGGGTGCGACCGGGGCAACAGGGGCGACAGGCACCGGCGTTACGGGCGCTACCGGCCCTACCGGGGCGACAGGCCCTACGGGTGCGACCGGGGCAACAGGGGCGACAGGCACCGGCATTACGGGCGCTACCGGCCCTACCGGGGCGACAGGCCCCACGGGTCCGACTGGGGCGACAGGCACCGGCATTACGGGCGCTACCGGCCCTACCGGGGCGACAGGCCCCACAGGGCCCACCGGTGCGACGGGAGCCACGGGCGCCGCGCCGGAAACACAGGCGTTAACGGCGTATTCAACGCCTTCCGCACCCGTAACAGGCGGTCAGGCGCTTATCTTCGACCGCACCTCCACACAAGAAGGATCGGCGATTTCTCATGCGAATAACTCGGCTGATTTCGTCATCAACGAGCCCGGCACTTACGTTGCCATCTACAACGGGACCGCCTATCCTCAGCAAAACGCCTCGCTGCCGGAAACCAATCTTTTGTCGTTTACGCTCAACGGCACCGCATTGAACGGCGCCGCAACGCAGCACGTATTTACGACCGCCAACGAAACCTCGGCACAATCCGCCGCGCAGATCTTTACGGTCACGAGCGTGCCCGCAACGCTGCAAATCACATCGGCGGGCGGTGATTTCATTTACTCCAACATCGCGATGAATATATACAAGATCTGATCGCAAAATGCGGGGGAAGGGTTTTAACCCTTCCCTTTTTGCCGCTTGACAATCTTTCTGAAAAGTTATATCATAAATGCGTGAGGATACATTTATGATACAGAGCGATCTGCATACGCACACGTTTTTTTCGGCGGACGGGCGGCAGGATTTGCGGGTCATGATCGAAAGAGCGATCTCTCTCGGTCTCAGATATTACGGAACGAGCGAACATTTCGATTACGACTATATTTCCAAAAAAGTAAAAATACGGGGCGAAGATGTGCGCCAGATAGACGCCGCCGCGTATTTTGATTGCGCACGTGCCATGCAAAACGAATACAGCGGCAGGATCAGCTATCTGATCGGGTGCGAATTCGGCTATGACGACAGCGCGCCGATTCAGGATATGTACTGCAAAATTTCCGAGACCTATTCCCCTGATTTTATCGTAAACAGCGTGCATACCTGTCTCGGCAAGGACTGCTATTTCCCCGAATTTTTTGCGGGAAAAAGCAAGGAGTACGCCTATAGCGCCTATCTGTACCGCGTTTTGGAGAGCCTTGACGCGCCCTATCCGTACGATGTGGTCGCACACATCGGCTACTGCGCACGCAACGCGGCCTACGCCGATCCCAAGCTGCGCTATGCAGACTTTGCGGACATTATAGACGCGATCCTGAAAAAGATCATAGAAAAAAATAAAATTTTAGAGGTGAACTCTTCCGCAAAGACAGCAGGCAGCCCCTTTATCCCCGATACCGACATTTTGCAGCGGTATTTCGACTTGGGCGGAAGAAAAGTCATTTTTTCTTCCGACGCGCACGACGAAACGCGCATCGGCGATAAGCGCGACATCGTTTCCGATGCGCTCAAAAAAATCGGCTTTACACACGTTACCCTGCCCGTGCGCGGCAAATATATAGAAGAAGAATTATAAAAAACGCGCAAAGCGCCCCGAAAAACTCGGGGCGCTTTGCGCATTCTTTTTTACACCGCAAAAACGGCGCGTTTCGCATTATTTATTGTTCAGGTTTTTCTTCCTCTTCCGTTTGCGCCGTTGTTTCGTCTTTCCGTTCGGCGACCTGCGCCGCGGGCTGAGAAGCAGACCTGCCCGAAACGAGCGTGATGATGATCGCCGCCGCGTAAATGCCGATTTTTGCGATCAGCAAAATAAAATTCAGCAACCGAATGATATCGTAAAAAACCGACGAAGAAGCGAACCCGGCAATGCCCGAAAGTATGCTCATAAACGCGTCGGCCGCCAAAAATATGAGCGTAACCACGAAACACCGCTTTGCCGTGCTCTTAACGTCATCTTCCCCTTTCACGATCGCATAACCGCCCGCGATCGCAAAAGCAATGATGCTCACAAAGCCGCACGCCCAAATGAGCACCTTCTTCCAGCTTTTCGTCCAAACCTCTTTCATAATTTCCTCCTTCGGATCAGACGATCCTTTGATATAATTATTATATATGCAAGCAAACGGTATTGTCAATCTTTTCGTAAAATTTACAGAAAAAAAAGAGAAGGTTCATTCTCCCTTCTCCTTTATCGTGAATTTATACAGCTCACTCTTGGAAACGCCCCTGTCTTTTGCGGCGGCTTTGAGCGCTTCCTTTTCGCTCATGCCCCGCGCCACGTAATGGGCGATATGCTCCCTCTCGGAAAGTAGATTGAGCGGGTTTTCCCTCTTTTCCGCACCCTTTACGAGCAGCACATATTCCCCTCTCTTTTCTCCAGACAGCCCCCCGGCAAGCGCAAAGTACTCGCAGCTTTCGTGCACTTTCGTGATCTCACGCACGGCGCACGCCTCCCGGTCTCCGAACGCCTCATGCAGGAGCGCGACGTCCGCTTCTACGTCCTGCGGCGCCGAATAAAAAATGAGCGTGCCGGCAAAATCCGCATAGTCCCTCAAAAAAGCCAGTTTTTCTCCCCTTTTGCCCCGCAAAAAGCCCAAAAACGCGAACTTGTCCGCAGGAAAGCCCGAAAGCACCAGCGCGGCCACGAAAGCGCACGCCCCGGGCGCAAGGGTGTATTGTATGCCCCGCTCCCGCAGAACGTTTACGAGAAGATTGCCGGGATCGGAGATCACGGGCGTGCCCGCGTCCGTTACGACGGCGATGTTTTTCCCCGCCGCGGCGAGCTCCGCAAGCTTTTCCGCCGCCGCGAGCTCGTTGAATTTATGGCAGGAGACGAGCGGTTTTTTGATCTCGTAATAATTCAGCAACTTCAAGGAATGGCGGGTATCCTCGCAGAAAACGACGTCTGCCTCGCGGAGCGCGTCGAGCGCGCGGAGCGTAATGTCGCCGAGGTTCCCGATCGGCGTTGCGACGAAAGTTACCATATTTTTTTGCCGCGGCAGCGCGGCATACCTCCGTTCAGTTTTTGATATTTACGGCATCGGGCAGGATCTCAACGCCCTCCTTCGCCCCCTTCGTGCCCTCGACGAGGATAAGGTACGGCTTCGCGCCCGCCCTTCCCCGCACGAATTGCAGCCGTTTCGGTTCGATGCCGCGCGACTTCATAGTGCAGAGCACTTCGGCGAGCCTGTCTGCACGGTTGACGAGCGCAAGCCTTCCGCCGAATTTGAGCTTTCTATAAGCCGCGTCTACGATCTCGGCAAGAGTTACCGTAATTTCCTTGCGGCAGATCGCTTTTTTGTAATCCTCGTTTTCAAAGCCGCCCGTTTCATAGGGCGGATTACACAGGATCAGCGAAAACCTGTCGTCGTATTCCCGCCCGATCTCCTGTATCCGGCAACATACGGCGGTAAAATTTTTCAACCCGTTGAGTTCTATGGAACGGGCGCTCATTTCGGAGAGTTCTTCCTGCATTTCAAACAGGGTAACCGACGAAACGTGCGGATTCAGTGCAAAAAAATGCAGGCCCACTATGCCGCTGCCCGCGCAGAAATCGGCAACGACGTCCCTCTTTTTCCCCTTCACGAAGCGGGAAAGGAGCACGGAATCGCTCGTAAAACGGTAGAGCGCGGTATTTTGTATGATTTTCAGATCGCCTTCCAAAAGTTCTTCCGCGACCTCGCCTTCTTTGAGCACGCCTGCCTCCGCGTTTGCTTTTTTATAATCATACCACAAAAGGCGGCAATTTTCAATCAAAACGGATATTGACAAAAAACGTTTTGCATTATATAATGAACACAGAACGAAAAAGGAGGCAGAATCATGGACATTTTTGAAGCCATCGATACGCGCAGGAGCGTACGCAAGTATAAAAAGGGAGCGATCATTCCCCAAACCGACATAGAAAAGCTTTTGAGCGCGGCGATGCATGCGCCGAGCGCGGTGAACAGCCGCCCGTGGGAATTTTACTGTACGGATAAGGAGGATGTCAAAGCCGCCCTCATGCGGGCGCACCCCGCCAGCCGTATGCTGGAAACGGCGAGCTGGGCGATCGTCGTATGTGCGCGCCCCGAATTGCAGCCCCGCCACGGTTATTGGCCGCAGGATTGCGCCGCGGCGATCGAAAATATCCTGCTCGCCGCCAGGGGCATGGGCTACGGCACCTGCTGGTGCGGCTTCTATCCCACCCAGCCGCGCACGGACGACGTAAAAAAAGCGATCGGGTGCGATTCGGTACCCGTCGGCATCGTAGCGGTGGGCGTGCCCGACGAAGAACCCGCGGCAAAGGGCTTTTACGACGCCGATCGCGTAAAATTTATATGAATCCTCTCCGCATTGCGCGCCGCCCGTACGGGCAGCGCGCTTTTTTATCCGTTCAAAATTTCAGCAACACAACGCTGAATGTTTTTTATGACAGCCGAAAACTTCCCGGGCCGAGCTTACCGCCCGGGGCCCCGAAAAAGCGAACGCGGAAAGTTGCGAAAAATATAAATTCAAATATTTGTTTTTAATTTTCGGCAGACAACGCGTCTAAAACAGACCGCCGCGAAATGCCGTATAGGGCGATCCGGCTAAAAAGAAGGGCGACCGCCAACATGACGGCCAGCGCGAACCCGAGCGCCGCAAAAAAGAAACCAAAGTGCAGGCGGAGCGCGTTTGGCGCTCCGCCTCTTATTTTTATTTCAGAAAAACATTCCGGAACAGCCGTTGAGCAAGGACGCTTTTATTGCCACTCCTCGCCCCATTTGTTTACTGCGATACGAGCTTGGAATACTCTTCCGCCAAAATATCCATTTTGTTTACGACAAGATCTGCCCAGCATACGGCAAAGCTCTTTGCGTCTACCGTCACCGCGGCATTATTGCCGTCTTTACCCGTCATAAAATAACCTTCCCATTTCTGCAAGGTGATTTCGGGATTATTGCCTATTTGCGCCGAGACGCGCTTGGGTATGCGAGAAAAGTACCCGTCCGTCATATCGAATACCGCCGTACTGTTCAGACAGTAATTTTCGTAATACGGATAAAAGCTTTCTGCCCAGTCCTGCGTGTAAACAAATTCATCGAATACGGCAGTGCTCCTGACCCGGTTTCTCAGGGGGTGCTTATAGGGCGACACCAAATACTCCGAACCTTCCGCATCGAGATGGAGCGTTTTTGTTCCGTCCGCATTCATCGTATAATGCATATTTTTCTTTATTGAGAGGAACTATGATCAAAGAAACCACATCTTGCTGCGCCGTATATAACAAAACCATGTCCTGTAAAATTCGTCTGTAAAGCAACTTTCTCATGATGTTTCCTCTCGCCGTCAAGTTAACCTAATTCTACCACAAAAAAAAGGGCTGTCAAGACACCCTGGAAAAATCAAATCATAATGCTATACCCGATGTAAAATATTCTTGCATTAAATTATTGAAAACGCAGCACGTACATTCAGTTCTTCGCCAATATCGAAAAAAACAAAACTTGGCGTATACCATAAAATTGCGGGCACGAAAAAAGCCGCCTCCGGATGAATCCGAAGGCGGCTTTTTATACGGTTTGCCTTTTACTGTACGCTTTTTATTTGCCGCTGAGATGAAACGGCATTACAAACGCCGCTTCGCCTACCCCGACCGTAAACGGCAGCGCACCGTTTCAGGCACTCTGTTGCGGTAAATTTGGAACAACCGCCGCGACTCCGCAGCGGTTGTACTCTATTCGTTGACCTTCCGACGGCCGATCTTGCAGGAGCTATTCCGTTCGATCGCCCCGATCTTTAATTTGGGCAATACTTTTTCAAATACCATACTCACCATACCGAATTACTCAGCCAACTTCGCAGCCGAATCACAGGGTCTTTTTTTCATGGCATTTACGATTAGCAAGTACGTTGAACCAAGCCCCCTCGCAACTTTATCTCAGCCTTTGTCCTCGTTTACTTTTTGGGGTAAGGGAACCCCGAAATCAAATACACCCAATTGTTTGCAGCAGCACCTGTGCATAAACCCTATGCATATAATCGTTCGGGTGGTTGGTGTTATTGCTTGTGATATCGGCAAAGCGTTTGGTCTTCACAATGTGTTGATATACAGACAAAACATCAGCAAAAGCAATCCCGATCCCCTTATCGCGACCCGCCTCGGTAATCCTGTACAAAACTGACTTGTAAGACGGTTGCCAGTTGCAAAGCGGCTGATGATCCCCCCAATTTGCTTTTATTTCCTGATTCGGCAACATCGAAGAAATCAATACGATCTCGCTGTCAGGACACTTCTGATTGATCATGTCTATCAGCGTCTGTATATTGTTTCCATAATCTTCGGGCTGAATGCTTCCCCCGTCGTTCATGCCGAATGCGATCACGATAAGATCAGGAGCATCGGCGATCATCGTTTCAAAATTTACGATCCCGTCTTTCTCATATAACGGCCACCGCGAGGTTTTCCCTGCCGAAGAATAATTTTTCAAAGTGATCCGCTTGTTCGGATATTGCTCTTGCAATTGAGAAATAAAAAGTTCAATATATGGCGGCATATGCGGCGCCAGATCGACGTTCCCGTACCCCGAAGCAGTCCAACCCTGCGATATGCTATCGCCGATACAGGCCACTTTCAGCGCATTCTCATCATCTTCATTCAATATAGCACTTGTATTTTTGAGATAAACACTTTGATCTTGCGGTACTGAACCGCTCCAAAGCGCACTGTGACGATAGGTCACGCAAACCTGCCATTGCGTCATACCCTGCCGATGCTCTCCGTTTTCATAAATCGCTTCACTGTAAATCTGCGCGCCCGTTCCGTAAATTTCCGGCATATTTGCGGAGGAACTCGGATCGTAAACATCTAAATAAAACGAATCGTAAGGCATCGCTTTAATGCTGCCGCCTGTTAAAATCTGCAACCGGCCGTCTGCCGTAAGCTTATAGTCTTTTCCTTCTTCATAGCGGATACCTAAGCCATAATTCCTTACAGAAATGATCTGTTTTGCAGGATATAATAACTGAATCGGCTCTACACTGCCGTCTTTTTCTGCCAAAACAAAGACCGTTTCCGCCGAAGCAATCCCTCCGTCGTTCCAAACAGGAACCATATAAGTTTCTCTGTCATAAGCATCAATATCAAATCTTTCTAAATCTTCGATACTGCCATCGGGCCAATCGGGATCGACTTCTTCACTCAAATGATTTTCTTTCTCCGTTTCATTTTCTTTATCCTTGCTACACCCCGAAAACAGGCAGAAAAATGCAAGCGCGCTTAATAAAATACATAACATACGTTTCATACGACTCTCCTTACTCGACGAAAAACTTTGCGGCCGACCCCGCTCCCGCATTGCGGATCAGATAACTGATCTCCACCACGCCGTCCCAGTTCTTGGGAGCATATTGTTTCAAATCCAGAGTACATTTATTAGAATCGTCAAACAACAAGCTTTGCTCGGCAGCGCGTCCCGTCCCAAAAGGCGCTAACATATTGTATTCAAACCCTTCAAGTGAAATATAAACGGCGTTGCTGAAGCCTTCAGCCGTATGAAAATCGACACGGACGCCCAACGAGCTGCTTTCGCCCGCAGCGAGCTCGCCCCATGTTTCATACCGAAAAGTTAGCGAAGGATTTTTATTCATTTCTCCGAGAATAACGGCAATGCCGGCTTCCCCTTCTTCCTCCCCTGCCATTCCGACATATGCATTCATGCTTTGATTAAAAATATCGGCATACGGCAAGTTGTCTCCCCTGTCGGCGTAATAATACTCCTTTTTTAGCAATTTACCTATATTTATGCTCTTATCAAGTTCGGACATTTTTGCACTTGTATTAAATTCAATATAATACGCCCCTTTCACGGCAATATCTAATGTTTCACTCCCGCGTTCCTTTACCCGATTTATCGTTTTATAAATTTCCGGCATTTTTTCCGGCAATCTTTGGGTATAATACTCCGGATCGATTCGGTAAATTGTGCATTCATCGGCTTCAAACGGTAAGCTTGACCAATTGATCGTAACCTGTTGCCGCTCATTTAAAGAGCGATTATACACTATGATCCCCGCGCGTTGCGAATCGGCGCCGGATAATATGCCGACTTTTTCCGAATCGTTAACAACATGTATCCTGTCTACCGGCAATCTGCCGTACGTCCATAAAACATGATAGACCGGATTTACTGCCAAATATTCTTCAAATAATCCGAACTGATCCGTACTCAACCACATCGGCCAGGAAACACGCGTAACATCAGAAGCCTCGTTAATACGAAGGATTGAATCATAAAAAGCCCATACCTGTTCATACGTATCGTTCATTTGACTCTTCCCCCCGAAAAAATCGTTGGAAACGGGGTGAAATTCAGTCAAGTGCATCTGCACTTTCCGCAGATCCATCGTCTGCGATGTCTTGTTGAAGGCTCCCCTCAATTCATTCAGTTGATAATTAAAATTCCCTGTACCGCCTTCGTTGATATAATCTCCCTCCAAATCTCCGTCGCTCGGCCCGTAAAAATGCCACGAAAAGCCGTCGGGCAACGAATCATTCTCGGCCGAAGATTCCCAAAAATAGTCCCACCCGGTCATTTCTTTGCCGTTAAATATTTCTTTCTCCTGTATAAATTGCAGGGGGCGGGCAATTCCGGGAGATATTACCGTAGAAAATATATTCGCATCATAATACGCGCCGGCACCTGTTACGACCGTATCGATCCATTCCTGCGCCGAACCAAGCCAATAAGTATTGCCCTCCAAATCCGGTTCGTTCCAAGTTTCCAGAACCGCATAAATATCATTTCGCTTCAAATAATCTGCCGCGTTGTAGCAAAATTCATAATAACGGTCAAGATCGGGCACGTTTCTAAAATCCACGTCGTCTCCGTCCTTTGTCGCGTAAGAGGGCGTACCGACCATAACCAAATAGGGAGTAACGCCGTTTTCCCGACAGCAATCTATAAATTCGCGCGCAAGGCTCCACTCACCGTCGGAAAGTCCGCTTTGACCGTTCCTGCCGATCGGTTTACCGATACCGTTCTGCTCATTGCCAAACATCATATCGATGCGGAAATGGTCAGGCTTTAATTGCTGTATCCCTTTAAGCGTATCCAAAGCAGAAGGGTCAAGCGTGCCGTCCGCATCTCCCATAAACGTCCATGTAGGATTGAACATGTCTATTTTCTTCAAATTTTGAGGCAACGAACCATCTTTTTGAGAAAAATCAACCGAAAAAACAGTTCCTTTATCCGTGCAGGCAGATAAAAACGAAATTGTTGAGACACTCATAAAGCAGGCGAGCGCCAAAGAAATCCATCTTGTATTTTTCATCTTCCCCTCCCTTCAATATGAGATAGTAACATCGACATGCGTTAGGTCGTTTTCATTCCCGTATCCGGCATTTAAGACAAAGTAAAGAGGCGCCCCAGCCGAAATTTTACATCGTAGTTCCCCCTTAGACCGGCTTTCTTTTCCGTTTCCGACCAAAGAACATTCTGCGAGAGGCGAATCTACTGCGGCATCATAAATTGAAAACTGCACGCCGTCATCAGTGGAGAGCTGAACACCTATCAACCACAGAGAATAAGTAATGGTTACAGTTCCCTTTTTGGGAGGATCAAATCTAAGAACAATATCCTCATTTTGATGAGGCATCCACTCGGCTCCCGATACCGTGGCAAGAGTAGAATTGTATGCACCCTTGTACTCGTTAAACGTCATATTCGTCGGTTGAAAAGCAACGTCTCCGAATAAATATGTCCACCCTTTATATCCCTGTATAGAACTGAAATCCTCTATATTTCCGAAGCTGTCGAATTCTTTATATTTTCCTCCACACCCCGCAAAGAGCGCTAAACATAAAACAAAAAACACGAATACAGAAATCCCTTTTTTCATTGTTTTTTCCTCTTTCGATTGACGGCTAAAATCGTAACGAAAACCGCCAGCCCCACGGTCAATACAGATCCTGCTATTATACCGACCGTTTGTCCTGTCGTCAGGCAATTGTTCTGTATATCTTCACTTATAATAGATGTATCGGACATATCCGCCTCATTTTCAGCCAGAGACAAATAGCTGAAACGGTCAAGAGCGCTTTCCTGATCTTCGATCTGCACACAAAAAATATTTGTTATGAATTCGACGCTGTCACCGACCTCATCATATTTCGGCCCTGTTCCCAAAGAAAAAATAATTGAATCACCTTTTTTCACATTGATTTCCCGCTCAGGGATATCATAGACCTTCTTGCCGTAATAGTCGCAGGTTTCCTGCCATAACATGTTCCCGTTGTGATATAACCCCGCAAGGGAACCATCTCCTTCCGTTGACGAACGCGACACTGCCCCGCTTACGGCGACTTTACCATCAAAATCTGAGATCCATATTTTAAGATTATCAAATTTTCCCGAAGGGTGCATAATCGTTTGCCCGATAAATTGATACGGGAAATGACTCGTCCACTGATACGCGCCGTATACATACCGCCAATTCATCAAACTGTATTTTTTTACCGACCCGAAAGCATAAAACCAACCGTCTTTCCCCTGCTCGTTGGAGTAGTTGCGAATCGGTGCGACAGAGCAGCCGAGAAATTCGGAAAGTTGCGCGTCTTCCGCTGATTCGTCTTTCGTAAACTCAACATCAAAAACGCATGTGTTCCCGTCGCCATCATTATTTCCGTTTTTATTTACGGATAGCGCTATCAAATCCCCGGCGTTTACATATATATCCGTAAATAAAAATTCTATAGGCACGTCGTTCAAAATCTCGCAGCCGCTGTACCGCGGTTCCAAAGGTACCGCTTCCAGATACCGCCCCTCTTCGAACTTACGCATTTCAATAGAAATCTTTATTCCGTCAGCGTTGCCTCCTTCCATAAAGTTTGCATTACTTTTCAACCGTACACTTCCGGCTATGTTGACCCTACCCTTCGCGGGGGAGCGCCATGCTTTTATCGTGTCGCCGTAGTTTCCGGGATGCAGATTTACCGCGGTAGCCGATTCGATTTCGGCTTGGGCAAAAGTATCATAGTCTGTGTACCTCCACAGGCTATCCGAATTTTTAAACATCTTAAAGTATCTGCCTGAAAAATCTCCGTAAAAGTAATAGAGCTCTCCTTTTGAAGACGTTTCGGCAAGTATATTTGGAAAGCAAACTTCCTTAAACGAGCAAAAAAACGCTATCAAACCAAACAAGACCGCGAAAGCACACCAGATCAACCTTTTGCCCTTTACCATACATGCGATTCCTCCTACCGAAATTTTTAATGTCATGCGCGTTTATGCAAACACCAGTCTTCCGTCTTCGCCGATTTCCGGAGCGGTCACTTTAACTCCATGTCCGACGGCTATGTTATAGGCATCTGCAATAGCCTGTCCTTTGTATGTTGTTTTCATAGTATCAACATAGCTTGCCCATGCGGTATTGAACGCTGAATTATAGTTACGGAACGTTGCCCACCATTCTTCCGGTTTTTTCGAAAAATCCGGTTCGGCGACCGCATAATCTTTATTTCGTTCCATACTCGTAAATTCTGTGATCATTTTATCGCACAAGCCCTCAAAATACTCTGTATACGTATTTTCGGTGAGCATGTAATAGTCGGGATAGCGGTTATAACCTTTTGCTTTTTCCATTGCCGCGATCACTTTATCACTGTTCGTTTGCATTTCGTTGTAATAATTGGAAGTTATGTTGGTAAACAGTCTAAGCCCGCTGAACGTGTCTTTCCCGTCTATCGTCCAATAAATGCCATGCTCCTCGTCTTCATAACCCATGAGCGAAACTTTTTTTTCTTCTCCGGTTGCCGGATCCTTTTCAACTTTATAATGTACGCCTTCTATACCGTAAGTCAAAAGATCTACCGCTTCATCGCTTAAAAGCCAGTTCATGAGTTTTAACGCATCGTTACGCTTTTCCTCTGAAAGAGAGGCGCTGATAGAAACAGACGTCCAAAAATTCGGGTGCCCCTGAATACCGAATGAACCGTCTTCGCCCTTCGGCGGCGCGAACATTACGATGTTTTCCGCTGCTTCTTCATACGTCCAGCCCTTTTGCGTAACGAAATAAGAGCAAATCATATTTAGCGTAACCTGGTTCTCGATAATGCCTACGTTACCGTTTCCGAAGGAATCGATCTTATCCTTGCTTTCATTTGTGACCCAGCTGGGATCCATGTATCCGTTTGTAAGCAAACTGTTGATAAAACTCACAACATACTTGTTGCCGTTGCTTATCCCGCTAAAATCGTATTTACCGTCTTTATCGTTATCTTCCATAATACGATACCCTCCGCCCGCAACATATAACCAGTTATCCGAATACATGTCTTTGGAAGAGGTATATCCGTAAGTCTGCGTGCTCGAATCGTTATCGGGATCGTAAATGGTAAACGCACGACAAACGCGGTAAAATTCCATCAATGTTTCAGGAATCGTAAAGCAATATTCATCATATATTTCCTGCGTCATATCCGACTCTTGTGAAATCACGCCGTCTGCCACTAAAATAGAAGCCAGTTTCGCATTCAGATTATCCAGCCAGTCTTTGCGGATAAACATCGTATGCTCCTGCGTCCATACCGTCGGGATCATATACATCTTGCCGTTCATAAAATCGATATTGCTTTTCAGAAACGAATACTTTTCAAGCTGCCTGTAAATATTCGGATACTCCGTCTCTGAAACGTAATCGGAAATAGGCAGCAAAGCCTCCGAATCGATCATCTTTTTGAAAAGCGTAGGCGTTTCCGCCGTTCTGGAAATAAATACGTCAGGCAATTCCCCCGTATTAAAATATTGCCGCAATTTTTGTTCTGCCTGCCCGCCGCCTGCCGTAAGACAAGTGAAGTCTACCCCGCAAAGCTTCATATATTCTTTATAAAGATCCGATTTACGTTTAATAGCCATGTTAACGCCACTCAAATCAGAATAAAACAACGTCAGCTTGCCGCTGTTCAACACATTTGAGCCACAACCGGCAAACATAGAAACCGTCGATATGATAATTAAAAGCAATACAACCAGCTTTACAATAAATTTTTTCATAATAAACTCCTATTAAGATTTTACTGCACCCAGCATAACGCCCTGAACAAAGTATTTTTGCAATGCAACATAAACGATTGCAATGGGAAACAAAGAAATTACAATGATTGCACCGTTTCTCCCTTCCGCAAACACCTTGGTCATATCGATTATTCCTGCCTCCACATTATCCACAGAGGCATTCAGCGCCATTTTTACCTGATATGCCAACGGATACATTTCTTCATCTGTTAACAACACCATCGGCCAATACCAATCGTTCCATTTTCCTACGAGAGTGAAAACCGCGATAGTTGCCAATCCTGCCTTAGAAAGAGGAAGAATAAACCGAAAAAGACACCCGAAATCGTCACAGCCGTCCATGCGGGCAGACTCCAAAACCTCCTTCGGAACCTGAGCAAAAAAGTTCCGTAAAAGTATAATGTTAAAGGCCGAAACGCCGAAAGGAAGTATCAACCCTGCAAAATTATTCGTAAGATTCAGAGAACGGAGCGTAAGCACCATGGGAATCAGCCCTCCGCTGAAAAACATGGTTATCAGAAGTAAAACAAAAAATATCCTCCTGCCCGGCAAATCGTTTTTCAGCAGCACGTATGCCCCCAACGAAAGGACCGCCATGGAATAAACCGTTGCGATCAGCGTTATGCAAACCGATATTATAAACGACCGCCCGATGAGATCCTGAAACAAAATAAGTTTGTACATTTCCAAATTAAAGTGCTTCGGGATAACAATAAATTTGGAGGCCAAAAAATCATCTCGCGAAGATACGGAAAGCATAACTTCATACAGCAACGGAAAAAGACAGCATGCCATAAACACGAACAGACAGACGTATATGATCGCTTTCCATACAGTCATCGGGTTTTGTTTCAAACGCAATGTTCTTTCCCGTCTCATTCCGCCACCTCATACATGCCGTAACCGTTTATTTTTTTCACGATCGCATTGGCAGAAAGCAACAAAATAAAGTTGATAACAGACTTAAAAAGACCTATTGCCGTACCGCGCTCGTAATAACCTTCCTCAAAGCCGGTTCTCATCACCAAGGTGTCAATGACATCTGCCACGCTGTATACCGTAGGATTATATAAATTGTAGATCGCATCAAAATTTGCATTTAAAATATTCCCGACTTGCATTGTAAACATGATCAAAATGATTGGTGACAAGCTCGGTAACGTTATGTACCTCGCCATTCCGAAACGTTTACAGCCATCGATCATTGCCGCCTCATATAACGTTGGATCGATACTTGATATCCCTGCCGTATAAATGATCGTACCCCACCCTGCATCTTTGATAATACAGGAAACGATAAGCACGGGATAAAACAGCGCTTCCGAGGCGAGAAACTCAACGCGTGACAACCCGATATTTGCCAGTATATTGTTGACCGTGCCCGTAGAATAGTTTAAAAGCGAATTGATGATGCCAGCCAAAACAACCCATGAAATAAAATTCGGAAAATAAATGCACGTTTGAATAAAACGTTTATACGGCCTATTTGTAACTTCGTTCAGAAGCAATGCCAAAAAAATCGGCGCGGGAAAACAGAATATCAAAGTCAATAAGCTGATCACGATCGTATTGCGGAACGCAGTAAAAAAATCAGGCAAAGAAAAAACCGCAATAAAATGCTTGAACCCGACCCACTCGCTGCCCCATATCCCTTTGTTCGGCAAATAGTCCTTAAATGCAAGAATGATCCCATACATGGGATAATAGGAAAAAATAAGAAGCAAAACAAGTACAGGCAGCATCATCATATATACTTGCTTGTTTTGCCAAATTTTTATTTTAAGATTTTTTTTGCTCATCAGAATACTCCCCCGCGGAACCGATCATCTCTGCTCCCGTCAGTTTTTCATCGCTAAAACTCTTTTTCGGATGTGTTCGGAAATTTTTTTGCCTGTATTCCGAAGCTGTGCACCCAAAATTTTCTTTGAAAACCCGAGCAAAATATTTGGGGTCTTCAAAACCTGTTAACCTGGCGATATCGCTGACGGGACGATCTGTCTGTACCAAAAGATCCTCGGCGTTTTTTAACCTCACATGCGTAAGATATTTCTTCGGAGAAATTTTTTTCTCCTTTTTAAATATCCGATTGATATAACTCAAACTAAGATTCAGATTTTTACATATATCCTCGACCGTAAAACGGGAGTTCATATATGAACAACCGACTAAAATTTCTATTTGATTGATATAGTGCCCGTGATTATAATCGTCGCGCAAAGATATTCCGGTTTTTAATTTATCAAATAAAAGATAAAAGTAGCCGAGTCTTTCGTAATCTGCCTGCGGGCGTTCCAAATAACTTTTATTTATCTTTCCGAACAAATCGATAATCGCGCCTCGATCCCCTTTACTTTGAACGCATATACATTCTTTCGACAGGTTGATTTCCTCCATCATTTCATATGCTGCCTGTCCCGCAAGGACGATCCAGTAATAACAGAACGGGTTTTGTTTATCCGCCTCATAACAAATCGCTTCTTGCGGGGGGACCATAAACAGATCCCCCGTTGAAACAACTTGCTCAGAGCCACGATAAAATACGCGCCCTTTGCCTCTATAAATAAAATGAAGCGACAAATAAAACCGATCTTTATTCTCCTCGACTTTGACAACTTTATAGGGCGAGCATTCCTCTTTACAGCACTCTACAATGATCGGGCGGGAAAAATTGTACAGCGGCGAATAACATTTGATCAATGTGTGTTCCTTCTTTTCCACGTTACGCTTCCATATGATAAAATTAAGCTTGCAATGCTTCTTCTATTTTGTCCGCAAGGGTTTGATTGGCTTCACCGTAACGTACATTTTCTACGGGGAAACCGTCCGAACAGCTTCCGTTTGCAAAAATCCCGAAAGTTTTTTCCTGTTCGGCATTCCATACCGTCGCCGCGTCGAAATCCGTATTGTTTACGTTAGGCACATATGCCGTATCGCTTACGATTTTCGTCCAATTATCGTCGATACCTACATAAATTGCCTCACCATATACCATAACGGACAGCCTGCATGCCGCTTTATACGGTATGGCCGTTTCATAATCGCGGTCGCTGCGATCGTACCAGCCCGTTCCCCTTGTGATCCGGATCTTAAACATATGCGTGTCCAGATTTTCGAACACGAACACCTTTGCCGGACTTGCGCTGCCAGCGTAAAAATATATGCCCGCTACTGCTTCGCCCTGATCCACCCTCTCAACATCGGCTTCCACATAAAAATTTTTCAGTGAAGCTCCGTTAAACTGCTTGTACTCCTCGCTTTTGAGCAAGCCCGAGCCCGTATTATCCAAATATGTTCCGTCGGTAAATGCGATTTGCGTAAAGACCAACGCATCTTCAATCGTCACATCGCCTCCCGAAACTTTTACTTCCTTTTCCACTTCGGAAAATCTGTTACTGGATAATACCAGCCTATGCGTACCGTCTGGCAATCGAATAGAAAATTCACCTTCGGAAGCCGTGCCGATTACGCCGGTATCGGGAGAACGAACAGATACCGTATCGCCGGCACTAAATAAACCGGTTTCGTAAAGATATTTCCCCGTTACAAGATACGACATTTCAAAACGAACCGAAATCGTCCCCGATGCCTTTGCTTCAAACACATATACATTTTTTTCCGTTTCAACCAGGGC
>DXCL01000010.1 GCA_019115995.1 Candidatus Borkfalkia avistercoris
TCGAGGCGGGCTGCCGCGCCTTTCTGTCCTTTTTGCGCAATGAAGGAAAACTGCCTGCAACGAAATAAAATCTAAAAAATTTTTGCCCATCCCCCTCAAAACGTTTTACTTTTTTGTAAAATCATGTATAATATATTATGCTGTTTTTGTACGGGCTTCCGTTGCGGATCGAGATAAAAGTAATTGCGGTCATCAGCGAAAGAGAACATACAAACTCGAGGTGTAGCGCAGTTTGGTAGCGCGCTTGGTTAGGGACCAAGAGGTCGTGGGTTCAAGTCCCGTCACCTCGACCATGATTGCAGACGAAAAGGCTGCAAGACAAAAAAACCATGAAAAACAATGTGTTTTTCATGGTTTTTTGCTATTTAAGCGGCAAAAAAGAGTATTTTTGAAAAGTGGAGCAAAGATAAAATTTTATGGCTGCTTTTTTGCAGATTATCAGAAAAACAGGATTTGAACCAACGATAATTTCAAAATAGCAAAAGCGAATACGGGAGATTATACGGAAACTCTGTGACAAGAAGAAAGTGTAAATAATCGAGACAGAGGCGTTTCCAGATCATATCAGGTTGTTTGAGAATGGGTTTGGTATTGTACCGGATTCAGTCCTTTTAATCTGAGAGATATACAAGGGCGATATGCTTCCATGTGTTGAAACCGACACCGAAACGGCAGTACCCATTCCAGAAGTAGTTGCGCGTGTGCTTGTCGATGTCGCTCGTGATGTCGAGCGGGACACGGTTGTAGAACATATTGCCGAGCAGGTTTTCGTTTGCCTCTTTCGACATAACCATAAACCTGTCGTCGGTCGTCTCCCAGCCGTCGAGGACGACGAGCGTCCAATTCCCGTACTGCGTGTTGATGTCGTTGTAGTCGCTGCCGACCGTGCGCTCGGAGCCGATGACTTTCTTCATCATGTTTTCGAGCTTCGGGCGATTGCAGGGAACGACCACGATGTCGGCGACGTACTCCATGACCTCGCCGTTTTCGTCCTTGAAGTTGCGCACCTTGTTGGCGAGGACGCCGAGAGCCTCTTCGAGCGTAGCTGCGGAATCGGTGATCGTGCCGTAGTAGTAGTTGCGGTAAGCGAGGATATTTCCATTACGACCTCCTCGGTGAACGACAGGGATTACGACGCGTCGGCGCCCTATTATTACATCGTTTTCGAGGGGAAAAACGGGCAGATGACGTACGTAAGCGCCGCGCTGAGCGATTTCGATACGGAATTTTCTTCCGTTACGGCGAGCCTCTCCGCAGGCGAAAGCGGCGCGGTGCTCACCGTAGCCGGAACGGCGAAAAATGCCGGTTACGTTGCGGCGGCGCACAGCGCGAGCGGCGAGCTCGTTCTCGGCGGCGAGGCGTGCGATGCGGGAGAGTTCAGCGTAACGTGCGACCTTTCGCAGATGACGGAGCCGGGTATTTGGTACGATGTACGCCTTTACAACCTCTATACCGGGCAGCGGTTCGACCTTGCGTCCTCCTGTGCACAGACATCGGGAGAGATAGAGGTCGGAGACAGGATTTATTCCTTCCAGGTTTACGACGATCTGTTGAAGGTCACATATTCGGAAAAGCGCGGAGACGCTTCCGACGTGATCGGCGATCTCACTATGACGCTTATCGCCGAAGACGGTACGCCGTATCTGACGATCTCGGGTACGGCGGAGGAAGGGATCGCTCTCTCGGCTGCGATTTGCACCGACAATGCGCAGGTCGTTTCCGCACAGAATGCGGGAACGGGCGGCACCGTATCGATCAGGATCGATCTTTCCGCACTCACCATAGCGGGGAGATGGTACGACCTGATCATAACGGCGGACGGCGCGGAATACGACGTGTATTCTTCTTCCGCTTCCCTGAACGGGCAGATCTATGCGAACGGACATATCTATAATTTTCAGGATTGGGAAGGCGTCGTAAAAGTCGCCTGCGACCCGACGTAATAAGTGAGGAGATTTCTATGAAGATCATTCGCTCGTCCGCAAGGACGAAAAAGGTGTGGGAAGAGATTGCATACCGTGACTGCGGCGAGTTTGACCGCGACGCGCCGACGGTCGTCGTGGATACCTCGCAGAAGTTCCAGACGCACTGCGGATTCGGCGGCGCGCTCACCGAAAGCACGGGGGCCGCTCTTTCCAAAGCGACGGAAAAAGACCGCCGCCGCGTACTGGAAAATTACTATTCGAAAGAGGGACTCAACTACAATCTCGGCAGGATCAGCGTGCATTCCAACGATTTCAGCCTGGGCAACTATACCTATGTGAGCGCGGAAGACAGGGAGCTTTCCACCTTTTCGCTGGAAAGGGACGAACGTTTCGTCCTTCCCCTCGTAAGGGAGGCTCTGTCGATCCGCAAACTCGAGCTTTTAAGCTCCGCGTGGAGCCCGCCCGCCTGGATGAAGACGAACGGAGACATGAATTACGGCGGCAGGCTGCGCAAAGACTGCTACGGGGTATGGGCAGATTATTATGTTCGCTTTTTGCTGGAACTCAGAAAGCAGGGTATAGAAGTTTCCATGCTCACGGCGCAGAACGAGCCGGAGGCGGTACAGCTTTGGGATTCGTGCAATTTTACCGCGGAAGAGGAGGCGGATTTTCTCGAAAATCACCTGATCCCCCGCTTGGACGAAAACGGGCTCGGCAATGTGAAGATCCTGATCTGGGATCATAACCGCGACCGCGTTGTGCGACGTGCGTCTGTAACGCTTGCGGGCGAAAAACTGCGCAAGCGCGTATGGGGCGTAGGGTATCATTGGTATGTGAGCTGCGAGCACGGCAATCTTTCCGCTCTGCACGCACTCTTTCCGGAAAAGCACATTTTGCTCACAGAATCGAGCGTGGAGCTCACCAACGCGGCGGAGCAGGGCAGCGAGCAGGCAAGCGGCAAATGGGAGCACGCCGAGCGTTATGCCCGCCAGATGATCCATGACTTCAACAATTTCAGCGAGGGTTGGATCGACTGGAACATGGTGCTCGACGAGGAGGGCGGCCCTAACCACGTGAGCAACTTCTGCGACGCGCATGTAACGGTGAACGGCAAAACGGGAGAAGTGACGTACAATCCTTCCTTTTATTACGTCGGGCATTTTTCCCGCTATATCCTGCCGGGCGCGCGCCGCATGCTTTGCCTCAACGACGAGGAAAAGGATCTGCATACCTGCGCATATGAGAATCCAGACGGTTCGCGCGTTGCGGTCATCTTGAATACCGACTGGGTCAAGAAGATCGCCTTTATCGCAGACGGGAAAGGGTGCAACATCACGCTCCCGCCCCGCTCGATCGTAACGGTGCTGTTTTAGGCAACAAAACGGGACGAACGCGCATTCCCGCGCGTTCGTGCCGAAATAATTTTTAGGAGGAACAGGGAAAATGAAGGCAAAAAGAGCGCTTTTGATCGTGCTTACCGTTTTGCTCGCTCTGTCGGCGGCGATCGCTCTGGCCGCATGCGGCGGCGATCCGTCAGAAACGGGAACGAAGTACACGGTTACCTATGCAAACGGCGCGGCCGACGCGACGGGCGATACGCCCGCTTCGCAGAGCTATGAAGAGGGCGAGACCTTTACGCTCCTGCCTGCGGACACGTTTACGCGCGCGGGGTATACGTTCAGCTCTTGGAGCGACGGGTCGAATACGTACGAGGCGGGCGCAACGTATACGATGCCCGCGCATAACGTCACTTTTACGGCGCAGTGGACGGCAGACGGCTCGACGCCGGACGACGGCGAGGAAGACCTGCCCACGCTCACCGAGCTGAGCGCCGATTTTTACGATTCCGACAACTGGGTGTATATGACCAATGATGACGGCGAGTCTTTGGACGGCGGAGAGGTCGCATATTCCCTTTCGGACGGCTCCATCAAATTTCACCGTGCGAATCAGGCGATCGAGGTCGGAGACCTTACGAATACCACGGTCTCGTTTATGCTTAAAGGTACGAACGATTGGAGCATCTGGTTTAATTCCAGCTCGATAGACAACACGGTAAATTCAAGCTACCGCCTTGCCTATGCATACAGCGGGCTGCGCATCGCACTTTCCACCGCGCCCGAATCCGCGGCGGCGGCGATCGTCAATACCGATTACGAAAAGGGCGAATGGAACCGCTTTGACATCGTATTTTCTACCGAGGACGGCGTTTGCGAGATCAAGGTCTACGTGAACGGCAAGCGCGCGGAACTGGCAACTTCCGGATCCGTAGAGGGCGTTACGGTGGAAAACAACGTGATGCGCCATGTTCAGCCCGAAGGCTTTACCACGGGCAATTATATGGCGGTCAAGGTCTGGGAGGCGAATAACTACGTACAGCTCAAACCCGTTTCCGCGTCGGAAAACGCAGACGTGCCCGTCATCGCGTGCATCGGCGCTTCCATTACGGAGGGCGCTGGCGCGGACAACTTCTATACCGAAAGCTATCCCGCGCAGTTGCAGCAGGCGCTCGGGAACAGTTATAACGTCCTGAACTTCGGCAACAGCGGCAAAACGGTGCGCACGGATCTCACGGAAAACGGTTCGAGCGTTGCCTGGCTGGATCAGCCGCAGTGGGAGGGCGTGCAGGCGGTCGTGCCCGATATTGCGATCATAAACATGGGCACAAACGATTCCAAAACGTCGAACGACCCCGCTACAACGAGCGAAAATTTCGAGGCGGCGTACAGAAATCTTCTCGATCTGCTTTGGCAGGTGAATCCGGATATGCAGATATATATCTGCACCGTTCCGTATGCGTATACGGATATTTGGGACATCAACAACGACAACATCGCGAACATCATCGCGCCCGTGCAGAGAAAACTCGCACAGGAATTTTCGGATAAATGCACCCTCATCGATCTGTACGAATACAGCCAGAACAAATCCATGCTTTTCGGAGATGGGGTACACCCCAACACGACGGGCTATGCGATGTTCGTGGAGATCATCAAAACGGCGCTTTTGGAGGGCGGCGAAGCGCTTACGGACGAATTCATCGCCGACATCGACAGCAGATATAACGACGTTGTATCCGACTTTACGGCAACGATCGAGGCTTCCGGCGGGCAGATCGAGCTCACCGTGTCTGGCAGCACGACTCTTGCAGACGGCAGCAGCGGCGTCGAGATCTACGTCGGCACGGGCGAGGATAACGAAAATTACTTCCCTGCGACCGTTTCCGGCGGCCGATTCAGTGCGACCATTGATTTTTCGGAGCTTTCGTTCGTGAGCGACTGGTACAATGTGCGCGTCTATGTTTACGGCGAGGAAACGAACGGCGCATACGACGGCAGCGGGTATCATATTCTTTTGATGGAGGAGACCGCTTACGCCTCCGGAGATACCTTTACGACGGACGACGTGAAGGTGACGCTGCGCACGTGGAGCAGCAATTGGGGCTCTACGCTCAGCTTTACGGTCGGAGAGAACTATGTTGTCGACCTTACGGATTCCGTCATTGCGGAGGTAAACGGCAAGCTGACCCTTACCGTGAGCGGCGCCACAAACGATGAGGGGTTGCAGCTGTATGTTGGGCAGCACCCGACTCAGGAAGATGTTTACAGAACTTATCAAAACGTGACTTTCGGCGATAACGGCGCGTTCAGCGTTGCCTTCGACCTCACGTCTATGCCTGTCGCGCCTTTGGGAAATAACGGCAGCCCCGAATGGTATAACGTACGGCTGTATTTCAGCGACGGCACCTATTTCGTCGTGCCTCTTGCCGAAACGACGGACGGAACGGACGCGCTCGTTTCGGGGGACGTTTTCTACTGCGACACTACTAAAATCACCATCGTTACATGGACGGACGGCGATGTCGGAACGCTCAGTTTTCAGGTTGCCGAATACGACGGGTCTTTTGTGCCGGAAGCTGAGATCACGTCCGCAAAAATAGAGGAAACGGAAGGGCAGATCTTGCTGACCGTGAGCGGAACGACGAACGATGAGGGTATTCGCCTGTATGTCGGTAACGACGAAGACACGGCGGCATATTATCATGCTATCACCGTAACGGAAGGAACTTTTACGATTTCTTTCGATCTTGCTTCGCTTGAAGCCGGAAGCGGTTGGTATAACGTCCGCATTTATTATAACGAAGAATTTTACCTGGCCGGCAATACGAATTACGAAACGGTACTCTATACCGACGTTGTGAATGGTTCAAACGAAGAAGTGCAGCTCGACGACGTATTTTACGGAACGGGCAAAGCGGTAACGATCAAAACGTGGGGAAACTATAATTTGCTGAGCCTGTTGGTGGAGGAGCATGACGAGACGGCCGCATCGGTCACCGTTCAGTCTGTCGGCTTTGAAGACGGCTATTTGGTGGTGAGCGGCACGGCAACGGGGGTAGATGATTTGGATATTTATCTGATCAATACAAACGTTGAAGGGAGTCTGAATAATTCGGTAAAAGCGGAGATCGTAGACGGCACGTTTACCGTGAGGTTGTCTTTGGCGACGATAGCGGGTTTCGGGCAGACGAATATTCCGTTCAATCTTCGCTATACGATCGAAGACGGCTCTACGATCAATGTTTCTCCGGGAGAACTTGTACAGGCACAGATGTGTTGGTTTGAAGGATACGGGTATTTGGTCGGTACAAACGGCGACTGCGTTGCTGTGCGGTATTTCGATGATGTCGTTATACAGTCAATAAGCTTTGAAGACGGAGAATTTGTTGTTACCGGCATGGCGGGAGACGCCGAATCCCTCGATATCTACCTCATCAATACGAATGTAAGCGCGAGCAGCGACAATTATGTGTCGGCGGAACTCGACGAGGACGGGAATTTTACGGTTCGTCTGTCTTTGGATACGCTCATCGGATTTGACCAAAATAATATTCCGTTTAATCTCCGATATGTGATTGACGGCGGCTCAACAAAGACAAATATTCCGCAGGTTAATCTTGATCTGACGCAGACGCATACCTATAATGGTTATAATTTCAGACTTGGCACGAATAACGGTTGTGTTGCCGTATATTATACGGCAGGTTGATCTGTTGCTCTAAAACGCAAAAGGGCGCGCTGAAAGGCGCGCCCTGAATTTTTTTTAAATTTGTATATGCATATGCTTGACAAATTGTTCATAGTGTATATAATGTATATATACAGTTAACACATGGAGAAGTAAATGAACGTAATCGTAAGCAATGCGAGCGACAAGCCCATTTACGAGCAGATATACACCCAGATCAAGGGTGCGATCCTGCGCGGAGAGGCAAAGGAGGGGGAGGCGCTTCCTTCGATACGCGCTCTGGCGAAGGAGCTTCGCATCAGCGTGATCACGACCAAACGCGCCTTCGACGATCTGGAGCGGGACGGCTTTATCTGCACCGTGCAGGGCAAGGGCAGCTTTGTTGCGGCAAAAAACAAGGAACTCATACGGGAAGAACACCTGAAACAGGCGGAGGAGAAGCTTGCCGAGGGCGTGGAGATCGCCCGTTCGGGCGGCATTTCGAAAGAGGAAATAGAAGAGATGTTCCGTTTGATCTTGCAAGGAGAGGAAAGATGAAAAACAATATTTCCATTCGCGCGCTCACCAAAAGGTTTGCGGGGTTTTCCCTCGAAAACGTGAGCCTCAACGTGCCCGCGGGCTACGTGGTCGGCTTTATCGGAGAAAACGGCGCGGGCAAGAGCACGACCATTAAAAGCGTGCTCGGACTCGTCAATCCGGACGGCGGCACGATCGAGGTGTTCGGCAAAGATATCCGCGCGCTCACCCGCGAAGACAAAAACAAGATCGGCGCGGTGCTCGGCGAAAACTGCCTGCCCGAAAATTTAACGGTCAAAGACGTGAGCTGCGTGATGCGGCGCGTCTTTTCCGCGTGGGACGAGGCGGAATTTTATTCGCTTGCAGACAGGTTCGCTCTGCCTCGGGATAAAAAGATAAAGGATTTTTCCCGCGGCATGCGGCAGAAGGCGGCGCTGGCGGTCGCCCTCTCGCACGGGGCGGAGCTTCTCGTGCTCGACGAGCCTACGAGCGGGCTCGATCCCGTCGCGCGGGACGAGATTCTGGATATTTTGTATGATTTTATGCAGAAGGAGAGCCGTTCGGTTTTCATTTCCTCTCACATCGTAACCGACCTGGAAAAGCTTTGCGATTATATCGCCTTTATCCACGACGGCAGGCTCGTTTTTATGGAGGAAAAGGACGCGCTTTCGGAAAAGTACGGGATTTTCCGCGGCTCTTCGGAAGAGCTCGGCGCGCTCGGCAGGGAAAGCGTTGCCGCGTTCATGCGCGGGGATTTCGGCATGAGCGCGCTCGTGTATCGCCGGAAGGTGCCCGCGGGCACTTCGCTCGACAGGGCAAGCGTGGAAGACATCATGCTGTATTTTGCAAGGGGTGAAAGAGTATGAAGGGCACGTTTTTGAAAGACGTTATCAATTTGAAGGGCCAACTGTTGTATTACGCGGTCGTTATCGCAGTCTTTTTTGCGGTCGGCGCGGTTTCGGGAAACATCTATTTTTATGCGGGCGTTTCCATATTCTGCGGCGTGGTCGCGCCCCTTTCCGCCATCGCGTACGACGAAAAGGACAACTGGGACAAATTTGCGCTCGCTTCCGGCGTAACGAGAAAAGAGCTTGCCGTTTCCCGCTATGCGCTGGGGCTGGCGATCTTTTTACCCGTATGGCTCGTTTCCTTCGTGTTTTTTGCCTTTCCCGCTTTCCGCACGGCGGAAAATCTGTATACCGTTCTCACTTTCGGCGGGCTCGGGCTGGCGGTGATGGACGTGGTCTTGCCGCTCGTGTTCAAAATAGGCGTGGAAAAGGCGCGCGCCGCGTATATCGTGCTGGTGGTCGCGGTCATGGCGCTGTGCATAGGGGCGGCGTCTTTTATCGGGCTTGCCGGCGGCAGCGCTCCCTTGGTCGGCGCGATCGCCGCGCTCGCGGTCGGCGGGGCGGGACTGCCCGTTTCCCTGTGCGTTTCTTTGGCGATCTACCGTAAAAAGGACTTCTGACAGCGATAAAAAGATTTCTGACGGCAATTTATGAGAAAAGCCTCCGCATCGCGGGGGCTTTTCTCATAAGCGCTTTACAAAAATCCCTTTCCGTGATAGAATAAAGGCAATAATGTTTCGGGAGGTCGGCATGCGGCTCACGCTCATGTATTTCAGCCCGACGCGCACGACGAAAAAGCTCGTGAGCGCCGTCGGCAAGGTATTTTTCGAAAGGTTGCTGTGCGAAACGCGCATTGCGGACATCACGCCGCTCGCGGCGCGCATGCGGGAATATACGTTCGGGGAAGGCGATGTGCTGATCTTCGGCGCGCCCGTGTACGGCGGCAGGGTGCCGCCGCTGCTCTTGCCGTTTATCGAAAAATTGCGGGGAGGCGGCGCGCGCGCCGTCGCCCTGTCCGTTTACGGCAACCGCGACTATGACGACGCGCTTGCGGAAACGCGCGACCTTTTGGAAAAGGCGGGGTTTACCGTCTGCGCGGCGGCCGCGTTCATCGGGGAGCATTCCTATTCGGAAAAGGTCGGGCAGGGAAGGCCGGACGCGGAGGATCTGCTCGCCGCCGCGACCTTCGGGCTTGCCGCGTTCGAGAAGGTATCGGCGGGCGGAAAGATCGGAAAAAAACTGCGCGGGGAACCGCCGTACAAACAATACAGCCCGTTTATGCTGGCGGCAAAGCGCATGCCCGCCGTCGACGCGCAGAGGTGTACGCATTGCGGAGCGTGCGTTTCGGTATGCCCCGTATGCAATATCGCGGCGGATCTTTCCGATCTCGGAAGGTGCATAGCCTGCGCCGCGTGCGTAAAGCTGTGCCCGCAGGGTGCCCGTTCGTTTACGGAACCGGACGTTACGGGCGCAAAGGAAAGGCTGGAAAAGAACTGTATATCGCGGCGAACGCCCGAATTTTTTATCTGACGAGGTATCATTTATGGACGAAAGCGAAAACGGTCTGATCGGGGAATTTCTGGAAGGCACGGGAGATAGTTTTGAAAAGGTGAACCGTTTTATGGAGCTGATGACCCGCTACGACTGTGCCATCAGGGAGGTGCGCACCAAGTTCGAGGTGCTCAACGAGGAACTCTCCTATAAAACGAGCCGCAACCCCATCGAGAGCATCACTTCGCGCGTGAAGAGGCCGATGTCTATCGTCGGCAAGCTCAAAAGGCTGCAAAAGCCCCTTACGGTGGAGTCGATTTCGGAAAACCTCAACGATGTTGCGGGCATACGCGTGATATGCTCGTTCATCGACGACATTTATAAGGTCGCGGATATGCTCGCCCGCCAAGACGACATCACCGTGGTACAGATCAAAGATTATATCCGCAAGCCGAAGCCGAACGGATACAGGAGCTACCATATGATCGTGGAGATCCCCGTGTTCTTTTCGGAGGGCAAGCGCATGATGCGGGTGGAAATACAGCTCAGAACGGTTGCGATGGATTTTTGGGCGAGCCTCGAACATCAGATGAAATATAAAAAAGAGAGCGCAGACCGGCCGGATATAGCGGCGGAGCTGAAAAGCTGCGCCGAAACGATCGCCGCGACGGACGCGCGCATGCTCGGCATCAGAAAGCGCATCGAATCGCTCGAAAAGGAGACGGAAGAGGGCAAAGACGCCCTCGAAGGCAGCGTAAAACTGTTCCGGCTGTAAATATTTTCAGGAAAAATTCCCCGCAGGTCTTGCTTTTGCGGGGAGTTTGTACTATAATATGTGGTAAGGATCGGTACGGGCAGTTCATACGGGCGGGAAAAAAGAGGAGAGGATTCATGGAAGGAAAAGATTTGACCGCCATAGCGGGCAGCGATTTTCTTGCAAGGCAGCAGATGCTCGACGTGGAAAAATGGCTTTCGAGCGAGCGTGCGGGCAGAGACCTGTGCGGCACGATGGCTTTTTGCGGGTATTGCGTGAAGGCGGAAACGAACCCGTGCGCGAAGGCCGAATTCCGCATGAAAATGCGCGAAGCGCTCGACGAGCTGGAAGAAGAGTCTGCGGCGGCGGAAGACGCGCCCGAAGAGGATGCGGAGCCGGACGAGCAGACGGAAGAGATCATAAAAGAAGACTGCGCGGAGGAGATCGCCGCGGAAAAGCTTGCCGACGAGAGCGAGGGGAAAACGGTCACCCCCGTACAGGCCGCGGAGGAGATCATGAGCGAGAGCGCGGAGGAAAAGATACAGCGCGTGCGCATTCTTCCCGAAGGGTACGAGGAGGTAACGCGCTACCGCCGCACGTTTAAGGCAAAGCTTATTCAGAACGAAAAGGCGCAGGATTTTTACACCGAGATCAAAAACGCATTGGCGGGGCTTTCCGGCGTCAAAACGCGCATGTGCCAGGGGGGCGAGAATTTCCGCATCGGCAGAAAAAAGATCGCAAAGCTCGGCATCGGCGGTAAGACGCTCGTTCTGTATCTGGCGCTCGACCCTGCGGAGTACGAGGAAACAAAGTACCGCTTTACCGACGTTTCCGAAAAAAAGACGTATGCGGAAACGCCCATGAAGCTGCGCCTGACCAGCAGCCGCGCGGTCAAACACGCGAAGGAGCTCATCGCGGATCTCGGCGAGGCGCTGTCTCTGGCGAACGTCGGGTGCATTTATATGGATTATCATTTCCCGTATAAGACGGACGAGCAGCTCATTGCCAAGGGGCTGATCAAGCCGTATACGGCGATCGTAAAGAAGAAAAATCAATAAAAAACGGCCGCCCCGCGCAGAAATTTGCGCGGGGCGTTTTTACATCGTTATATATTTGAGACTTGCGTGCCCGTCCGCGGGACTGCATTCGGGGAAGACTTTTTATGCCACGATGCCGAACAAACCGATGACCACGCCGCAGAAAATGAGCAAAGACAAAACGTCGGTGATCGTCGTGATGAAGGGGTTTGCAAACACGGCGGGGTCTACCTTGATCGCCTTGGCGAAGATAGGCACGCAGCAGCCGACGATCTTTGCGACGATGACCGCGAACGCGATGGCAACGGAAACGGCGGCGGAATAGAGCAGTGTGTAATTATATCCGAAGATCAGGCGGTCGATCAGTTGCAGCTTCAAAAAACATACGGCTCCGACGGATACGGAAACGAGCAGCGCCACGCGCAGCTCCTTCCAGATGACCCGCAGTATATCGCGCGGGCGGATCTCGTCGAGCGCCATGCCGCGTATTACGGTAACGGAAGCCTGGCTGCCGGCGTTCCCGCCCGTGCCCATGATCATGGGCACGCACGCCACGAATACGGGCAGCAGCAGCGCTTCATAGGTGTTCAAGATGAGCCCCGTAAAAGTTGCGCCGATCATGAGGATCAGCAGCCACGGAATGCGGTGCAGGTAAATTCTGAACACGTTGGTTTCCAGATACGGCTTGTCGGAAGGGGTAACGGAGTTCATGTACGAAATATCTTCCGTCGCCTCTTCGGTGATGACGTCGAGCGCGTCGTCTACCGTAACGATGCCGACCAGCCGTTTTTCCTGATCGACCACGGGCACGGAAAGAAGGTCGTATTTGGAGAGCAGGTTCGCCACTTCCTCTTTGTCTTGCTGGGTGTCTACGTAGATGAAGTTGTCCTCCATGAACGACTCGACTTTTTCTTCATAGCCGTGCAGGAGAAGATCTTTTACCGTTACGATGCCCAAAAGCTTTTTTTGGTCGTCCGTCACGTAGCAGGTGTAAATGGTCTCCTTGTCGATCGCCTCTTTTCTGATCTTGTCGAAGCATTCGCGAACGGTCATGTGCGCGCGCAGGGAAATGCATTCCGTCGTCATGATGCTGCCCGCGCTGTCTTTGGGGTATTTGAGGATCTCGTTGATCTCTTTTCTCGTTTCGCTGTCCGCTTGCAGCAAGATGCGCTTTACTACGTTTGCGGGCATTTCCTCCACGAGGTCGACCGTATCGTCTACGAACAGTTCGTCGAGCATCAGTTTGAGCTCTTTATCCGAAAAGGAGCGGATCAGCAGCTCCTGCTGCGTGCTGTTCATTTCTACGAACGTTTCTGCGGCAAGCTCTTTGGGGAGGAGCCTGAACACGATGGGCAGATCCGTTTCGCTCAGCTCGGAAAAGATCTCTGCAAGGTCTGCCGGTTCCAGCTCGGCAAGGAGCGGTTTGAGCTGAGAAAATTTCCGCTCTTCCAAAAAGTCTACGATCTCGACGATCTTGTCGTTGCGGTTTTCGGGCGTCGCTTTCAGCAGGACTTCGTGCACGACGTCCGTAGGCATGCTTTCGAGCAGTTCTTCTACGTCGTCGTCGATGATCTCGTCGGTAACTTCCTGCAATTTTACGTCGCTGAAATCTTTGAGGACGCGCTTTTGCGTCTCCCGATTCAAAAGGACGAACACGTCCGCCGCGACTTCTTTATCGAGGCAGCCGAAGAATTTTGGCATCTTTTCCCCGTCGAGGGCTTCGAGTATATGCGCGAGCTCTTCGGACGTGCGCTCGTCTATGAGGGATTCCAGATCTTCCGTCCTGTTTTCGTCCAAAAGCTGAGAAATTTTTTCGAGCATGTCTTCGTCTTGCTCTTTTTTCATCTCTTCTTCGCTCACAGCGGTGCGCCTCCTTACATTTTTTCTCCGCTGTTCAGTATAAATTTTTTCGTCGGTTTTGTCAAGCGTTGCGCAAAAAAGGAGGAGGCGGCGGCGATTTTTTTCCCGATTTTTTTTGCCCCCGCCGATAGACTTGAAAGCGGCATTTTTTTGTGCTATAATAATTCTTAAATAAAGAAGGACAAGGTGCGGTATGAATAAAAGAATGTACGAACTGGGCAGCAAGCGCTCGGTGATACGCGAAATTTTCGAATTCGGCAAAAAGCGCGCGGCGGAGGTCGGCGCGGATAAGGTGTTTGATTTCAGCTTGGGCAATCCGAGCGTGAACCCTCCGCAGATCGTGGAGGATACCCTGCGGGAACTTTTGCAGACGGAAGATATGACCGCTCTGCACGGCTATACCTCGGCGCAGGGAGACGCGGATACGCGCAGGGCGATCGCGGAATATATCGCGCGCACCCAGAACGTTAAGACGGATCCCGACTATATTTATATGACGTGCGGGGCGGCGGCGTCGCTCACCATAACCCTTTCCGCCATCTGCAATCGGGGAGACGAGGTGATCACCTTCGCGCCTTTCTTCACGGAGTACAGGGTGTTCACCGAAACGGCGGGGGCAAAGCTCGTCGAGCTTGCTTCCGATCCCGAAACCTTCCAGATCGATTTTTCGCTTTTGGAAAAGGCGTTCACGGAAAAGACGGCTGCGGTGCTCGTCAATTCGCCGAACAATCCGAGCGGCGTGGTGTACAGCGAAGATACGGTAAAAAAGCTCGCCGCGGTGCTGGAAGAAATGAGCCGACGCTTTCGTAAGAGCATTTATCTCATCACCGACGAGCCGTACCGCGAGCTCGTGTACGGCGGCGTGAAAGTGCCTTACCTTACGGCGTATTATAAAAATACCGTCGTATGCTATTCCTATTCCAAGTCGCTTTCTCTGCCCGGGGAGCGCATCGGGTACATTTTCGTCAATCCTGACGCGGAAAACGCAAGAGAACTGTATCTCGCCGTGTGCGGCGCGGGCAGGGCGCTCGGTTACGTTTGCGCGCCGTCTCTCTTTCAGAAGATGGTGGCAAGGTGCCAGGGCGTAACGTCTGACGTTTCCGTTTACGAAAAAAACCGCGATCTGCTCGCGGGCGCGCTCAGGGAGTACGGGTATACCAGCGTCCGGCCGGACGGCGCGTTTTACCTGTTCGTCAAAGCGCTCGAAGAAGACGCGAACGCGTTTTGCGAGCGCGCGAAAAAATACGGGCTGCTGCTGGTGCCCGGCGACGATTTCGGTTGCAGGGGGTATGTGCGCATCGCCTACTGCGTGTCGCCCGAAATGATCGCCCGCGCTCTCCCTTATTTTAAGAAACTCGCCGAGGAATACGGCAAATGATTTCTGTGAGGAACGCCCTGTTTCGGGGCGTTATGGTGAACGTATGCGACTGATCTTTGTACGGCACGGAGATCCCGATTACGAAAAGGATTCCGTCACGCAGAAAGGAGAGCGTGAAATCACCCTTTTGGCGGATAAGATGCAGAAGGAAGACGCGGCGGCTTTTTACCTTTCGCCGAAGGGCAGGGCGCAAAAGACCGCCGCGGCGACGCTCGGCCGCATCGGGCGCACGGGCGTCACGCTGGAATGGCTGAAAGAATTTACGACTCCCGTCCGCCTGCCCGATACGGGGGAGGAGCATCTGATCTGGGACTTTATGCCGTCGATGATGGACAAATATCCCGATCTTTATTCGGCGGAAAGATGGCTGCAAGTGCCGTTTATCGCGCAGAGCGGGGTGCCCGCGGCATACGCGGAGGTCTGCCGCGGAATAGACGGCGTATTGCAGGCGCACGGCTACCGGCGCAGGGGCACGTATTACGAGGCGGAAAGGCCCAACCGCGAAACGCTCGTCTTTTTCTGTCATTTCGGCGCCACGGGCATCGTTTTGTCTCATCTGTTCCATATGTCTCCGGTGGCTCTGCTGCAACACTTCTGCGCCGCGCCGTCATCGGTAACGACCGTATATTCGGAGGAGAGGGAAAAGGGGATCGCCTCTTTCCGCTGTGCCTCTTACGGAGACGTTTCTCATTTGTACGCCGCGGGGGAACCGCCCGCGTTTTCGGGCAGGTTCTGCGAAACGTACGACAATTTTGAAGAAAGGCACTGAGCCGAAAAGACCGCGCAACGATCCGCGCGCCCGAAAGGGCGCGTTTTTTTTTGCGGAAAAGCGCATAGAGAAGGGCGCCTCTGCGCATACTTTCATACGGAGGGAACAATTATGACAAAGCTCACATCGAAGGATCTCGAAGTGCTTTCGGGCTTGCTTATGGGCGAGAGCATGGCTTGCAAAAAGGCGAGAGTGTATTCCAAAACGCTCACCGACGCCGCGCTCGCCGAATGCCTGGGCAAAATTGCCGACTGCCACGAACAGAGATTCAACGCGCTGCTCTCCGTTTTAGAGGGCAAGTAAGGAGGAAATTATGGCTAAATTATGTAAAAAGGAGAGCTCTCTCAACGAAAAGGATTCGCTGACCGACATGCTCAATACGGAAAAAATGCTGCTCGACAGCTATGCGCTCGCCATCAAGGAAGGGAGCTCGAAGAGCCTTCGTTCCCGGTTCATGAGCCATTTTACAAAGGCGCAGGAGGATCAGTTTACGATCTTTTCCGAGATGAAGGATAAGGGATATTACCAGCTTATGCCTGCGGAAAAGCAGATGATCGACCAAAAAAGCGAAGATTTTATCAAAATGCGCAAGGAAATGGCACAAAACTGAGCCGAATATTTCATGGTGAACGATGAGAGCCCGAGAAATTTTTTGTTTTCTCGGGCTTTTCGTTGTTTTTTTGCTATACAAATCCGTTTTATTATGTTATACTAACAGCATAGCGTGCGCGGGCAGACAATATTTCCGCGCTTATATACGGAGGCTTTACTATGATCAGAAGGAAGGGCCCGGTCTTTTGCCTGGAAACGCCGAACACGACGCTTGTGATCAAAGCGGATACGGCGGAATATCTTTATTACGGCAAAAAGCTGGTCAGCGGCGGCGGATTTGAGCCGTTTTTCGGTTCTCCCCGCAAAATATTTTCTCAGTACGGCGGCGACGATTATACCGAGTACAGCGTTCTCCTCGAAAATGCGGACGGCGGCATGAGCACGGCGTTTGCCTTTTCCAAATGCAAGATATTGACGGAAAAGCCGGAGATCGCGGGGCTTCCGTCCTCTTACGGCACGGGCAAAACGCTCGAACTCAAATATGTAGATCTCCCTACGAAGGCGGCGCTGTACCTGTACTATACCGTGTTCGACGACAGCGATGTGATCGCGGTTTCCTCCAAACTCGTGAACGGATCTAAAAAGGAAATGCATGTGCGCAGGCTCGCAAGCGTGCAGCTCGACCTGATGGGGGATTACTCGTTCGTCACATTCGAGGGGACCTGGGCGCGCGAGCGCCAAAAGATCTCCCGCGAGATCGGCAAGGGCGTTTTTTATAACGATTCCAAAAAGGGCGGTTCCTCGCACGACAGAAATCCCTTCGTCATCGCGGAAGGGGAAGACGGGGTTTACGGCTTTAATCTCATCTATTCGGGTAACCATAAGGAACTGCTCGAACAGACGCAGTCCGGGAGGGCGCGCATCGTCTGCGGCATCAACGACTTCATGTTCCGCTGGGCGCTTGCGCCCGGAGAGGAATTTGCCTCCCCCGAGGCGGTCATGTGCTACGCGCCTTCCGAAGACGCGCTGAGCCTTGCGATGCACGCCTTTATCTCCGAGCACATCGTGCGCGGCAAGTGGAAAAAGAGGGAGCGCCCCGTGTTGGTCAACAACTGGGAGGGCACCTACTTCGATTTCAACGAGGAAAAGATACTCAATATTGCGCGTGCGGCAAAGGAAACCGGCGTGGAGCTTTTCGTGCTCGACGACGGCTGGTTCGGCAACCGCTGCGACGACCGCCGTGCGCTCGGCGACTGGTTCGACAACGAGGAAAAGACGGGCGGCGGGCTCAAACACCTTGCCGACAAAATACGGGAAATGGGGCTGGACTTCGGCATTTGGGTAGAGCCGGAAATGATCAACGAGGACAGCGAGCTTTACCGCTCGCACCCGAATTTTGCGATGAAGGTGCCCGGCAGGGAGCCCACGCGCATGCGCAATCAGCTCTGCCTTAATCTGGCGGACGAAAAGGTGCAAAATTACGTGGTGCGGGTCATCTCCGACGTCATTGCCCGCAGCGGCGCCTCTTACGTAAAGTGGGACTATAACCGCATGCTTACCGATCCGTTCGGTAAGAATATCCCGCAGGGGGAATATTTCCACCGCTATATGCTCGGATATTACAGGATCGTGTCCCGCATCACCAAAAAATTCCCGTCCGTTCTGTTCGAGGGGTGCTCGGGCGGCGGCGGAAGGTTCGATCTCGGCAACTTCTGTTATTTTCAGCAGTACTGGACGAGCGACGATACCGACGCGCGCGAGCGCTTGAAGATCCAGGCGGGCTCCTCTTACGGCTATCCGCAAACGGTGATGGGCGCGCACGTTTCCGCCTGCCCCAACCATCAGACGGGCGACAGCAATCCTTTGGAAACGCGGTTCAACATCGCCTGCGGCGGTTTGCTCGGCTATGAGCTGGATATGAGCAAGCTGACCGAAGACGAGATGAAAACGGTCGCGGCGCAGATCGCGTTTTACAAAGAGAACCGCAAACTTTTGCAGTTCGGAGACCATTACCGTCTGGGCGATGCGTTCGGCGGGAACATGGCGGGATTTATGACCGTTTCCAAGGATAAAAATACGGCGATCGCGGTCGTCAGCGCCTCCGAGTATATCATCTGCGGACCGGTGCCGAGCATCAGTTTCAAGGGGCTCAACCCTTCCGCGGTATATGAAGTAACCACGAGGGAGCAGGTGAATTACAAAAACGTGCTCTCCTTTACGGCGGGGGGCGATCTCCTGATGAACGCAAAGCTGCCGCTGCACGATCTGTACAGCGATACGCAGTCTTGGGAGAACAGCAGGCGCCTTTATACGCGCATGTTTATTTTCAAAAAGGTCAAATCGTAAAACAGACATAAAAGAGGCGGGAGCTTTTACAAGCTCCCGCCTCTTTTCAAGGGCGACCCGTTTTGACGGAAAGGCGCATATGGTGAAATTTTACTTCCGGCGACGCGGGCAGACAACTGGTGCATGCGGGCAGGTTCGGCTTTGTTATAACGTCTTTGACCTGTATTTCTTTTATCGTCATTTCCATTTTCCGAAGCGTATTTGCTTGTCGATGTCGGGGTGATATTGTTCCAATACAGGCTCTTCCGGGTCGGCATAGCCGATGCCGATGAACACGGGGATCATATAGGTGGGCGGCACTTTCAGCTTTGCCTTGACGATATCGTGTTCCCGATCGAGGGGGATCCGCATGGAGCAGGAAAGCCCCTCGGCGGCCGCCGCCAAAAAGATATTTTCTATCACGCACCATATTGTGGCGAAGGGGTTGAGCTTAGAAACATATTCGCCGTTCAGCTGTTTAGATTTGAACAGGGGGATAATCACATACGGCGCGTCTTTGAGCATGGTAAACTGTCTGGGCATGGCGTAGCCGTACATCTTCTGTCCCAGAGTTATGGGGTAGGGTCTCGGCATATTCAGGTATCGCTCCGCGTCGAACTTGTCGGCGATCTTTTTTGCCTCGGCAAAGGCGTAGTCCTTTTCCTCGTCCGTTCTGAGGATAACGTACTGCCAGTTGCGGTTGTGATCCCATGTGGGCGCCTTGTTGCCTGCCTCTAAAATTCTTTTAACGGCTTCAAAGTCAACAAAAGAAGAACTGCCTCGTCGTTCTTCTTTTGTTGACGGCCTCATAAAATTCCATTGTCTGATCCTTCTCTTTTTTCTATGGTCCTTTTTCGGGTGATGCGGAAAGTCGATTCCGTCATGATGATCATCAAAACTGCAAAGATAGCGAGATAAACCGGCATAATTTCAAATCCGAGCCGTCTGCCGAGTAACCCGAACAGCGGAGGGATGAAGGTGGATCCGACATAAGCGCCTGCCATTTGTATACCGATGATCGAGCCTGAACTTTCCGCGCCGAAGTTGGTGGGCGTGGAGTGGATAATGCAGGGGTATATGGGCGCGCAGCCGAAGCCGATCACGATAAAGCCTATGATGGCAACGACAGAGGGGGCGGGGATCAACAGAGAGATGATCCCGCAGGACAGAACGGCGGTTCCGATGACGATCATTTTTCTGTCGCCGATTTTGTCTGCAATAAAACCGCTTATAAATCTGCCCGCCGTCAGTCCGATGTAAAAGAGGGTAGCAAGTTGCGCCGCCTGCTCTGCCGAAACGCCTTTCACTTCTACGAAGTAAGTGCTCGCCCAATTCATTGCCGTAGCTTCGGCGGCGCAGTAAGCAAAAAAGCCTATCAGCAGGAAGGGCACGCCCTTTATTTTGAATGCGCCGAATACTCCCAGTTGCTTTTGCTGTGTTACGTCCGTTTTTTTATTGACTCTCCATACCGGCAGCGTTACAAGGAGCAGGAGCGTTATGCCGAGCTGGATATAACCGACGATCCTATACCCTTCGTTCCAGGTCGAATTTGTCAGCGCGAAACTCATAATGAAGGGGCTTACGATGGTGCCGACGCCCCAAAAACAGTGCAGCCAGCTCATATGTTTCGCCTTGTAGTGGAGCGCAACGTAGTTGTTCAATGCGGCGTCGACCGCCCCCGCGCCGAGTCCGTACGGAACGGCAAAAACAATGAGCACCCAAAATTTCGTTGCGAACGAGAAGCCGAACAGGGCGATTGCCGTGAAAAGAACGCTGACGACCGTTATGACGCTTGTGCCGAGTTTTTTTGTCAGTTTGTCGGAAAAAAGACTTGAAACGATCGTCCCGCCCGAAATGACCATGGATACGATGCCCATATAGGACACCGGTACGTTCAGGTCGGCGTGTATTGTGGGCCACCCGGAACCGAGCAGAGAATCGGGCAGGCCGAGACTGATAAATGCGACATAGATGAGCGCGAGCAAAAGCGAGTACATTTTTCTTTCCTCTGTTTCTAAGTTAAGCGAGGTGCGCAAACTGTTTTTCCATGTTTTCGGTCAGCTTTGCGGTAAGGCGGACAAGTTCGGACAGGTTTTCGATCCCCGGATCAGCCATGGCAAGATTTTCCGCTTCATAAAAGAACTCCGAGAAACATCTCAGAGCTCTTTTGTCCGCTTAAAAATGCAAGTCTTGTTAAAATGGATTCAGATTGTTTTCCGCGGAAATGGAATTTTTGAATTCCCGCCTCTTTTCAAGGGCTGCGCGTGCGAGCGGCCCGATCGTTCAGCGGATATGAATGCGCGTGCAGCGAACACTGCCCGAAAGCACCTCTTTAATGGAATAACAGGCGTTTGCGATGAGCACTTCCGTTCCCTGCGCGGCAGCGTCTTTCACGAATTCCAGCTTTGCCTTCGCGCCGTTGGCGCCCTTGCGGGAAGCGCCTTCGCAGTACTTTTTATAGAACTCGATGTGCTCCACGATCTCCGCGTCGTTTTTGCCCGCGATCTCCTCGATGAGGGTGGAGGGATCGTGCGGATCGGTATAGATACCGTCTACGCTCGTAAAAATGAGGAGCGTTTTCGCCTTTACGAGGCACGCCACGAGCGACGCCGTTTCGTCGTTGTCGACGCATTCGTAAACTTTCGCGTGCGATTTTGCGAGCGCGGTCAGTTCCAGCCGCCTGTTTTCCGATTCAGACACCGCGTCGTTATAATTGATGATGGGAATGGCATTCTGATCCTTGCAGCGCAGAAGAAGCTTTCTGATGTGCTCGCGCTTGACCTCGTCGTTGAAGTGGTGGTGCTCCACAAGGATCTGCCGCACGGAATACTTGCTGTCTACGTACTGGCGGTAGGTCTGCATGAGGATCGCCTGTCCCTGCGCGCTGTAATCGGTTTTGGATTCCTCCGTATCGGGGAGCTCGCACCCCGCGCGCATCATATAGTCGAGCCTGCCGATCTCGGTCGCGCCGCTGGAGATCCAGATGTACCCCGGTTTGAGCTCGCGGGAAAGCCGCGCCACGCGCGTATAGTCGATCATGTTATCTTTTTTGTCGATGAGCGCCATTGAGCCGATCTTTCCGACCAATTCGACGTCGAATTTCATAAATTTCACCCGCTTTGCGCCGAGGGCGCATAATTTTTTGTTTTGCACAGATACTTTGTCTGTACTATTATAAAAAAAAGCGAGGCAAAAAGCAATCAAAAAACCGACTTTCTCCGCGATAATTCAAAAAACCGCCGCAATAGCCCTCTGCGCCGCGCTGTGCATGGCGCTCGGCGCTTGCAGCATGGAAGAAATGTCTTCCCTCAGAGAATTTTCACGTTCGTATGCGGGAGAATACGAGTGCGTGGAAGCTACGTTGGGCGGCAGGGATCTCTTGAAATATTTTCGCTATGTGATCCTCTCTTTGAACAGAGACGGCACTTTTACCGTATCCGCAAGGACGAAAACGGGCATAGAGGGCGCAAAGGCGGGCTCCTATGAGTGCGATACGGAAAAGGGCGAAATTCTGCTGCGCGCCGAGCGGGGCGGAAAGACGTACGAAAAGCGCTGCGCTTACGTTAACGGTTCGTTTGCAGTGACCCATTCGTTCAACGGGCGCGAGCTCGTTTTGAAATTCAGGGTGAAAGGATAGCAGGGTGCTTTACAATATGTAATAATTTTGTAAAATTATGGGGGGGGGGGGAGGAGGCTTTTGTTTGATTTTGCGCATATCGTATGATATACTCGGAACGGGAGGTGAGGGTATATGGAAAATGCGATAGGGAAAAATTTGGGGCGTTGCCTTCGCTCGCGCGGCATAACGGAATCGGGCTTTGCCATGCAGCTCGGCGTAGACGAAGACAAGGTAAAGCAGTGGCTCGACGGTACGCAGGAACCTACTCCCGGCGAAACGGCAATGATGGCGCAGGTATTGGGGGTCTCCTTGGAGGAGCTTCTGCATGACGACGGGCAAGGCGGAACACAAGCGGATAATTTCGGCGAACAGGGAGCGGAAGCAACGGAAGCCGACCAAAAAACGGGGCAAAAGAGCAGGCGCGCGTCCTATAAGTGGGATCGCGAATATAAATACAGGGAAGTCTTGCACGACACGGTTTGGGCAAAAATTTTTGTGATCACGCTGATCGTTTACGTCGTGGCGCTGAGCCTCACCCTTGTTTTTCAAAGTTTATTTTTTGCGATCGTCGGCGTGCTGGCGGAGTTTATCAATTTTTACGCGTTCATCGCGGCAAAAAAGCGCAAAGAAAAAATCTTTGCGAAGATAATATTTTATGCAGATATAGTCCTTCTGATCATATTGAACATCGTCAGCTTTTTTGCGGAGAGCCTCGGGGCCGCGGGGCAGCTCGCAGCGTTTGTTTTTGAAATTTTGTGCGTCGGCACCTTTTTATTCGTTTTTGAAGACAGAGCGGAGAAAACCGCATGCCGGAAATGGGCGGTCGTTGCGTACATAGCATATTCAGTCTGTTCGGTGCTCAACAGTTTTGTCATATCCAATGCCGTGATAACCATCCTGCTGTTGGCGACCAATATCGCGCTTTTTGTTTTGCTGGGGATCACCAAAAGGAACAGATATTATGCGGAACAGACCTTGGTATATTCAAAGAAAGCGGATTAAAGCAAACGCGCCTTCGCGGAAACGCGGAGACGCGTTGTAAAAACCGCGGACAGCGTCCGCGGCTTTTGCTTATGCATTGAGTTTATTGAGAGAACGGAAGGCTTTTTCCACGACGTTGTCTGCGGTGAAGCCGAACATCTCGAACAGTTTGTTCGCGGGGCCGCTCGCGCCGAAAGTGGTCATGCCGATGATCTCGCCGTAATCTCCCGCATACTTGTACCAGGAATAGGGGGAAGCCGCTTCCACGCATACGCGCGCTTTCACTTCGGGAGGGATCACGCTGTCTTTGTAAGACTGCGGCTGTTTTTCAAATTCCTCAAAGCAGGGCATGGAAACGACGCGCGCGTCGACGCCCTTGGTTTTCAGAATGTCTTTCGCCTGCATGCACTGCTCGACTTCCGATCCGCTGGCAATGAGAAGCACGTCGGGCACCTTCTTTTCGCTGTCAGCGAGAATGTAGCCGCCTTTGAGCGCTTCCAGCCCCGATTTTTCGTATTGCGGCAGGTTCTGCCTTGTCAGCACGAGGCAGGTGGGCGCGTTGCCCGTGAGCGCCGAGATCCACGCCGCCGTCGTTTCTTTTCCGTCCGCGGGGCGGTAGACCTTCATGCCGGGAATGGAGCGGAGGGCGATGAGCTGTTCCACGGGCTCGTGCGTGGGGCCGTCTTCCCCGACGCCGATGGAGTCGTGCGTGAGGATATAGGTGACGGGCTGATGCATGAGCGCGGAGAGACGCATCGCATGCTTCATATAATCGGAGAAGATAAAGAAGGTCGCGCAGTAGCATTTGAGCCCGCCGTGCAGCTGCATGCCGTTGGCGATCGCCGCCATCGCGTGTTCGCGGATACCGAAGTGCATGTTCGAGCCGCTCTTGTCCTCTGCGGAGAAGCTCGCGCGTTTTTTCATATTCGACTTGTTGGAGGGCGCGAGGTCTGCCGAGCCGCCGATGAGGTTGGGGATCCTGTCTGCCAGCTTGTTGAGTACGGCAAAGCTCGTGTTGCGGGTCGCGTCGGGCTTTGCAAACTCGAAGAGCTCCGCGTCGTTTTTCAAATCGGGCAGTTCCCCGCTCATATACTTTTTATACAGCGCCGCAAGGTCGGGATACGCCGCTTCATATTCCTTGAACAGCCTCTTCCATTTGCCCTGGCGGGAAGCGCCTCTGCGCGCGATGGCGCCGCAGTGATCGGCGACCTCGTCGGGGATCTCGAAGGGAGCGCACGTCCAGCCGAGGTTTTCCTTGGTCTTTGCGAGGTTTTCCGCGCCGAGGGGCGCGCCGTGGCATTCGTGCGAGCCTGCAAGGGGAGAGCCGTATCCGATGACCGTTTTGCAGATGATGACGGAAGGCCTTTCCGTATCTGCCTTCGCTTTTTTGACGGTGCGTTTGAGGAGATCGAGATCGTTCGCGTCGTCCACTTTCAGCACCTGCCAGCCCTGCGCTTTGAAGCGCATCGCGACGTCTTCTTTAAATGTAATGTCGGTGTCGCCCTCGATGGTGATGTCGTTGTCGTCATAGAAGAGGATCAGCTTGCCGAGCTTGTGCGTTCCGGCAAAGGAGCATGCCTCGTAAGAGATGCCCTCTTCCAGGCACCCGTCGCCGCAGAGCACATAGGTATAGTGGTCTACGATGGGGAAGCCTTCGCGGTTGAAGGTCGCCGCGAGGTGCGCCTCGGCTACCGCCATGCCTACGGCGTTGGCGATGCCCTGTCCGAGCGGGCCGGTCGTCGTTTCGATGCCGGGGGTATGACCGTATTCGGGGTGTCCGGGCGTTTTATAACCGAGCTGACGGAAGTTCATCATGTCTTCCTTGGAGATGTCGTACCCGAAAAGATAGAGGAGGGAATAGTTGAGCATGGAGCCGTGCCCCGCCGAGAGCACGAACCTGTCTCTGTCGTCCCATTTGGGGTCTTTTGGATTGAATTTTAGAAAATCCGCAAAGATGGTGTATCCGATCGGCGCGCTGCCGAGGGGAAGTCCCGGGTGCCCGGAGTTTGCCTTTTGGATCGCCTCTGCGGAGAGGATCCTGATCGCGTTTACCGTTTGCTGACGAACGTCCATAGTTGTTTGATCTCCTTATATGAATTAAAATTTATTTTGCAAGATATTTTTCGAGGTTTTCCGTATTCAGAAAATCATATTTTCCGAGCAGGGAAAGCAGCGTTTTTGCGATTTGCTTGCAACCTCCCTTTTTGTTGCTCTCGAAGTTGATCGGCATGATCGGCTCGTGCAGGCTCATGCGCACGAGCGCCCAGCCGTCTCCGTCGTCTTTGCCGAATACGATGCGCACGCCCTCGAAGTTGTCGGGCGCAAGCGAAAGCCCGTCCTGTTCCGTCGCGCGCTTTTTTATGTCTTCGATCGCGCCGCTTCCGAGCGTTTTGAAGTCCGTTCCTTCCTTGAAAGAGAGCCGCACCTCCGCCGCCTCAGCGGGCTCGGGCAGGTCTTTGATGAGCTCGGATATGTCTTTCCCCTCGTTTGCGAGCGTGGCAAGGCTGATGAGGATACGCGTTACGAGGTAGGCGCCGTCGTCCAAAAAGTAATTTTCTTTGAGCGCCGCATGCCCGCTCGTTTCTATGGCGAGAGGGGAGTAAACGCCTTCCGCGTTCAGCCGCTTCGACTCGTCGATCACGTTTTTATAACCGCGCTTGAACCTGCGGTGCACGCCGCCGTGCTTTTTGATGAATTCCGCGAGCCCGTCGCTCGTTACCGAATCGGTCACGATCACGCCCGGCTTTTCCGCGAGGAGTATGGCGGAGATGAGCGCGATGAGGCGGTTGCGGTTGATCTCTTCTCCCTTCGAATCCACCGCGCCCGCGCGGTCTACGTCAGTGTCGAAGATGATGCCGAAGTCCGCTTTTACCTTTTTCACCTGTTCGGAGATCGAGCGCATCGCGTCTTTATTCTCGGGGTTGGGGATATGGTTGGGGAAGCGGCCGTCCGGTTCCAAAAACTGGCTGCCGTCCGTATCCGCGCCGAGGGGCTTCAACACCTTGTCCACATAAAAGCCGCCCGCGCCGTTGCCCGCGTCCACGATGATCTTTTTGCCGGAAAGGGGTCTTTCTTTCCCCGTTTTTTCCCGCACGAAGCGGACGAGCCCCTGCGCGTAGGTATCGATGTAGTTGATGTTTTTTACGCTGCCCGGCGCCGCCGCGGAAAGGGCTTTGCCCTCCGCCGCGAGGGAGAGGATTTCCGAAATATCCTTGCCTTCCAGCCCGCCGTCTTTGGTAAAAAATTTCAGCCCGTTTTTATTGAAGGGCAAGTGGCTCGCCGTGATCATGACAGACGCGTCCGCTTCGAGCGAGTCTTCTTTGAGCAGCATGAACATCGACGGAGTGGACGAAAGCCCCGTAAAGAGGGCGTTCGCGCCGCTCGCGACGATGGCTTTGAGAACACAGTCTGCAATGCGCCCCGCCGAAAGGCGGGAATCGTGCCCGACCGCCACGGTCAGCTCTTTTTTGCCCGACTGCATCGCAAGGCGGTAAAGGAACGCCTTTACGATGCCGCTGACCGCTTCGTCGGTCAGATCGACGTGCTCTCCCGCAACGCCTTCGAGCGCCGTGCCGCGCACGTCGGAGCCGCTTTTGAGCTTTTCCCAGTCTTTTGCCTGCATGTATGCCTCCCGAAAAACTTTTAATCTCCTATTTATTATATAGTATTTGGCTCGCTATTTCAAGCGCTTTTTGAAAAAACCGTGCAAAATTTTGTAAAAACGTTCAAAAAGGCAGCCGGGCGTGCGTTAAAACGCTCTGCAAACTTTGGCAGATTTATTCTGTTCATTTCATTTTACAAAATCGGACGTTTATGATATAATAAATCAAATCAAAACAGATGAACGGAGAGGGTTATTATGCAAAAGTTTATCGTATCGACCGATTCCACGGCCGACTTATATGCGGATTACGTCAGGGAGCACGACGTCCGGCTTGCGCCGCTCACTTTTACCATTGAAAAGAACGGCGTCATGACCGAATACCTCGATGCGTTTACCGACTATTCGCAGTACGTCGATTTCTTTCAGCAGCTTCGCGACAAGGCGATGCCCCGCACCTCCATGCTCAATTATGAGAGCCATTTCAGCCATTTTAAAAAGATGGCGGAGGAGGGCGCGAAAGACGTACTGCATTTTACCATCTCCACGGGGCTTGCTTCCACCATCAACGTGGCGCGGCAGGCTGCGTCAGATGTAAAAAAGGAGTTTCCCGAATTTAATCTGAAAGCGGTCGATTCGCTCGCGGCAACGATCGGACAGGGCGAGCTCGTATACGAAGCGGTGCGCCTGCGCGATGCGGGCAAGACCCTCGACGAGGCATATGACGCCGTAACGCAGATCCCGCTTCATCTCCAATATGTCATCGCGGCGAACGACCTGTTTTATCTGAAACGCGGCGGCAGAGTTTCGGCTGCGGCGGCGGTCGTCGGCTCTGCGCTCGGCGTAAAGCCGATCCTTTCCTTTACGAGAGACGGTAAACTGACCGTGATCGATAAAGTGCGGGGCATGAAAAAAGTCATCGCGTACGCATTGGAAAAGATGGAACGCTTCAATCCCGTAGAGGAGGGGCGAGTCATTCATGTGGTGCACTCCGATGCGGAAAGAGACGCTCAGGAGCTTGCCGACAAGATCGAGGAGCGCTGGAATTTCCGTCCCGAAATTTCCATTTTAGGGCCTGTTATCGGCGCGCACGTCGGGCCGGGCGCCGTGGCCGTTCTTTGGAAAAGCAAGGAAGAGAGGCAAGACTAAAATCAAATACGCCGCGCGCCGCTTTTACGGCGCGCTTTGAATTTCGGAGGAAAAACATGAAGAAACTTGTTGTCCTGCTGTCCGCGCTCTTCCTCTCTTTGTCGTTCGCCGTTTTTGTTGGATGCGAAGAGGAGAACGGAAGCCTTTTGAAAGGCACGGCGACGGTCGTTCTCGACGCCGGATCGGGCGAGAACAGATATACCGTTTTTACGGTCGAGCTTGAAAAGGCCGGTCTTACGTCTTCGGATAAGGGTATCGACGTTTTGGACGCGCTCAAAGAGGAAGGACTTTATTACAGCGGTACGTATACGAGCGCGTTCGGCGCGTATCTTACCGAGATCGGTACGGAAGTGCCTGCGGAGAATCCTTCCTACGAAGGCGAAACGGTACAGACGCCCATATTAAAAGCGGAAGGGAACAACTACATCGCGCTGTATACCGCCGATATAGAGGAAGGCAACCCCGATCCCGAAAATTGGGGCGGCACGATCGAATACGAGGGTACGAGCGTTTATTATGCGATGCTGGGTATCTCCTCCCTGCGCGTGTTCGACGGCGCCGTTTACTATTTCGCGCTGTCTTCCTACTGATATGAAGGGCGGTGTTGCAAGGGGCGGAAGCTTTGTTTCCGCCGGAGAACTCGCCGCCTGCGCGCTCATGACGGCGCTTCTGATCGGCGGGCAGTTGGCTTTGTCCTCGGCGGCGGGAGTAGAGGTGGTCACCGTCATGCTCCTTGCTTTCTGTACTGTGTACGGCAGGCGCGCGGGCATGCTCACCGCTACGGCGTTTTCTCTTCTGCGCTGTATCCTGTTCGGGTTTTTCCCTTCGGTCGTGGCGCTGTATCTCATCTATTACAACGCGTTCGCGTTCTTTTTCGGTTCTTTTCAAAAGCGCAGGCCGCACCTGCTGTTTCTCGTGCTGTTTGCGGTCGCGTTTACGGCTTGTTTTACGCTGTTGGACGATGTGCTCTATCCGCTCTTTTCCGGAATACGCGGCAGGGTGTGGCGGCTGTACGTCGCCGCTTCTCTTCCCGTGATGGCCGCGCAGTGCGTCTGCGCGCTGGCTACCGTCTCTCTGTTGTATCTGCCGCTCGAAAGAGTGTTTTCTGCCGCATGCGGCGCGGGCAGATCAAAGCGGGGCGATAAAAAAATATTGCAAGAACCGCAGGCGCGGCGAAAAGCGGCGCGCCGCGCGGACGGAGTAAAAACGTATGAACGATAAATTATTTGTCATTTCCAGCGATTCCACCTGCGATCTTTACAGCGATTACGTGAAAGAGAACGATATTCAGATCGTTCCCCTGACGTATACCATGGAAACGGGCGGGCAGCTCGTCGAAAACAAGGACGCGTTTACCGATTATTCGCAATACGTCGCTTTTTATGAGCAGCTGCGCGCGGGAGGATTTTCGCGCACCTCGATGCTCAATTACGATCATCACTTCCTGCATTTCCGCAAGCTTGCGGAGGAGGGTGCGGAAAATATTTTGCATTTTTCCCTTTCGAGCGGGCTTTCCACGACCGCGCAGGCGGCAAAAGACGCCGCTGCCGACGTGATGGAGGAGTATCCTTCCTGCAAGATCTATGCGATCGATTCGTACGCGGCGACGATCGGGCAGGGCGCGCTCGTAAAGGAAGCGGTGCGCATGCGCGCCGAGGGCAGGAGCGCGGCGGAGGCGTACGAGGCGATCAGTGGCATGCCCTTCCATATCCAGTACGTTATCATAGCGAACGATCTTTATTACCTCAAAAAGGGCGGGCGCGTTTCCGCGTTTGCCGCGGCGGCGGGCACCGTATTGAAAATAAAGCCCGTGCTTTCCTTTACCAACGAGGGTAAGCTGACCGTCGTGGAAAAGTGCAAAGGCATGAAAAAGGCGTTTGCGTATGCATTGGAAAAGATGAAGCGTTTTCCTCCCGTGAAGGAGGGGCGCATGATCTGGATCGTGCATACCGACGCGGAAAAGGAAGCGGAAGAACTTGCCTGTATGGTGGAAAAGGAGTGGGGGTACCGCCCCGACGTTACCATCATGGGCCCGGTGATCGGCTCGCATGTGGGGCCCGGCTCGGTGTCGATGATCTGGAAGAGCAAGGAAGAGCGGCAGGACTGAGCGCCTTGTTTGCGGGAGCGGGCGTTTCGCTCGCCCGCCGCGCGGAGTTTTTCCGTTTTTCTCTGCAAAGATAAAGGAAAATAAATTTACATGCGGAATAAAATGTGGTATACTGTTAGAAGTATATCACATTTTATTTTGCGCCGCAGGCGCTTTCGGAGAATGTTATGGCAAAAGAGAACCAGTTTGTCAATCAGATCGCAGACATCGAAACGGATTTTCCCCGTTGGTATACAGACGTCGTCGTTAAGACCAAGCTCGTGGATTACGGCCCCGTAAAGGGCACGATGGTCATTCGCCCGTACGGATACGCGATCTGGGAAAATATACAAAAGGAGCTGGACGCCCGTTTTAAAGCGACGGGGCATCAGAACGCCTATTTCCCGCTGCTCATTCCGTACAGCTTTATGACGCGTGAGGCAGAGCACGTGGAAGGGTTTGCGCCCGAAGTTGCCGTCGTTACGGTGGGGGGCGGCGAAACGCTCGCCGAGCCGTTGGTCATTCGTCCTACGAGCGAAACCATTTTCGGCGAAATGTACTCCAAATGGCTGCAATCTTACAGAGATCTCCCCATTCTGATCAATCAGTGGGCGAACGTCGTCCGTTGGGAAAAAACGACCCGCCCTTTTCTGCGCACGAGCGAATTTTTGTGGCAGGAAGGCCACACCGCCCACGCCACCGAGGAAGAGGCGATGGAAGAGACGATGAAGATGCTCGGCGTATATAAAGAGTTCGCCGAGACCTGCCTCGCCATTCCCGTATTTACGGGCAGGAAAACGGAAAAGGAAAAGTTCGCGGGCGCGCTCGCGACCTTCGGCATGGAAGCGATGATGCACGACGGCAAGAGCTTGCAGGCGGGCACTTCGCATTATATGGGGCAGAATTTTGCCAAGGCGTTCGACATTCAGTTTTTGGATAAAGACGGCACGCATAAGTACGCGTATACGACGTCCTGGGGCGTATCCACGCGGCTCATCGGCGCGCTCATCATGGCGCACGGCGATCAGCGCGGTCTGGTGCTGCCTCCCGTCGTCGCGCCCGTGCAGGCGATCATCGTGCCCATCGCGGCAAAGAAGGAGGGCGTTCTGGACGCCGCAGCCGATTTGAAGGCGAAACTTGCCGCCGCGGGCGTTCGCGCAGAGATGGACGCGACGGACAACAGCCCCGGCTGGAAGTTCAACGAGTGGGAGATGAAGGGCGTGCCCGTCCGCATCGAGCTCGGCCCGCGCGACATCGAGGCGGGCAAAATGGTGCTCGTGCGCAGGGATACGCACGAAAAGATCGAGGCGCCCCTCGCCGACGCAGCGGAATCTGTCAAAAAACTGCTTGCCGACGTGCAGAAAAACCTCTTCGAGAGGGCGAAAAAGCGCAAGGAAGAGCGCGTTGTTACCGCGGAAACGGTCGAAGAGCTCTTAAAGGGCGTTGAAGGCGGCAACTTCGTAAAGGCTGGCTGGTGCGGCTGCCGCGAATGCGAAGACAAGATCAAGGAGCAGACGGCGGCGTCCGCGCGCGTCATCGTGGAAGGGGAGCATGCCGAAAAGTGCGTTTGCTGCGGCAAAGAGGCAACGCAGGTGGTGCTCTTCGCGCGCGCATATTGATCGCGCACAAAAACAGGATCATATTCATTGCATCGCGCGGCGCGCCGATTTCGGCGCGCCGTATTTTTATGCGGGCAAAGGCTATGCAAAATTTATACGGGGCATAAAAATTCGTGATAATTCGAATTTGCCGCCTGCGTTTGACAAATCGGCTCCGTCGGTTTATAATCATGGCATAAATCAAAACCAAGCAGCAAAGGCGCTGCGGCGGGCTTTCGGAAAAGAGAGCTCTCCGTGGCGCCTTTCAATATTTTTAAGGAGTTTTTTGTTTTATGAGAGTGCCTGAAATTTTCGGAGCAAATGTTTTCAATTTGCAGGTTATGCAGGATAAGCTGCCCAAAGAGATCTATAAATCTCTCAAAAAGACCATCGACGAAGGGCGTGCCCTCGATGCGGGCGTAGCGAACGTGGTGGCGAACGCGATGAAAGACTGGGCAGTGGAAAAGGGCGCGACCCATTATACTCACTGGTTTCAGCCGATGACGGGCATCACCGCCGAAAAGCACGACAGCTTCATCACCCCCGTAGACGGCGGCAAGGTCATCATGGATTTTTCGGGCAAGGAGCTCGTTATGGGCGAGCCCGACGCGTCCTCCTTCCCCTCGGGCGGGGTGCGCGCGACCTTTGAGGCGCGCGGCTACACGGCTTGGGATCCGACCTCTTACGCCTTCGTAAAAGACGGTACCCTGTACATACCCTGCGCGTTCTTCTCGTACAGCGGCGAGGTGCTGGATAAAAAGACGCCGCTTTTGAAGAGCATGCGCGCCCTCAACGATCAGGCGCTGCGCATTCTGCGGCTGTTCGGCAATACCACCGCAAAGCGGGTCTATTCGACCGTCGGCGCGGAGCAGGAGTATTTCCTCATCGACGAAGACGTTTATCAGAAGCGCAAAGACCTCAAATACACCGGCAGAACGCTGTTCGGCGCAAAGCCGCCGAAGGGCCAGGAGCTGGAAGACCATTACTTCGGCGCGATCAAAACGCGCGTCGGGGAATATATGAAAGATCTCGACGAGGAGCTGTGGAAGCTCGGGATCTTCGCCAAAACAAAGCATAACGAGGTCGCCCCCGCGCAGCACGAACTGGCGCCCATCTTTACGAATACCAACATCGCGGCGGACCAGAACCAGCTGATGATGGAAACGATGAAGCGCGTAGCGCAGAAACATCACATGCGTTGCCTGCTGCACGAAAAGCCGTTCGACGGCATCAACGGCTCGGGCAAGCACAACAACTGGTCGATGAGCACGGATACGGGGCTCAACCTGCTCGACCCCGGCACCACGCCTGCGGAAAACGGGCAGTTCATGCTCTTTTTTGCGGCGGTCATCGCCGCGGTAGACGAATACCAGGATCTTCTGCGCCTTTCGGTCGCGAGCGCGGGCAACGATCACAGGCTGGGCGCGAACGAGGCGCCTCCCGCGATCGTATCGATGTTTGTCGGCGAAGAGCTGGAAGAGGTCATCGAGGCGCTCGAAAGGGGAGAAAAATATAAGGGCAAGGGCAAAAACGTCATGAAGCTCGGCGTCGATACGCTGCCTGAGTTGCCCAAAGACACGACGGACAGGAATCGCACGTCGCCCTTCGCGTTTACGGGCAACAAGTTCGAATTCCGCATGGTTGGTTCGAGTTTCTCCCTTTCCGGGCCGAACATCGTCATCAATACGGCGGTCGCCGACGTGTTGCGTGAGTTTGCGGATAAACTGGAAAAAGCGCCCGACTTCAACGCCGCGCTGCACGAACTGGTGGTGGATACCATCAAAAAGCACCGCCGCATCATCTTTAATGGGAACAATTATTCGGACGAATGGAAGGAAGAGGCGGCAAAGCGCGGGCTCTCCGACCTGAAAAATTCCGCGGAAGCGCTGCCGCACTTTGCGGACGAGAAGAATATCGCCCTGCACGAGCGCATGAAGGTGTTTACCCGCAGAGAGGTGGTCACCCGTACCGAGATCATGCTGGAAAATTACAGCAAGACCATCGTGATCGAGGCTCTCACCATGCTGGAAATGGCAAAAAGGGATATTTATCCTGCGGTGAACGAATACATAAAGAGCCTGTGCGCATCCCTCGAAGCGGAAAAGGCGGCGGGCGTTGAGGCTGGCGCGGCGGCGGAAAAGGAGCTCATCTCCTCTCTTGCCGCAAACAATGCGGGCCTGTATTATAAAACGAAAGAGCTTGACGAGCTGCTCATCGCGGAAAAGAGCATCCCCGACGCTGCGGCGCAGGCAAAATTCGTGGCGGATAAGATCATTCCCGTCATGCATGAGATGCGCGCTCTTGCAGACGAAATGGAGACCAAAGTCTCGGCAAAGTATTGGCCGTTTCCCACATACGGCGAAATACTGTTCAGCGTATAAAAACGGTCTTTCGGGTGCGCGCCGTTGACGTACGTGCGCTCTGATCGCAGGAAAAGCGGAAAAAGCTTTTCCGTAACAGTGAGCGGTAAAAAAGTTTATCGGAGGTATATAAAATGGAAGGCATATTCGGCTCTACGGGTGTATGGTTCCTGATCGGCGCCATTCTCGTATGGTTCATGCAAGCAGGGTTTGCCATGGTGGAAACCGGTTTTACGCGAGCGAAAAACGCGGGCAACATCATCATGAAAAACCTGCTGGACTTCTGTCTCGGCACGATCGTTTTCGTTTTGCTCGGGGCAGGGCTGCTGATGGGGGAGGACGCGCTGTTCGGACTCGTGGGCATACCCAATCTGGGCGTGTTCACCGATTTTGCGAATTACGACTGGTCTAACTTCTTCTTCAATCTCGTGTTCTGCGCAACGACCGCAACGATCGTTTCGGGCGCGATGGCGGAACGTACGAAGTTTCTCTCCTATTGCATCTATTCTTTGGTGATCTCCGCCGTCGTTTATCCCATCGAAGCGCATTGGGCGTGGGGCGGCGGCTGGCTGAGCACCGCGGAACCTCTTTTCGGTACGACGGGTTATTTCGCAAACGTCGCATACATCGATTTTGCGGGATCTTCCCTCATTCACTTCGTCGGCGGTATTTCTTCCTTTATCGGCGCGCTCCTTCTGGGGCCTCGCTGGGGCAAATATCTCGATAAAGACGGCAAGCCCACGCTTGTCAGAAAGGAAGTAAAATACGTCCGCGCGATCCCGGGGCACAATCTTACCGTCGGCGCGCTCGGCGTGTTCATTCTCTGGTTTTGCTGGTACGGCTTTAACGGCGCGGCGGCGTCGGATATGACGCAGCTTGCTCAGATCCTCGTAACGACGACCGTCGCAACAGCCGCTTCGACCGTTTCGACCATGATCTTTACTTGGATCAAGAATAAAAAGCCGGACGTTTCCATGACTCTTAACGGTTCTCTCGCGGGTCTGGTCGCCGTAACGGCGGGCTGCGCGGTGGTAGACGTTGTAGGCGCGTTCTTTATCGGCGTCGTCGCGGGTATTCTGGTCGATGTAGTCGTCGAGGTGATCGATAAGAAATTCCATGTAGACGACCCTGTCGGCGCGATCGCCGTGCACGGCGCGAACGGACTTTGGGGCACGATCGCATGCGGCCTGTTCTCCACGAGCACCGGTCTCTTTTATACGGGCAGTTTCGCACAGCTCATCGTTCAGCTGATCGGCGTCGTTGCGATCGCCGCATGGACGATCGCCTGCATGATCGGGCTCTTCCAGCTGTTAAAGCATACCGTCGGGCTGCGCGTTTCCAAGATCGAGGAGATCGAAGGTCTCGACAAGCACGAACACGGCTTGCCCAGCGCGTATGCAGACTTTACGCCTGTACCGCTCGCGGCGGAGATCATCGAGGCAGAGGGGTTGCCCGTGGCAGAGCCTGCCGGCGTTCCCGTTACCGACGCGATGCCTGCGGTTACGGAGAGCGCGGAGGAGGGCGCAAAGCTTTCCAAAGTGGTCATCGTTACCAAGCAGTCGAAGTTTGAAGATCTCAAACAGGCGATGAATTCGATCGGCGTTACGGGACTTACGGTAACGCAGGTACTCGGCTGCGGCGTGCAGAAGGGTGCGGGCGAATATTACCGCGGCGTAAAAATGGACATGGATCTTCTGCCCAAGGTAAAGGTAGAGGTCGTCGTCAGCAAGGTGCCCGTGGCAGATGTCATCGCGGCGGCGCGCAAGGCGCTGTATACGGGGCATATCGGAGACGGCAAGATCTTCGTTTACGATGTGGAAGACGTAGTGCGCGTGCGTACCGGCGAATCCGGTTACGATGCGCTGCAAGACGAAGAATAAAGATCACCCACAGCTTTCTCATAGACAAAAGGGCGGCCGCTCCGTTTTATACGGGGCGGCCGTTCTTTGCGGAAGGAGCTTTCGGGCAAAGATGTGCGCTTGCTATCGGTTAAAAAGGTTAAACTCTGCTTATACCCGCTATCAATTCTTTAAGTGGCCGATTCGTTGATTTTTGTTTTTTCAGGGTTTATAATTTTAGCGTTAATAAAAAGACCTTTACGGTCTATGGGAGAGTTTGCCATGTTATTGGAAGGACAGCAGAGGATCCCCTCCGGGTGCGCCATTTCGGGCGTTATCGACAGGAGCGGGAAAGGAATGAGCGGCGATGTGATGATCCGCTCCATCTCCGTCATGCACGACCGCTCCAACGGTCTCGGCGGCGGCTTCGCGGGGTACGGCATTTACCCCGACTACCGCGATTTTTACGCGTTTCACCTCTTTTACGACGACACGTTTGCGAAAACAAACACGGAGGAATATCTCGGCAGACATTTCGAGATCGCCTATGCCTCTGAAATCCAGACGCGCAAGATCCCCGAGATCACCGACGAGCCGCTCATCTACCGCTATTTTGTATCGCCGCTTTCGCGCAAGCTGGAAAGCTCGCATCTCGACGAAGCGGAATATGTGGTGCGGTGCGTGAACAAAATCAATACCTATATCAATGGCGCTTACGTCTTTTCTTCCGGCAAAAATATGGGCATCTTCAAGGCGGTCGGCTTTCCCGAAGACGTGGGCAGATTTTACAGATTGGACGAATATTCGGGGTACAGCTGGACGTGCCACGGGCGGTACCCGACCAACACGCCCGGCTGGTGGGGCGGCGCGCACCCCTTCGGGCTTTTGGATTTTTCCATCGTGCACAACGGCGAGATATCCTCGTACGACGCAAACCGCCGCTACATCGAAATGTTCGGCTATAAATGCAATTTGCAGACGGATACCGAAGTCATCACATACATATTCGACTACCTCGTGCGCCGCAAAAAACTGACGCTCGAAGAGGCGGCGCACGTCGTTGCGCCCTCCTTCTGGTCTACCATTTCCCGCAAGGGGGCGGCGGAGCAGGAGCAGGAAACGCTCTTGCGCAAGATGTTTTCTTCGCTTTTGGTCACGGGGCCGTTTTCCGTCATACTCGGCTATACGGGCGGGCTGATGGCGCTCGGAGACAGGCTGAAACTGCGTTCCACCGTCGTGGCGGAAAAGGGAGACAAGGCGTACATCGCCAGCGAGGAGAGCGCGATCCGCGTGATCGAGCCCGAACTCGACAAGGTTTGGGCGCCCGCGGGCGGCGAGCCCGTCATCTTTGAATTGTACGGAGGCAGAAAATGAGCGACACTCTCTTTATGTATCCCGAATACGAGGTCGTTCGCGATTACGACAAATGCATAGCCTGCCGCGTGTGCGAAAGACAGTGCGCGAACGAGGTGCATTCGTACGATCCCGATTTAAAAAAGATGCTCGCAGACAGCACAAAGTGCGTCAACTGCCACCGCTGCGTCTGCCTTTGCCCGACCCACGCCTTAAAGATCGTAAAGTCGGACGATACCTATAAGATCAATGGCAACTGGAACAATCAGACCATCAACGAAGTGTACCGCCAGGCGGGAACGGGCGGCGTTTTGCTCTCGTCTATGGGTACTCCCAAGCCGTATCCCGTGTACTGGGATAAGATGCTCGTCAACGCGTCGCAGGTAACAAATCCGTCCATCGATCCGCTGCGCGAGCCGATGGAAACGGCCGTTTATCTCGGCAAAAAGAATGCGAAGATCGAGCGCGACGAAAAGGGAAAACTCAAAGACACTCTCCCGCCGCAGCTCAAACTCAGCGTGCCCGTCATGTTCTCCGCCATGAGCTACGGCTCTATTTCCTACAACGCGCACGAATCGCTCGCGCGGGCGGCGGAAGAGCTCGGCATCTATTACAACACTGGCGAGGGCGGCCTGCATAAGGATTTTTATAAATACGGAAAAAACACCATCGTGCAGGTGGCGTCGGGCAGGTTCGGCGTGTTCAAAGACTACCTTGAAACCGCCGCCGCCATCGAGATCAAGATGGGGCAGGGCGCAAAGCCCGGCATCGGCGGGCATCTGCCCGGAAGCAAGATCACCGACGCCGTTTCCACCACCCGTATGATCCCGAAAGGGGTGGACGCGATCTCCCCCGCGCCCCATCACGACATCTATTCGATCGAAGACCTCCGCCAGCTTGTCTATTCGCTGAAAGAGGCGACGGGGTACAAAAAACCCGTCATCGTAAAGATCGCGGCGGTGCACAACTGCGCGGCGATCGCCAGCGGCATCGCGCGCAGCGGCGCCGACATCATCGCCATAGACGGTTTCAGGGGCGGCACGGGCGCCGCGCCCACAAGGATACGCGATAACGTGGGCATACCCATCGAACTCGCCCTTGCGAGCGTGGATACGCGCTTGCGCGAGGAGGGGATACGCGACAACGTTTCCATCGTCGCGGCGGGCTCCGTGCGCTCCGCGGCAGATCTCGTGAAGGCGATCGCGCTGGGTGCGGACGCGTGCTATATCGGTACGGCGGCGCTTTTGTCCCTCGGCTGTCATCTTTGCAGAAGCTGTCATCAGGGCAAATGCAATTGGGGTATCGCCACGCAGGTGCCCGAGCTCGTCAAGCGGCTGAACCCCGAAGTTGGGTATAAACGGCTCGTCAATCTCGTAACGGCGTGGAAGCACGAATTGCAGGAAATGATGGGCGGCATGGGCATCAACTCGGTGGAAGCGCTCAGAGGCAACAGGCTGATGCTGCGCGGCATAGGGCTCACGGAAAAGGAGCTGTCCGTATTGGGGATCCGCCACGCGGGTGAATAAGGAGAAAGCGGTATGAAAAGGATCTATGTGGAAGAAAAGTGGTGCCTCGGCTGTCATCTCTGCGAATACGAATGCGCCTATGCGAATTCCGGCATTGCCGATATGGTCAAGGCGCTCAAAGGCAAGGATATTTTCCCCCGTATCCAAGTGGAAGACGGCGAAGGCGTACATTTTGCGGTCAACTGCCGCCATTGCTCCGATCCGATCTGCGTAAAGAGCTGTATCGCGGGCGCGCTCTCGCGAGAAGAGGACGGCATGGTGATCATCGACCAAGACAAGTGCGTGGGCTGTTACACCTGCGTGATGGTGTGCCCGTACGGGGCGATCATGCCCGCGGAAGGCGGCAAAGTCGCGCAGAAGTGCATGCTCTGTACCGACAATCAGATGAACGGCGAGCCCAACTGCGTGAAGAACTGCCCGAACCGCGCCATCGTGTTCGAGGAGCGAGGCTGAAAGGAGAAAAGATCATGAAATACGTCATTATAGGCAACTCCACCGCCGCGCTCTACGCGGTGGAAGGCATCCGTTCCGTCGATAAAAAGGGAAAGATCGCGATCATATCAGACGAAAAGCACGCCGCTTACGGCAGACCGCTCATTTCCTATTATCTGTACGGGAAGATCGATATGGAGCACATCGCATATCGTCCCGCAGATTTTTACGAAAAGACGGGCGCAGAGCTGATTTTGGGCGAGCGCGCCGTAAAGATAGAGGCGCAGGAGAAAAAAGTCGTCTTGCAGAGCGGCAAGAAAGTGAGCTATGACAAGCTGCTCGTCGCGACCGGCTCGCGGCCCTTCGTTCCTCCCATGGGGGGGCTCGACGGCGTGGAAAACAAATTCAGCTTCATGAACCTGGACGACGCGCTTTCGCTCGAAAGGGCGCTCTCTCCCGAAAAAGACGTGCTCATCGTGGGCGCGGGGCTCATCGGGCTCAAATGCATGGAGGGCATTCTCGGAAGGTGCCGCTCCGTTACCGTTATCGATCTTGCCGACAGGATCCTGCCCAGCATATTAGACGAGGGCGGTGCGGCGTTCGTGCAGAAACAGCTCGAAAAGAAGGGCGTGCGCTTTATCCTCAAAGACAGCGCCGCGAAATTCGAACAAAACGTCGCTTATACCAAAAACGGCGAAAAAATACCTTTCGACATTCTCGTCGTGGCGGTGGGCGTCCGCCCGAACACAGAGCTCGTAAAGGACGCGGGCGGAGAGGTCGCGCGCGGCATCGTTACCGACGACGGTCAGAGAACGAGCATTCCCGACGTGTTTGCGGCGGGCGACAACTGCGAAAGCTTCGACATCTCTTCGGGCACGCGGCGCATTCTGGCGCTGCTGCCCAACGCCGCCCTGCAAGGGGAGTGCGCGGGCGTGAACATGGCGGGCGGAGACGCGCATTTCACCAACGCCGTTCCGATGAACGCCATCGGATTTTTCGGTTCGCACATCGCCACGGCGGGCGTATACGAAGGGGAATGCTTTGAAGATATCGCGCCCGATCACTATAAAAAGCTCTTTTATAAAGACGATCGGCTCAAAGGATATATCCTCATCGACTGTATCGGGAGGGCGGGCATTTATACCTCGCTCATCAGAAACCAAACGCCCCTTTCCTCGGTGGACTTCGAGCTTTTGAAAAAGTCGCCCGCGCTCATGGCGTTTTCGGCTGCGGCGCGCGAGGATAAGCTTGCGAGGAGGCAATGAACATGCGTATAGAAGCGAACGAAACGATGCACTTTCAAAACCTGAACGAGTGCATACGCTCCTGCGGAGACAGGGAAATATTTATCGATCACTGCATCGGCCAGCGTTATATCGGCGCGGGCTCGGGCGGCAAGACCATACATATCAAGGGAACGCCCGGCAACGCGCTCGGGGCATACCTCGATGGATCGGACATCGTTGTGGAGGGCAACGCGCAGGACGCGATCGGAGATACGATGAACGCGGGCTCCATCGTCGTGTACGGCAACGCGGGAGACGCCGCAGGCTACGCGATGCGCGGCGGCAGGATCTTCATCAGGGGCGACGCCGGCTATCGCTGCGGGATCCACATGAAGGCATATAAGGAGAACAAACCCGTCATCGTCATCGGCGGCAGGGCGGGGAGCTTTCTCGGCGAATATCAGGCGGGCGGCCTGATCGTCGTGTTGGGGCTTACGAAAAGCGAACGGCCCGTCGTGGGCAACTTCTGCGGCACGGGCATGCACGGCGGGGAAATGTATATCCGCGGCGAACTGCCTGCGGGCCTTCCCGAGCAGATCAAGGCGGAAAAGCTTTCCGGGATCTCTGACGAGTGGGTGTGCGGCATTCTCCGTGAGTACGCCGCCGCATTCGGGCTGGACGCAAAAAAATTGCTGTCCTCCGTCTATTACAGGCTTACGCCCGATTCGGAAAACCCGTATCACAGAATGTATACCAATAACTGAGAGGAACGCCGCAATGGAAGACATTACCGTATTTTGTGAAGACGAGGCCCTGCTCCCGCGCGTGAAAGAGCGATTTACGGCGCGCGGCGTTGCGGCGCGGTACGTCTCCCGCGCGGAGGACGCAGACGATTCCCCCGTCGTTGCGGTCATGCCCCATTGCAGGGAGGCGAGCGCAAAGGCGGCGGAAAGCTTGCTGGAAAGGGGCTTCGGCGTGGTCGTGATCGTTCGCGCGGAGCATTATGCCGCAGCACGCGCCCGCTTCGGCGAGGCGGGCGGGATCGTTTTGAAGCTCCCGCTCGATGCAGATCTGTTTGTGCAGGCCGTCGGCATTGCCGGCGGCGTGGGTGCGCGCCTGCGCCGTGCAAGGGACGAAAACGAGACGTTGAAGAGCAAGTTCGACGATCTCAAACTCGTCGACCGCGCAAAATGTACGCTCATTCAGTATCTTCGAATGACGGAGAGCGAAGCGCACCGTTATATCGAAAAGCAGGCGATGAACAAACGGCTCCCGAAGCGGGAGATCGCCCTCGAAATACTGAAAACTTATGAAAGCTGAAAAAGCGGGGCCGAAATCACGGCTCCGCTTTTTCGCGTTTCCGTCTGCGATCGTTCTCACAGCAGTTCTCCGTACCTTTTTACGTACAGCGCCTTCACCGCAGTTGCGAGCGCGATATACGCGACAACGGTCACGGCGAGCAGTGCAAAAAAGGAGGGGGAAGGCGCGTAAAACCCGAGCAGGCTGCCGAGCGGCGTATAGGGGATCGCCGTGATCAGGGCGGTGCCCGCCGCGGTGAGAAGGGTCACGGAGAGCGAAGCGCGGCTCTGTATAAAGGGCACGCGGGGCGTTCTGATCAGGTGTATGATGAGCGCCTGCGTCCACATCGACTCGATAAACCAGCCCGCGCGGAAGATCGCGGCAAATTTTTCCTGCGCTTCGGCGCCGAGGGCGGCGTAACTTCCGCCGCACGCCATGGGGCAGACCAGAAAGTACAGCGAGGCAAAGGTCGTTATGTCGAATATCGAACTGACGGGGCCGAAGTACAGCATGAACTTGCCGACGGACTTTGCCTCCCATTTGCGCGGTTTTCTGAGGAAATCTTCGTCTACGTTGTCCCAGGGGATCGCCGTGCAGGATACGTCGTAAATGAGGTTGAGCAGCACGAGCTGTATCGCCGTCATGGGAAGGAAGGGAAGAAATGCGCTCGCCGCCAGAACGGAGAACATATTGCCGAAGTTTGAAGACGCCGTCATCTTTACATATTTGATGGTGTTGGCATACGTTTTTCTCCCTTCTGCGATGCCGTGTTTCAGAACGGTGAGATCCTTTTCCAGCAGAATGATGTCTGCCGACTCCTTGGCGATGTCTACCGCGGTATCCACGGAAATGCCGACGTCAGCCTGCTTCATCGCGGCGGCGTCGTTGATGCCGTCGCCCATGTATCCCACGGCGTGCCCGCGTTCGCGCAGAACGCGCACCACGCGCGCCTTCTGCTCGGGGGAGAGCTTCGCGAAAACGGTGATCTCTTCCGCCCGTTGCGCGAGCGCCGCGTCGTCGTATGCGTCTACGTCTGCGCCGAGCAGCACGCTTTCGGAATCCAGCCCGACCTGTTTGCAAATGCTCGCGGCGACCTTTTCGTTGTCGCCCGTCAGAATTTTTACGCGCACGCCGTACGCAAAGAGGTCGGAGATCGCCTTTGCCGCGGTCGGTTTGGGCGGGTCGAGAAAAGCGAGGTATCCGATGAGCACCATATCGCTCTCGTCCGCAACCGTGAAGGCGCCGGGAACGCCCGATGCGTTTTTCTGTGCGACGGCAATGACGCGCATGCCCTCCGCGTTGAGCGCGTCCGCCTTGGCGAGCACAAAGTTTTTCAGCTCCTCGGTCAGCGGCAGGATATTCCCTCCATATTCTGCGAAAGAACAGCATTCGAGCATCTCTTCGACGGCGCCCTTTGCGATCAGCTGGCATTTTCCGCTTTCGTCGGAAATGATGACGCTCATTCTGCGGCGCTCGAAGTCGAAGGGGATCTCGTCGACCTTGGTGTACACGCCGTCATAGCGGCTTCCGAATATTTTTGCGAATTTTTCGATGACGGCGATGTCGATGAGATTTTTCAGCCCCGTCTGGTAATAGCTGTTGAGCCAGGCATGGCGGAGCACCCTGTCGTCTTCATCGCCGTGCACGTTCATGTGTTTTTCCAGAACGACCTTGTCTTGCGTGAGCGTGCCCGTCTTGTCGGTGCATAGTATGTCGATCGCGCCGAGATCCTGTATCGAATTGAGCTTTTTTACGATCACTTTCTTTTTGCTCATCGCAACGGATCCCTTCGCGAGCGCGGCGGTTACGATCATGGGCAGCATTTCGGGCGTGAGCCCCACGGCTACGGATACCGCAAACAGCAGCGCCTGCAACCAGTCTCCCTTCGTAAAGCCGTTGATGAGCAGAACGACGGGCACCATCACGAGCATAAAGCGGATCAGCAGGCCGGAAACCTTGCCGATGCCCGTCTGAAAAGCGGTCTTGGGCGGCTTGCCGTCCAGCGTTTTTGCGATCCTCCCGAACAGAGTGCCGCTTCCTACCGCCACGACAATGCCTCTGCCGCTCCCGCTGACGACATTACTTCCCATAAACGCCAGGTTTTCGCATTCGGGAACGGGCGTGCTTTCATCGGCAGTTGCGCCCGTTTTTTCCACGGGGGCGCTTTCTCCCGTCAGGGAAGCCTGGCTCACGAAGAGGTCTTTGCAGGAGACGATGCGCATATCCGCGGGGATCATGTCTCCCGCGGAGAGATGGATCACATCGCCTACAACGATCTCTTCGGGCGGGATCTCCGCCCGTGCGCCGTCTCTTTCCGCGGTCGCGGTCATTGTGACCATTTTGGAGAGCCTTTCCGCGGCGTTGTCGGAACGGGTGTCCTGCACGAAGCGGAGCACGCCGGATATAACGAGCATCGCCCCGATGATGATGACCGTCGTCGGGTTCTTTTCGCCTGCGGGGGCGAAAACGATGTCCGTAAAAACGGAAACGAGCGCCAGCACGAACAGGATAGCGGAAAAGGAATTGAAAAACGAATCGACGAGCCGCATCGCAAGCGGCCTCTTCTTTTTCGCGCGGATCACGTTTGCGCCGTATTTTTCTCTCCTTTCTTCCGCTTCCGCGCTCCTGATGCCGTGTTCGCCGCAGCGCAGCGCCTCATAGAGGCGCTCGGGCGAGTTTACGGCGGCAAATTTCATTCTGTCTGCCGCGCCGCCGTTGGCGGCGCTCTGTACGGCTCTCCCGTACATCTTTTGGAAAAATGTTTTGTTCTTGCGTTCTCTTTTCATTGTTTCGTACCTCCTTGTTTGAATTTTCGGGAAGTACGTGCATGCTCACCGGAAGCGCGCGGGCGCAGACCGCGCATGCGGGCGGGCCGCGCCGCTCCGTGGCGGAGCTGCCGTACTTCGGTTGTTGATGCTGCCTGCGTCCATCGTGTTCACCTCCTTTATCGGCGCATTGTTTTCAAAAGGGCATAAAAAAGGCCGCTCTCTTCGGGCGGCAAAAAAATACCGCCGCTTCGGAAAAAAGCGGCGGCGTTTCGCGTTCACGAAAAATGGGGCCGTGCAGACCGATCAAAGGTCTGCCGTGCCGAAAAACATGCGCTTTCGCTTTGTTCCGAATATTGCGTTTGTGTAACTGTAACTGCCTTCCATAATGCACCTTTGTAAAAAAATAAAACCGCGCATCGGAAAGTGATGCGCGGCGCAAAACAGATTTCTGCTCTTCGTCCGAGTTTTAGCATTGCAGGGCAATGAAACTGTGTTATGATGCACCTTGGATCGATGCAGCCTGTTCAAACCGACGCATGAAGTCTCCTTCAAGTTGCGGCAACAGCCCGTATCCTCTGCAATAGCCTCACCTACCGAATACGCCTACATTATAACCGCAAAAAATGAATGTGTCAAGCATGTCGGCAAAAATTTTTTACACTTTTTTGCGGTACGTCTGCGCTTTTTCGCTTTTTCGGCGGCGCGGCGTTTACATAAAACCGCGCGTTTATCGTCAAAATGATATTGTTGACAAAAATCGTCCGAGATGTTATCATATTGCATCGAGCGACGCATGTGCGCCGCATGGGGGGGAATGATCGCAGAGCCGGAAAACAAACAAAGAAAGGAGAGAATGAGTTTTGAAAAGATATGTTTTGCGCGCGCTTTCCGTAGCGTTGGCGTTCCTTTTGGCTTTGGGCTGTGTATTTGCGGGCTGTACAAAGGAGCCTGCCGCGCCCGAAACGCCGCAAGTTCCCGTACAGCCGTCGCCCGACGATCCCGAAACGCCGCAGGAGCCTTCCGTAACGCCTCCGGAGGGGCAGCTGCCCGAGGAGGACGCGTATCCCGACGAACTTTTCACGGGCAAGCTTGCAAATACTTCCGCGGTGGGAATGCGCGCGGAGTACCTCGGAACGGTCAGGAGGAGCCTGCCCGAAGTTTCCGACGGCGGTTTGGACAGATATCCAGAGTACGGTGTAACGCTGCAAGCCGAAAAAGAGGAAAAGCAGAAGATCATATCAGAAAACGAAATGCTGAACGCGTCGTCTTCCTCTTACGATTCGATGGACGCGGAGGGGAATCTCTATCTGAACGGGCATGCGACGGGTAAAAAATTATACAAACACACGGCGTCTTTCGGCATGTACGAGGGAGACGTGGACGACAGCGAGCCCGCTCTCGTAAAGCGGATCACCTTTCGCCCGCGCACCCGCGGCAACTACGTCACGGGGCTGTATGCGCCGGCGGGAGAGGTCGTAAAGATCGAGATGAGCGAAAAGTCTCTTGCCGCCACGGGCGGACTCGTTATTGTCATCGGGCAGGAGCTTGTAAACGGGAGCTCGAACAACATCTGGCTCGAACGCGACTTTAACCGCATGCCTGTCATCGTGAACAAAATGACGGTCTCCTCGCAGACGGGATACGTTGGTTCCTATCTGGGCGGGCCGATCTATATAAGGCCCGTAAGGACGGGCGCGCAGTTCACGGTGACCATCTCCGGCGCGGTCGGCTATTCCCACTATATCCACGGATATACGACGAGGGAAGAGTTTGATTGCAATAAAGATTCTTCCGCCCCGTATTTCGATCTCGAAGTGTGGGACGACGGCGTGCGGCATTCCGGGCCGAAAAGCCGCGCCGCACGCTTCGATTACGACGATCTTTCTTCCGCCGCCGTGCTCTGGGACAAGATCGCGCTCGTTTCCAACAGGGTGCCGTCGGGTTCGCCCGGGGATACGGGCATCGTGTTTTTATACGATCCGTTCGTTGCGGCGGGCAGTATGGTCGCCTTTGTGGGGCGGTATACCGTCAATTGCCCGCTCTATTGCATGGAAGCCGCGCTCGACGCGTCTTCCGCCGTCGACGATCCTTCCGACGCTTTTTGGGGCTGTATCCACGAATTCAATCATCATTTTCAAAGATTCGGCTTCGCCCCCGGAGACGAGGTAACGAACAACGCGGTGAGCTTGGTCGAATACAGCCTGTTCACGCGCGTATCGGCAAAGCGTTCTCTCGGCAGCGCTTCCGAGGGAACGTATGCCGTGGGGTGGAACAGATATACGAATCCGAGCTGGTCGCTGCGGCAGACGCTTGCAAATACGGGCGCCAATTCGGGGCTCGATTCGTATGCGAATCTCCTGCATGCATTCGGGCAAGACGCCTTTATCCGCGCTTGCGCGGCGGGGGAAGGCGCCGGCGGAGCGGACGCATGGTATAAGGCGGTCTGCGACGCCACCGGATACGACATGACCTATTATTTTGAAGACGTATTGCATCAGACGGTATCGCAAAGCGTTTTGGAGGAACAGGCGAAGAAAAATGCTCCCATGTTCGTGCCCGTCGCCTGTATTTATCAGACGGGGCGCGGCTATACCCGAAACGACAGGCTGTATTTCAGCCGTACGGCACAGCCGTATGTGATAGAGAAGGGAAAGGAATTTGTGCTCGATCTGAACGAAACGATCGTGCTGCCCTCCGGATTCACATATCAGATAGAGAGCGTTACGCAGCCCGTATACGGCGCGCTTTCGCAGAGGGAAGAGGGCGTTTATGCGTATACGCCGAGCGCCGCGCATAAGGGCTCGGGCACGATCTACGTAACGCTGTCTCTGCAAAAGGCGGACGGCTCGTTCGAAGCGGAAAACGTAACGCTCGTCATCGAACTGTATCAGGGGCAGTATCGGCCGAACGTGCTGGAACGCACCGTTTACACCTATTCCGCGGACAAAATGTACGAAACGGCGGCGGAGGCGTATGAGAGCGGTTATGAAGGTTACGAAAGCGTAAGGGAAGAAGACAACGAAAACCGCGTGCAGAACGGGAACGCGGAGATCTGGGAGCCGAGCCCGGGAACAAACGCCGTCATGGAGGTCCGCGGCAAGTTTTTGATAGAGAGTACGGGCAAATACCGCGTCGCGCTGCGCGGCAGGCGCTCGGCGGCGCTGTATATTTCCGAAGACGGCGAAAACTACCGCAAGGCGGCGGCGCTTTATAACGATACCAACGGATCCGGATTCGACCTTTCGGAAGAGGGCCGTTACAGCGACTTTGATTTTTCCAAAGGGCAGTGGATCTATTTCAAGGCAGTGCTGCTCGTCGATTACGAAAGGGCGTTTATCGGCGTGGGGATGGGCAGGTTCAACGGAGAAAACGTTTCGGTCGGCTATCTGAACGCTTATCGGAGCTCCTATATGCCCGAACCGTTCGAAACGGAGTACTTCTATACGCGAAGCTACGCGTACGACGGGGAATCATACGGCGTATCGCAGACGCTTACAGGGGCGAAATACAGCCCGTGGGACAGCTCGTATCCGATCGAAAACCTTTTCGACGAAGACAGATCCAATTATATCCATTCTGACAGGACGTCGATTTCGGAGGACAATCCGTTCGAGGTAGAGGCGGAATTGGGCGCAAAAGTCTGGGCAAACCGCTTTACGATCTACGGCACGGCATACAGACCGTACCAGCCAAAAACGTTCAGGCTGTACGGCGGAACTTCCGAGCAGGATATGCGGCTGCTCGCCGACGTCCGGAATGCGGAACGCACGGGCGACAACGTGATCGTGGATTTTGAGCCGTGCGAGATCAGCCGCTATAAGCTCGTCGTTACGGATACCTTTGCGGGCGCGCCGAAATATATCGCCTATCGTTATGCCGAATTTTCCTATGCGCTGCCGGGCGGATCGATCCTTTCTCCCGACGAGGACATGTTCGTTTTCCGCGGTAACTGGGCAGTAAAAGGCGCGCTTGCGCCCTTCGGCCACGCATACGAGGGGGAAAACGCTTCCGTCGAGTTCACTTTTGCGGGCACGCGCTTCGCGCTCCTGTACCTGCCGGGAGAAGCGGGAAAGTTTGAAGTGCTCATAGACGGCAAAGCGGCGGAAAATTTTGCGTCCGCAGCTGCGGGGAGCAGCATAGCTTATCTTTCAGATGTTTTGGAAGAGGGGAACCATACCGTCGTCGTGCGGAGCAAGGAACGCTTCGGCCTCACCGCCGTCGCGCTGTGGGAGCAATAGGACGAGTACGATAGTCGGGTAAAGTAAATAGTAAAGGGAGGGCGTTCGGCTTACAAAAGCCGAACGCCCTCCCTTTATTGCGCCCGTATCGAGGCAGCTTCGGGCAGAATGCCGTCAATACAGCGCGGCGAGCTTTTCCGCGCGCCGTTTTACTTCTTTTGCGAGCGATTCGGGGCTGAGCACTTTGATGCCGTCTCCGAAGGCGAGTATCTTTGAAAAGAGCACTTCGCCGCCGGGCAGGGTCGCTTCGGCGGTGATGTTTTCTCCCTCTACGCGGATATTGTCGATCCCAAGCCACTCCTCTACGTCGGGGAGTGCTTTTTTCTGTACCGAAAATTTTACGTCCGTCAGTTCCGCGTTTTCAAAGTTGAATTTCAGGGGAAGATGTGCGCGGTCGATCTCTCTGCGGGCAAAAATCTCTCCCGTTTTGCGCGCGCTCTTGATGCGCGCCACCTTAAAGAGGCGAAAATCACTGCGTTTTCGGCACCATGCGTATACATACCAGATGTTTTGTTTATAAACGAGCAGGTGCGGCTCTATCGTGCGGCGGCTCTCCTTTCCCTCGCGGTCTATATACAGCAGGTCGAGGCATTCGTCGTCCTCCGCGGCGTCTTCCAACACTTTCAGTTTGTCGGAAAAGTCGTACGCGTCTCCCCATGTCCCGCCGTCCACGATCACCCGCCCCGTGAGGGTCATATCCCGCCTGTCCGCTTTTTGCTGGGAGAGGAGCTTTTCGAGGGCGCTCTTTACGGCGTCGTCGCGCATCTGCTCGGATAGCGCGCCGAGCGCGTTGACCGCGGCGGCGTATTCCTCCTTCGTAAAAAAGTTTTCGGGCAGTTTATATGTGTCCGGCAGGAATATTCCGCCGTTCCTGCCGCGTATTATATCGATGGGCACGCCCGATACGATCAGCTCTTCCAGATAGCGGTGTATGCTCCGCTCGGAAACGCCGCATGCGGCGGCGAGTTCCGCCGCGCTCGATCTTCTCTTTTTCAGCAGGGTAAATAAAATTTTCAGCATCGCCTGAAACTTCATACAGCTCTCTCCCCAAATTTTATAAATTTCTTAAAAATATTTTAATAAATATGACAATACCTGTCAAGTATTTTGCAGTATAATGCAGGTATAAAAACGGAGGACAAGCAGAATGAAAAATTTACTTTCCGCAATATTTCATAGAAACGAGGCAAAGTGCGTGGTGCCGCCCATGCAGGCGAAAAGGGGCGCCGTCAGAAAAGACGGCTGCAAACCTTCCGCGCACGAAAGAGGACATCTTTCGCCCCGCCCGATCGTGCGCCGCGCGCTTTGCGGCTGTGCGCGTCCTCTCGAAAGCGCGCCCTCCGCTCGCCCTGTTTCGTCGGGAGAAACGCTGGACGAGATGATCGCCAACCTGTCGCTTCTCGGCGGGCTGAACGTCGCGGAGCGGGAATTCTTTTTCCGCCGCAGAGGATAAGCTTTGCGCCGCGATTTATAACGGCGTTTTATGCAAAATATAAGATATATGAATACCAGAAAAGTCTTTCAACGTTTGCCAAATAAAAATATTTCTGCTAAAATAGAGCATGAAAGAAAAAAACAAAGGAGTTTTTGTCATATGTCTTATGTAGAAAGCATTTTGGCTCGCGTCAAGGAACAGAATCCGAACGAGCCGGAATTTCATCAGGCCGTCACCGAGGTGCTCAACAGCTTGAAGCCCGCTATCGAAGCCAATCCGCAGTACGAGGCGGCAGGCCTTCTCGAAAGGCTCGTGGAGCCTGAAAGGGTGATCATGTTCCGCGTTCCTTGGGTAGACGACAAGGGCAACGTGCAGGTGAACAAGGGGTACAGGGTGCAGTTCAACAGCGCCATCGGCCCTTACAAAGGAGGCCTCCGTTTCCACCCGTCCGTCAATCTGTCCATCATTAAATTCCTCGGGTTTGAACAGATCTTCAAAAACAGCCTTACCGGTCTTCCCATCGGCGGCGGCAAGGGCGGTTCCAACTTCGACCCGAAGGGCAAGAGCGACAACGAGATCATGCGCTTCTGCCAGAGCTTTATGACCGAGCTCTATCGTCATATCGGCGCGGATACCGACGTACCCGCGGGCGACATCGGCGTAGGCGGCAGGGAGATCGGCTATCTGTTCGGCCAGTACAAGAGGATCCGCGACGAGCATGTGGGCGTGCTCACCGGCAGGGGGCTTACCTACGGTGGCTCGCTCGTCCGTACCGAAGCGACCGGTTACGGCCTCGTTTACATCACCGCCGAGGCTTTGAAGAGCAAGGGCGACGATCTCAAAGGCAAAACGGTCGTCATCAGCGGCTCGGGCAACGTTGCGATCTATGCGTGCCAGAAGGCGCAGCAGCTCGGCGCGAAGGTCGTTACGATGAGCGACTCCAACGGCTACGTATATGATAAAAACGGCATCGACCTTGCAGTCGTCAAGCAGATCAAAGAGGTCGAAAGGGGCCGTATCAAAGAATACGCGGCGCGCGTGAAAGGGGCCGAGTATCATGAAGACTGCAAGGGCGTTTGGACGGTCAAGTGCGACGTTGCGCTCCCTTGCGCAACGCAGAACGAGTTGGACGAAGAAGCGGCAAAAACGCTCGTCAAAAACGGCGTGAAACTGGTCGGCGAGGGCGCGAACATGCCCACGACGCTCGCGGGCACCGAGGTGTTCCTCGCGAACAAAGTCGTATTCCTCCCCGGCAAGGCTGCGAACGCGGGCGGCGTTGCGACTTCCGCGCTCGAAATGGCGCAGTCCAGCGGCAGGCTGTTCTGGTCGTTTGAAGAGGTAGACGCAAAACTCAAAGGCATCATGGCAAACATTTTCAAGAATATCGACGCCGCGGCGAAGAAATACGGCTTCGAAGGCAACTACGTGATCGGCGCGAACATCGCGGGCTTTGAAAAGGTCGCAAACGCGATGATGGCGCAGGGCGTGGTGTAATTCGGCGCGAAAAATGTTTATAGGCGGAAAAGTAAATTTTCGCTTGTAATATAAGGGCAGGACGGGAAACTCCGTCCTGCCGATTTTTTTATAATTTGCTGTTTTGTTCGGGCGGTGTGTTTTGCTCGTCTTTTTTTGCGGGAGAGGAGGCGGGAGCGTCGTCCGGCGCATTTTTTTTCGAAGAGGGGTAAAAACGCGGTTTTCCGAATATATTGTAGATCATAAGGGATAAATTGAACAGGAGCATTCCGACCGAAAACAAGGCGGAAAGTTTATTGTAATTGTAGTCGGCAACATACATGGCGACGAGCAGCAAAGCGAGCGAGTAGCATCGCGCGACAGCCTTGGCGATTTTCAGTTTTCGCAGACGTTGATTTACGGCGTTTTTGCGATAGAGCAGGTATTCGTAAACATATAAAAATGCGGTAAAGACAAAGGAAGAGATCAGGGCGAACCCGATCGCATATCCAAGGCCTCTCAGCTTGCTGAATGTGATGCAAGCATGTACCGTGTAAGCCGCATAAGCGGTCAGATAGAGGATACGGATAAAATAATACCGCGCCCTTGCATATGAGAGCGCTTTCTGATAATCCGTACGGTCTTTGCTGATGTTGTTGACAACGGTGTAAAGATTCTTGTTCTTTTTTTTGATCGCATATTTAGCTGTTGTTTCGGGATTTTTAAAACTGTAAATCCGGAAGCGCTCTTTATGAGACCGTGCCGAAAAATATCCGGTTATGCAGAACAGCAGGCTGCCCAGAACGAAATGCGCGGCCTGTGTCATAAAAAGTTGTACAGACGTTGACCGCACTTGCGCGGCAAAGGCGGCGAGAGCAAACAGGCCCGCGAGCACAAGCATCAGTGCGAACGCCGTAAGCCAGGTGAACAGCGACGCTTTGAACGGAGATACATGTTGATGTTTCTTTTCGGCGGTTCTGGAAAGGGCGGAATAAACAAGCGCAAAGATGAGCATGGAAAGAATAAATCCGCCGACTGCGGGTAAAAAAGAGTTTAATATGATCGTTTCAGTGTGGAAACGTGTCAATAAGAAAAGCAGAACAGCGTAAATACAGAGGGCAATTTCAATAAAAGGCGGAATAAAATACTTGAATTTTTTTTGTATAAATATAGGCGCGGAGATCGCCGCGAGAGAAAAAGCCGTTACGAGGGCTTGCACAAAAAGAGCGTAGAGCGAAGAATTCGGATAATTTGCAAGAAAAAAAACGGCGGCGCCTATCAGCGAGAGAAGAAGAACGCTCGCGCAGACGATATAGACGACGCCGGTCGACTTTTTTCCGAATATTTTTTCCAGCATCGCCGCCTCCCGTAATTAAGATGACTCTATTATAGCAAAAAACAAAGAAAACCGCAAGATTTTTTAAATTTTTTATAAAGGGTCGGCTTCGTCATGCCGCAAAGTCTGCGGGCGGAGAACGATTTTCGTTCTCCGCCCGCGGGTGAGGGTAGGAGCGAGGATTTATCTCAAACAGAACCACTCGGAGTTCGGCGGGATATAACGATCTGCCCCTCGTTTTCTCCTATGATATAATCTTCAAAAATAAGAGCAAAGGGCGTATCAAAAACTGCACCGCCGTAATCTGTACTGCTCGGAAGAAAATCATAAAAGTCCACGCAAGCATAGTCATCTTTTTCGCAAACGGCGGTGCCTGCGTATTCATTCAACGCAGCAATACATTCAGTGAACGAATGCTGTAGCGGCCAGTCGATCTGATGCGACCCGTCTTTGTAATGATGGGGCACAACGATCATCATTTCTTTGCCGTCTTTTACGCCCAGAACATAATAAATATATCCGCCCAGATTTTTGTCGGCATATTCGCCCAAGATTTCTGCATGCGGAGAACCGCCGGTAACGACCAGAACCTCGTCCATACCAAAATCTTCGAGAGCGATCCTTCGGGCGTCTTCGCCCGAAGTTTGCGGATCATGGGTGAATATTAAGTATAGGCTGAGCATAATGGCGCCCGCAATTACGGCGAGGCCTCCTATAGTAATGCAAAAAATCAGTAAATTTCTTTTTGTTTTTGTCATATGGCCTCCATCATGTTATTGTGGCTTAAAAACATTAAGAGCTGCCGAATCGATTTTGTCACTTATGCCATAATTGAAATAGCAGGTTCCTCCCCAACCGTTAGCGATTTTTAGCAATTGTTCCTGCATAAGTTGATTGTCGCTAGTATATAAATTATAACGAGCATAACCATACGCAATAAATGTATGAATATTTGATATGCCTGTAAAATGAGTATATGTTATATTAAGAGTAGATGAACTAGGCATTGGATGAGAATTCGGAACAGGCAAAGAAGTTGTGTTGGGCGATGATGAAAAGTAGTAATTTGTTGCAGTAATAAAGACAGGGATTCCTTCTGTGAGCTTTGTCATTATATCATTGTAAGTTATACCTATACTCATTGATATAGCATAGCCATGTTCCTCAATATAGCGCTGAAATCCCTCATAACAATTACTAGGTAACGTACCACCCATATTGAAAAACCAGTTGGTATTCATGTAATCATAAAAAATAGTCATGATTTCAGAACCTTTGGAATCTTTAATATTTCCTGCGCTATCCATATCCGTGCTACTCAATTTTAAAATGTCGTTATTAAACTTTTTATTCCAATAATTTAATAAGATAAGACCAGCTACATTGCAACAGTTATTTGAGTGCCCGGTTAATTCAGTAGAATATTGATAATAAAAATTTGAGATTTCATAAGTAGAACGAGTACCATAATTATACGTAATTGACCGTGTTATTACTTCGCTGGCGTTAGCTGCGCTTGAAGCATAAAATTCAGGCGTTTGAGTCTTTGCATAATCGTTATCTAAATTCATCGTAGAAGCATTATAATAACTGCCGTCAATTTTCAGATAATAATATCCCAATGCGGGATAAATTTTCATTCCTGCTTTACCGTAAAAGGGCGAAAACGCATTAAAGTTTATCTCTATTAACTTTAATGTGCCGTTTATGCTGAAAAAAATAGCATAGCCCTCTTGTTCATCTGCGGTAAATTCTATAACATAGCCTCCCCATTCTTCGTTGGAAAAGTAAACGTCGTCATATGTATATGCGAGTTCGTTGCAGGTAGTTCCTGCTTGCGGAGCCATCTCAAATATTACATTTTCAATAAATAACCTATCGCTTTCAGTAAGCTCGTATTCGGAAGCAGAAGCATATAACGGATTCATCAAAATCGAACAAGCAATTGTAAACATGAATACTGTGCTCAAAAGTAAACTTATTAAACTTTTCTTTTTTGTTTTAAACATTATTATTCTCCCCCTAATTATAATATTTTTATTGTTTTTGTTCGGAATTTGCCTGCTGCATCGGAAACACCTCCAATATCTTTTCTCATTTACAAGATAACACGGAAAGTGAAATTTGTCAATACCTTTATAAAAATATTGTTGCAATCAATATTTGCATGCTGCGTTTGCGCGGCGTTCTTATTCCTTTTCGATGCGCATATATTGTAAAGGTATAAAGGTACAAGCGTTGCGGAGGAGAAGTATGGAAGTTTGGAAGGCCGCCGTATTGGGCGCGGTGCAGGGGCTTACGGAATTTTTGCCCGTATCGTCGAGCGGACATATCATCTTGTTTGAAAAGCTCCTGCGCGTGCAGGGAGGCGGCGCCTTTTTCGGGGTGATGCTCCATGCGGGCACGCTCATCGCCGTGCTGTTCGCCTACTTTTATAAGATCTCGGAGATCATTAAAAACGACCGCAAAATGCTGTTGTATCTGCTGATCGCCACCGTACCCGCCGCGCTCGTCGGTTTTTTTCTCGGCGATATGATCGACAGGATCTTTTTCGGCGGGAAATATCTTTGGATCTTTTTCGCGCTTACGGCGGCGCTTCTGCTTTTGGCGGGGAGGTATGCCAAAAAGCCGCGCATTCTGCGGCCGATCGGCGTAAAAACATCGCTTATAGCGGGCGCGGCGCAGGCGCTCGCCATCGTTCCGGGACTTTCGAGGAGCGGCGCCACGATTTCAGCCTGTATTTTTGCGGGAGCGGACAGGGAGAGCGCGGCCGATTTTTCCTTTCTCATGAGCATCCCCATCATCGCGGGGGCGATCTTTGCGGAGCTTTTAAAAGTTTTTACGGGGAGCGCGGCCGTGCCCGAAATTTTCTGGCTGAGCCTCGCCGCGGGCGCGCTTACCGCCGCGGTTTTCGGTTTTTTGTCTATCAGGCTGGTTTTAAGAAGCATAAAAAAGGGGAGTTTGCGCGGCTTTGCCGTTTATTTGTTCGCGCTTGCCGCCTTTCTGCTGGCAAACAACTTTTTATATATTCTTTAACCGTTTTTTCTTTTCAGTGCATAACCTCTGCGGGACGGCGCATACTGCTACTATCTTATTGAAAGGAGGAATTATCTCAATGAGACTCAACTGCGGCGATACCGTACCCAAGAGCTGTTCTTATACGGTCGTAAACGAACAGGGAGAAGTGATCGGAAAGGTGTTTATGAACGAGGGCGAAACTTTCCCTCCCACGCAGGTTTCCGGCTGCCATTACGAAATGGACTGAATCCGAAAGAAAAAATCCCGATAAAATAAAAACGACAAGAAGCGCGCGCCCTGAAAAGG
>DXCL01000011.1 GCA_019115995.1 Candidatus Borkfalkia avistercoris
ACGGCATGTTCGGCGGCAGGGTGATCGGCGCGGTCTTCTTTGTGCTCGTGCTGTTCGCCGCGCTCACCTCGTCCATCTCCCTCGTGGAGGCGATCGTCGCCGTATTGCGTGAGAATCTGCACATGAAGCGCTGGGCGGCGTGTCTGGTCGTATTCGGCGTCATGCTCGTTTTGGGTATCTTGTCTTCCCTCGGCTTCGGCCCGCTCTCCTTTATCCATATAGGAGACAAAACGCTGCTCGATATTTTCGATTTTGCCGCGAACAGCGTGCTGATGCCTCTCGTCGCGATCGGTACCTGTATCCTTGCAGGGTATTTTATCGATACCGACTCTCTGATGGACGAAATAGGCATGCGGCGCAAAGGCTATCGCATGTATTATAAAATCATGATCCGTTATATCGCGCCGATCTGCATGGCGGCGATTCTGATCAGCGGCCTGTTCCTCAGCCTGTAAAATGAGTGCCCCGCGCGCGTTGCGCGGGGTATTTGGCTTTAAATCTATAAATTTCGGCGCGGGAGGCGTGTTTTTTGTTATATTTGTTTGACAAAGCGCACATAAAATGGTAAAATAAGCTTCGCGACAAATAGGGCGCGTTCTTTTTTTGCGCCCAAAAACGTATTTGCCGGCACGATCGCGGGCGGGCAAAACGTGATCACGCTTTCTTTAAATTGCGTAAGGGCAATTTATCGAAAATATATTCCATTCTTACAAGGAGGTAAAAAATGCCTACAATCAACCAGCTCATCAAGAAAGGCAGGGAGAGGCGTCCGGAAAAGAGCAAGACCCCTATCATGGCGCAGTGCCCGCAGAAGAGGGGCGTATGCCTTTCCGTTTCCACAACGTCTCCCAAAAAGCCGAACTCGGCGCTCCGCAAGATCGCAAGAGTCCGCTTGACGAACAAGCAGGAAGGTACCGTGTACATTCCCGGCGAGGGTCATAACCTGAACGAGCACAGCTCCGTTCTGATCCGCGGCGGCAGGGTGCGCGATCTCCCGGGCGTTCGTTATCACATCATTCGCGGCGCACTCGATACCGCAGGCGTTGCGAAGAGAAAACAGGCTCGTTCCAAATACGGCGCAAAACGCCCCAAGTAATTTGATCCGAGCGGCGGGAGTTCCCCGCAAAAAAAGTAACCTACTTGTCGGAATATATTTTTGATATGCCCGATATAAAGTAGGCAGTATGCCGCAAGGCAGAAGGTTCGCTACCTCTCTTTATATAATTATGATAGAGGCAAGCGATAGCTGTACTGAGGGGCAACCCTTACAAATCTGTTCACAAAGAGAGAGAAAACGCCGGTAGCCGCAAGGCGTGCGGCGGTGTCTTTCTCAAACTCACGGAAAAAATATTTATCAGCACAAATATTTTTTCGTGAACAAGGTTTAATTTGCGGTAAAAAATATTCCTTGTAATTTACTGCAAGGCGCGCGCAAAAACGACGCTTTTTGCAAGCGCACTCGATTTGCCAATGCTTTGGCTTTTGGGAAGAGAGTGAATTTGCGGCATTGCATAATATGCGTGCCCTTAAAAATGCCGCAAAGAGAGAGAAAACGCCGGTAGCCGTAAGGCGTGCGGCGGTGTCTTTCTCAAACTCACGGAAAAAATATTTGTCAGCACAAATATTTTTTCGTGAACAAATTTAAATTTAAAGGAGGACAAAAAAATGCCCAGGAGAGGCAGTGTACCGAAAAGAGACGTATTGCCCGATCCCGTATACGGCAGCAAGGTCGTGGCAAAACTCATCAACCAGATCATGCTCGACGGCAACAAAGCCACCGCGCAGAAGATCGTTTACGATGCGTTCGATATGATGAAGGAAAAGCTTAATCAGGATCCTTTGGAGATCTTCAACCAGGCAATGGCGAACGTTATGCCTGTTTTGGAGGTCAAAGCCCGTCGCGTAGGCGGTGCGAACTATCAGGTTCCTATCGAGATCCGTCCCGAGCGCCGTCAGACGCTTGCGATCCGTTGGATCGTCATCAACACGAGAAAGAGGAGCGAGCGCGAAATGAGCAAAAAGCTCGCCGCAGAGCTTATGGACGCGTTCAACAATACGGGCGGCTCTGTCAAGAAGAAGGAAGACACGCACAGAATGGCGGAAGCGAACAAGGCCTTCGCGCATTTCAGGTTTTAATTTTTAAGGAGTACGGAATATGCCCAGACAATTCGGACTTGACGTAACCAGGAACATCGGCATCATGGCGCATATCGATGCGGGCAAGACCACGACGACCGAACGTATCCTGTTCTATACGGGTAAGACGCATAAGCTCGGAGAGGTGCACGAGGGCGCCGCGACCATGGACTGGATGGTCCAGGAACAGGAGCGCGGCATCACCATTACCTCCGCCGCTACGACCTGCACATGGAAGGGGCACAGGATCAACATTATCGACACCCCGGGCCACGTCGACTTCACCGTCGAGGTGGAGCGCTCGCTGCGCGTTCTCGACGGCGCCGTCGCCACCTTCTGCGCGAAGGGCGGCGTAGAGCCACAGTCGGAAACGGTGTGGCGCCAAGCGGACAAATATAAAGTTCCCCGTATCGCTTACGTCAATAAAATGGACATCAACGGCGCAAACTTCGACAACGCCGTAAAAATGATGCGCGAGCGCCTCGGCACGCGCGCCATTCGCATTCAGCTTCCCATCGGTAAGGAAGATACCTTCCGCGGGATCGTCGACCTCGTCAACATGAACGCTGAAATTTATAAAGACGATCTCGGCAAAGATTTCGAAAAGACGGATATCCCCGCCGAAATGATGGACGAAGCGAAAAAATACCGCGCCGAACTCGTGGAAGCCGTCGCCGAACAGGACGACGAGCTTATGGAAAAGTATTTCGAGGACGGCGACCTTTCCGTGGAAGACCTCAAAAAGGGGCTCAGGAAGGCGACCATTTCCATGGCCGTTACGCCCGTTCTTTGCGGTTCCAGCTACAAAAACAAGGGCGTTCAGTTCCTGTTGGACGCGATCATCGATTATTTGCCTTCCCCGCTCGACGTCGATCACGTCAAGGGCATCAACCCCAATACGGGCGAAGAGGAGGAGAGAAAGACCTCCGACGAAGAGCCGTTTGCAGGCCTTGCGTTCAAGATCGCGGCGGATCCGTTCGTCGGAAAACTCGCATTCTTCCGCGCGTATTCGGGCGTTTTGGAATCGGGCTCTTATGTGTATAACAGCACCAAGCAGAAAAAAGAGCGCGTAGGCCGCCTTCTTCAAATGCACGCGAACCACCGCGAAGAGATCCCGATGATCTATTCGGGCGACATCTGCGCAATCGTCGGCTTGAAGGAAACGACCACGGGCGACACGCTGTGCGACGAAAAGCATCCCATCGTTCTCGAACAGATGGAATTCCCCGAACCCGTCATCAAAGTTGCCATCGAGCCCAAGACCAAAGCAGGTCAGGAAAAGATGACGATGGCGCTCATCAAACTGGCGGAAGAAGACCCGACCTTCAAAACGTATACCGACAACGAAACGGGGCAGACCATCATCGCCGGTATGGGCGAGCTGCACCTCGAAATCATCGTAGACAGGCTCCTGCGCGAATTTAAGGTGGAAGCGAACGTCGGTAAACCGCAGGTCGCTTACCGCGAGACGTTCCGCAAAGCAGTCGACGCCGAGGGCAAATATGTCCGTCAGTCGGGCGGTAAAGGTCAGTACGGTCACTGCAAACTGCGTCTCGAACCTCTGGAACCCGGCACGGGCTACGAATTCGTCGACGAAACGGTCGGCGGCTCTATCCCCAAGGAATATATCCCCGCCATCGACAAAGGCATTCAGGAAGCTGCGAAGAACGGTTTTCTCGCCGGCTACGAAGTGGTGGACTTCCGTGCGGTCGTCTATGACGGTTCCTATCACGAAGTCGACTCGTCCGAAATGGCGTTCAAGATCGCGGGTTCCATGGGCTTCAAAGACGGTTTGAAGAGGGCGAACCCCGTTCTGCTCGAACCGATCATGAAGGTGGAGATCGTAACCCCCGAAGATTACTTCGGAGACCTCATGGGCAACGTTTCCTCCCGCCGCGGCACCATTACGGGCACGGAAGACAGGAACGGCGTCAAGGTCATCGACGCGCAGATCCCGCTGTCTGAAATGTTCGGCTACGCGACCGACCTTCGTTCGCGCACGCAGGGCAGGGGACAGTTTACCATGCAGTTCTCGCATTACAGCGAGGTACCGAGGTCTATTTCCGAAAAGATCATCGGCGAGCGCGGCAAAAAAGCCGAGTAACACTGCTTTTTGAAAATTTTTTCAAAAAAAGTCGTAAAAAGATTGAAATTATTTTCAAAGTACGCTATAATTATAATTGCTTGTAAAAGCCGCTATTCATGTTAATGATAGATAGCTGCAAATGCCGGAGTCTTCGGCGCACAAGTTATCATTAAAAAATAAAATTTTTTGGAGGAACGAAAATGGCTAAGGCTAAATTCGACAGAAGCAAACCCCACGTCAACGTAGGCACGATCGGCCACGTCGACCACGGCAAAACGACTCTGACCGCAGCTATCACGATGGTTATGGCTGCCAAAGGTCAGGCTGCCAAGATGAAGTACGACGAAATCGACAAGGCGCCGGAAGAGAAGGCTCGTGGTATCACGATCAACACCGCGCACGTCGAGTATCAGACGGACAAGCGCCACTATGCGCACGTTGACTGCCCGGGGCATGCCGACTACGTTAAAAACATGATCACCGGTGCCGCGCAGATGGACGGCGCGATCCTCGTCGTTGCCGCAACCGACGGCCCGATGCCCCAGACCCGTGAGCACATTCTGCTCGCCCGTCAGGTCGGCGTCCCTTATATCGTCGTGTTCATGAACAAGACCGATCAGGTCGACGATCCCGAACTCCTCGAACTCGTTGAGGAAGAGATCCGCGATCTTCTCACCAAGTACGGCTTCCCCGGCGACAAGACGCCCATCATCAAGGGTTCCGCGCTCAAAGCGCTCGAAAAAGCTACGTCCGGTGCGTCCGATGCGGAGATCCTTGCCGCTCCCGAGTGCAAGTGCATTCTCGAGCTCATGGACGCGATCGACGCGTATATCCCCGATCCTGTCCGTGAAGACGACAAGCCTTTCCTTCTCCCCGTCGAAGACGTGTTCACGATCTCCGGCCGCGGCACCGTTGCTACGGGCCGTGTTGAAAGGGGCGTTGCGAAGGTCGGCGATCCCGCTGAGATCGTCGGTCTCATCGAGAAACCTCGTTCGACCGTCATCACCGGTCTTGAAATGTTCCGCAAGATGCTCGACGAAGCGATGGCAGGCGACAACGTCGGCGCGCTCCTTCGCGGTATCGACCGTAAGGACATCGAAAAAGGTCAGGTTATCGCGAAACCCGGCTCCATTCATCCTCATACCGAGTTTGAAGCGCAGGTTTACGTTCTGACCAAGGAAGAAGGCGGCCGTCACACCCCGTTCTTCAACAACTATCGTCCTCAGTTCTTCATCAGAACGACCGACGTTACGGGTTCCATCAAACTGCCCGAAGGCGTTGAAATGGTCATGCCCGGCGACAACGTCAAGATCGACGTTTCCCTCATCAAGCCCGTCGCTGTTGAGGAAGGTCTCCGCTTCGCTATCCGTGAAGGCGGCAGAACGGTCGGTTCCGGCGTCGTTTCCAAGATTGTAAAGTAATCATTCGATCCATCAAACAGGCTTCGTATAAACGAGGCCTGTTTTTTTGTAAAGCTGTATTTTGGAAAAATAATTTTCATTGCAAAAAATATTTGCAATACCAATAATATTATGTTATAATAACAAAAAAGGCGGCGTTGCTTGCGCAACATTTCCGCCGGTATCGTTGGGAGAGGATATGAGATGAAGAGGCGTTTGTTTGCCGTATGTTTTGCGGTTCTTTTATTGTTGTGTGCTGCGAGTTGTGCGCAGGCTCGGGAGCTTACGATGCATCGCAATGCCCTTGTATGGGAGGAAGAGGACGGTGCGGAGGGGTACCTCGTGTATGACGGCGAAACGCTCCTTGCCGAAACGCAGAACACGGCCGTTTTGCTGCGCACCGAGTCGGGCGAGCGCGATATTTCCGTTTACACCTCTGTCGAGGGCGAGAAGGGGAAACTCGTCGGCAAAGCGACGTATGTGAGCGCCGCCTATACGCAGAAAACTTTTTCCGGAAGCGCCGCTCTTGCCGATTATCTTCGCGACGACGGATACTATCTTTACGGCGCGCAGCATATCGTGATCGATTACGACGGCTTTGCAAATTCGCAGGATAATTTTGCAGGAGTCATCTATATAGCGAACGACGTTATGAAGCTGAGTTTTCTCAGCAAAAAACGCGTCACCGTACGCGCGGATCTGGTCATTCAGCAGCGCGCGACCGATTTTGAATTGGAGCTTGAAAATATCATATTGCAGGGCGCGGGCAAGATGCCGAATGCCGTCGCTTTCGACGAATCAGTAAGCGCACCGCAGACGGATCTTATTTTAAGCGCTTACGGCGTTTACAATGCGATCCTTTGCGGCTACAACGCGCCGAACGGCGCGCAGGGGAGCGGCGACGGCATGTTGCAGCATGCCGGCAACGGCGGCACGGGCGGCGCGGGCGGCTGCGCCGTCAGCGCCGCCGGGCTTCTTTTGTATACCGAGGGCGATATGCGTTTTTCGGGCGGCAACGGAGGCGACGGCGGAGACGGCGGCAATGCGAGCGGGTTGAACAATCACGGAAGCGGCGGCAACGGCGGAAGGGGCGGAGATGCGATCCGCTGCAAAACGCTGGAATATTTTTGCGTGAACGGCACGCTGGCGGCAGAGGGCGGTATCGGCGGCGACGGCGGCGCGGAAGGACAGGGCGGCTTCGGCGTAAACCGCGCGCCCGGTAAAAAGGGCAGCGACGGCGCAGGCATAGCCGCAGACGAAACAAACGTTTTACGAGGTGAGATCTGACATGAAAAAGTTGATTTTAACGCCCGTGCTTGTATTGGCGCTCGCACTGTTTGCCGGCTGCGGCGAAGGCGGCTTGTTTTCATCTGCCGACAACAGAGAAAAACTCGCGCAGCCCGTATGTATCCTTGCGGACGATTATCTGTATTGGTCGCCCGTAGAAAACGCCGTCAGCTATACGGTCAGCGTAAACGGCAAGGAACAGCCCGCGCAGGCGCTGTGCGGTTTCGAACTCGACGTAAACGAGGAGCTTTCCGTAAAAGTACGGGCGAACGCCGCGGAAGGCTCGGATACTTATAAAAATTCCGCCTATACTGCGGCGATCCTGCGCTCTGCGGATCCCTCCGCATACGTAAGGGTCACCGAATCGGTGCTGAACGAGCACGCCTCCGTACAAAACGGCAAGGCTTACGCTGTCGCATCGCTGAGCGGAGAAAGCTCCGCATACGAACTCGACTTTTCGGGGTATTCCGGCGAACCGTATCTTTTCCGCATTCCGGCAGAGGTTCGCGCGGTTCGCGTACATAGCGGAGATACCGTTTTGCATGCGGGTTTTTGTGTGCTTACGCGCACGGACCCTCTCATTTTAGAGCTCAACGGCGCAAATATACAGGCGCCCGACGATATGTGCGCCGTCTGGTGCGAATCCATGACCACGCTTCCTGGTACGGCGGATCTGATCGTCCGTTCCGTAAAAAACGGCGATTTTGAAAATTATCTCGGCGGCGGAGACAATTCCAAAGACGGAGAAACGGGTAAGAAGGGCAGCGGCTTTCCCGGCGAGGGAGGCAAAGGCGGCAAGGGAAATCCCGGCTATGCCGCAATCAGCGTTCCCGCCGTCGTCTTTTCCGGCGATCTTTCGCTCAGCGTATACGGCGGCAACGGTTCAGACGGCGGCAGAGGCGGCGAAGCCGCCTGGTATGGTCAGGGCGGCGACGGGGGCGACGGGGGCGACGGCGCTGACGCGGTTTCGGCCGAAACACTGTATCTGAATATGAGCGGCGGGCGGGAGCTTCGCCTCATCGGCGGGGCAGGCGGTTCGCGCGGCGAACTCGGCAGCGGAAAAAACGGGCTGTCTACCAATCACGGCAAAAACGGTTCCTCAGGAACGGGGTATGCCGGCACGCCCGTCGTGATCCGCGGCATGCTCGGCTGAGAATAAACATAATACGCCGAAGCGGGAGATTTTGTATGAAAGAATTTGACAAAATGATCGCCGGGGAGATCTACAATCCCGGCGACGATGAACTGGTAAAGCTTCGCACCCGCGCGAGAAAGTTGACGCGCGAATATAATTTAACGGAGGAAGAAGAGCAGGAAAAGCGCCAAAAGCTCTTGCGGGAAATATTCGGTTCCTGCGGCGATTTTATTTATTGCGAGCCGCCGCTCCGATTCGATTACGGAATAAATACGCGGGTAGGAGAAGACTTTTTTTCCAACTTCAACCTCGTGATTTTAGACTGTGCGCCCGTCCGTATCGGCAAGCAGTGCTTTATCGGCCCCAATGTTACGATCGCAACGCCCGTGCACCCGTTTCTCGCGTGCGACAGGAACATGCGGCGTGCCGCAAACGGCACGAAGTTCGATTACGAGTATGCAAGGCCGATCACGATAGAGGATAACGTATGGCTCGCCTCCAACGTGGTCGTATGCGGCGGCGTCACGATCGGGCACGACACGGTCATCGGCGCCGGCAGCGTCGTAACGCACGATATCCCTTCGGGCGTATTGGCGGCGGGCAATCCGTGCCGCGTGATACGTCCTCTTACGGAGAAGGATAAACTGAAATTGCCGAACGAATAGGATCGTTCGGATAAATTACAACAAGCCTGCGTTACAACAAGCCTGCGGCAAATTTTTGCCGCAGGCTTTGATCTTTTTAAAAATTTAGACCTGTTTTGTTTTTGCCGTAAGATGTGCAAAACAAGGTTTACCGCGAAAGCTGCGCCGCAGCAGAGGATCAGCGCGGCGGGAAAAACGCTTCCGAAGGTACTGATCCCTGCGGTATAGTATTGCGAGTAAAGGGAGCTTGCGGCATATGCGGCATCTCGGCAGAAGAACGCGGTTACGGCGCGCCGTTGCTCTCATTTTTGCCGAATGTTTTTCGATCAGCCGTTGACAGGCAGGGATAAAGAGGGTATAATAAAAGTACAAACGAAATGAGAGGTGTGTATTATTATGCCTAAGACCAAAATTTTTGCGGATAAAAACTTGAAGATCGGCGCCATCGATCCGAATATTTACGGCTCTTTTTTGGAGCATCTCGGCAGGGCGGTATACGGGGGCATCTACGAACCCGGGCACCCCTCCGCCGATAAAGACGGCTTCCGTGAAGACGTCGTCGCGCTCATACGCGAGCTCGGCGTGCCCCTCGTGCGCTATCCTGGCGGGAATTTTGTTTCGGGGTACGACTGGAAAGACGGCATCGGTAAAAAGTCGGAGCGGAAGGCGCGGCTCGACCTCGCGTGGGCGAGCGTGGAGCCCAACGAATTCGGCACCGACGAATTCATGAAGTGGTGCAAAAAGGCGGGCATACAGCCCATGCTCGCCGTAAATATGGGCACGGGAACGCCGAAAGACGCGCTCGAACTCTTCGAATACTGCAATCACCCTTCGGGCACGTATTATTCCGATCTCCGCCGCAAAAACGCGTCGGAAGAGCCGTACGGCGTAAAATACTGGTGTATCGGCAATGAAATGGACGGCCCCTGGCAGATCTGCGGCCTCACCGCCGAAGATTACGGCAAAAAGGCGCTCAACACCATGCGCATGCTTCGCTGGGCAGACGCAAAGAAAGCGGACGAAGAGGGCGCGGTGAAGTTCGTCGTTTGCGGCAGCTGCCATGCGCAGATGCCCACCTATCCCGAATGGGACAGGATCGTTCTCGAACATACCTATGAAGAGACGAACTATATCTCCATGCATCAGTATTACCAGTACAGGCCATCCTCCAAAAATCCTCTCGAGGATTTTCTCGGCAGCGCCGACAATATGGGGGATTTTATCGACACCGTGCGTTCGACCATCAATTACGTCCGCGCGAAAAACCGCTCCAAGCATCGGGTCTATATCAGCTTCGACGAATGGAACATCTGGTCGCAAGACGCGCCGCGCACCGAGCCGAACTGGGTCAAGGCGCCCCGCATTCTCGAAGACGTATATACTTTCCGCGACATGCTCGTGTTCGGCGGCATGATGAACGCGCTGCTGAACCATGCAGACGTGGTCAAGGCCGCATGCCTTGCGCAGCTTGTCAACGTCATCGCGCCAATCATGACGCAAAAGGGCGGCGCGGCGATCCGCCAGACGACGTTTTATCCCTTCCGCTATGTATCGCAGAACGGCAGGGGCGAAACGATCCGTTCGATCACGACGAGCGGCTCGTTCGACAGCATGTACGGCAAAGCGCGGCTCGTCAACGAGGCGGTCACGCACGATGCTTCCAAACGGGAAGTATGCGTGTTCCTCTGCAATTACGGGCAGAGCCCCGAAGAGATCGAACTCGAACTGCGTTCCTTCGGCGACCTCGTTTGCCGTGAATACGTCTGCATCGCCGGCAACGATCTCGACGCCGCAAATACCTTCTCCTCGCCCGATGCGGTCGTTCCCGAACAGCGCGAGCCCCTCGCCGTGAAAGACGGTACAAAGGCGCAGCTGCGCGCCGATGCGATGAGCTGGAACTTCCTCAGGTTTTCTTATTGAACCGCTGCATTTTATTCGGCGGATTCCGTTAACATCGGTTGACTTTTCTTCAATTATCTTCTATAATATATGTAAGTTTACTCTGGTAAACTTACATGTGCGAGGAGGGTGGAGAGAATGTCTGCTGCGGAGCTACGGTATATGCTCGCGACCCATCAGCTGGGCGAGAGGGGGAGTGGCGTACGCCTTACGGATATTGCGGATAGAATGGGCGTTACAAAAGTCAGCGTTTACAGAATGAGCGAGCGTTTAGAGGTGATGGGCATGATGACGCGCGGCGCGCACAGCCGGATCGCGTTGACGGAAAAGGGCGAAACGCTCCTGAAAGAGTACAAACTCTGTATAGAATTTGTCAGCGGTATGTTGGAAAAATACTGTAAAACGCCGCCCAATACGGCGTTTTATGAGGCGACCAACATTGTTTGCGCTGTGGGTGACGGGAGCCGCGCTTCGTTGTTGCGCTGCTTGCGGAATAGCGAAAGCAAACAGTAAATAACGGAACGGAGCCGGTCATGGATCGGCTCCGTTGTTTTTGTTCTGGGTGCGGGAGAAGGTTTGTTTCGGGCGAACGGCGTAACGATCCGGACAGAGATATCGGGATACCGCTTCGCGGTGAAAGCGAACGATCGCGTCGCGAACGTGTTGCGGGCGGATGACGCGGGCGTCTTTTCCGAATCTTTGAAAGTACTGCACGATCTGCATATAAGAACACGCAAAGTAGTAGCGGTCGTTTTCCACGCGGACGGGTATGGGGCGGTGTACGTACATTTTTTTGAATTTGTCTATACCCTGCTCGGTGAGCTGTATTTCCACCTCTTTTTCATTTTTTCCGTAAATGAATTGCGGCCCGTAGGCGAGCATTTTTTGGAATATTTCAATTTGCTCTTGCGTGAATACGGAGGGTTCCGCAAGCTCGGTAACCGAAACGATGCGAGACAGGCGCAGCGGGATACAGTCGTTTTTTCGGCCGGCAAGCAAATAGCCGTGCAATTCCTCTTTGGAACAGGCAAAACAGTATGGGGAAAGTTCGAGCTTTTTCTCCTTTCCGCCGCGGGTGGTGACGAAGATCGTTTTTTTCTTTTCGATGGCGCGCTGTATGGCGCGGTATTGCGGCAGAAAAATGATTTTTTCCCGTTCGTCCTGCGGGAGTGACGCATAAGAGGAAAACATGTTACGGAAATATTCGGAAACGGTGCTTCCGCCCAAAAGATAGTCTTCGATATAGGCGATGATCGGTTCCGATTCTTTGGTCGGCTTAACGCCTACGGTCATCGTAAATTTTTCGTTGCCCGGAGCCGCCTCCCGTTTGTTGACGTGCCCCGCAACTTTATAACACAGATCTTCAAGCTCCGTTTTTGAAAGGCGGGCGGCGGAGAGCGCTTTTTTCAGATATGAAAACAGCTCTTCCTCCTTGGAACGGAAGGTTTCGTGATAGTTCACGATCAGCCGCGTGAGCAACGCGTTGCGATTGATCGTCCTGCCGTCTTTTTTATAAAATTCAAAGGATTCCGTATCTTTCACAAGGATTGATGCCGTACGTTGCGTAACGTTTATCTTTATTTTTTCGAGCATGTCGGAGCCTCCTCTGTGCATATATGCAAATTATACCATAAAAAGGGGGCAAATGTAAATTTCTTATTTAACTGATATCATATAAATTTTATCATTATAGCATATATATCGCACTATTTTATGAAAATAGAGGGGGCAAAAAAATAAATCGAATTGCGCATTTACAAATGATCATTTTTTTGAGATAATAGACGTGTAAAAAACAGCGAAGGAGGAAACGAAAATGAAGGTGTGCCATACACAGATCATGAAACTGATCAAGGAATTGGAGGAGCAGAAGCGGCTCCTCATCGAAAAGGAAGACGAAAACAGCGTCGTATCCTATAAGGAAGGCGAGGAACGTTTGCCTTCCGAATACGATTACGCGCAAATGCGCGCACAGTTGCGCGCGCTGGACGACCGCGTGCGCGCTCTTCGCGGCGTATTGGCAAAAGCGAATTGTACGGTCACCGTGGAGCCGTTCGGCATTACCGTCGGGGAAGCGCTCGTGATGCTTGCGCAGTTGCAGGCGGAAAAAGTGCAGGTCGAGAGTCTGGCCGGGCGCAGGCAGGTTTCCCGCCGCATCACGCCCAACGGCGTCGTGGAGTATACCGAATGTATCTACGACGTTGCCGGCGCGGGCGAAGATGCAAAAGCTTTGCGCGAAAAAATCGGCGAGCTGCAAATGGCGATCGATCGGGCGAACTTAACGAATTACGTGGAAATCTAAATTGATTTTCCGCGAAAAACGCTGTTCCGATACTTATTGGCGGAGGGCTTGCCCTAATGCATAACAGCACGGGTTTCCGGTTTATCGTTATGGTTTTTGTTTCGGAGTAATACGGTCGTAGATTATGGGTTAACGGGTTTAAGTCAGAAAGGTGATTTGATTGAAGAAAATACAGCGTTTTTCGAAAAACTTAACGGCGGGCGAAGTTCGGTTTCAGCCCGCTATTTTTTTCGCCGACGGGAGAGGGGAAAAGTCCGCCGATGACAAAAGAGATGCGGATACGATCACAAAAAACGGATAATTTCGGAATAAGCGGAAAAAAGTTACGCATACTGCTCTCAAAACGCCGCAGTAATTTGCGGGAAAAGGGAGAAGAAGATGAAAGCAACGGGAATCGTGAGGAGAATAGACGAGCTGGGGAGGGTCGTGATCCCCAAAGAGATCCGCCGCACCCTGCGTATCAAGGACGGCGACCCGTCTCTGATAACCTTGCAAGGGATATCCGACAAAAAGGGCGAAAATCCGCAAAATTACGCAAAACTGCGCCCGAATACGGCCCTTATCGAATATGTGCAGGCGAAGGGGAACGCGGCGGCGGACCCTGGGGCGCTTGCCGAAAATTTTTCCGCCGAGGATCTGTTCATGCTTGCCCTTCGTTCGCTCGCGGACAGGGGGTACATAAAGAGCGAGAAATAGTTTGCGGAAATCGAGCGGAAGCGTAAAAGGTTTTGTCAGCCATCGGTATCCTCAAGATATAAGCGAAAAAACTCTTCGCGGTTTGTTGCCGCGCTCTTTTCGACGACGAATTATAAAAAAAACCGATAAAATAATTGATAACAATCAAAAAAAGATGGTATAATGAAAATGCAATAAACGCAATACGAGCGGAGGTGCCTGAAAGCATGATTGATTTTTCCCGCCTGGAAGAGTACAGAGAGAATAACTGCATCGAAGCAAAAAAGGCGCTCGGCGGCTTGCCAAAGAGTATCTGGGAAACGTATTCCGCGTTCGCGAATACTTTGGGCGGAATTATTTTGCTCGGCGTCGAAGAGGCGGCGGACAAGAGTCTCTGCGTCGCAGACGGCGGATTGCCCGATCCTGCGGCGCTGATCAACGAGTTCTGGAACATCATCAACAATCCGAAAAAAGTCAGTGTCAATATTTTATCGGATAAGGACGTGTACGTTCAGACCGTGGACGGAAAGAACATTATCGTCCTCAATATTCCTCGTGCGGCCAGAAGTTACCGCCCCGTATACATAGACGGAAATCCCGTCACGGGAACATACCGTCGCAACGGAGAGGGTGATTATCGCTGTACGCAGGAGGAATACCGCACGATGGTGCGCGACGCGTCCGTCCGGACGGCGGATATGCTCGTTTTGGAGGAGATGGATTTATCGGTCTTCAACGCCGAAAGCATCGACGGCTACCGTAAGCGCATGCACCTGTCGCGGCCGAACCACGTCTGGGAAACGCTGAACGACGAGGATTTTCTCTTGCGGCTCGGCGCGGTCGGCATCGGCGGGGACGGAAAGAAGCACCCCACGACGGCGGGGCTTCTGATGTTCGGGAACGAGTATTGCATCACGCGGGAATTTCCTGCATATTTTTTGGATTATCAGGAACAGTACGACGAATCCTTTCGTTGGACAGACCGTATCGTTTCTTCCTCGGGGGATTGGAGCGGAAACGTGTACGATTTTTATTTCCGCGTCTATCAGAGGCTGACGCAGGACATCAAGGTCCCGTTTGCAATGGAAGGCGGCGTGCGGGTGGACGATACGCCCGTTCATCAGGCGCTGCGGGAAGCCCTCGCAAACTGCCTTGTGAACGCCGATTATTACGGGAGGCAGGGCGTCGTTATCATCAAGAGAAAGAACCAGATCACCTTTTCCAACCCGGGCGGATTTCGGATAGAAATCGACGCGGCGAAGAGCGGGGGCATATCCGACCCGCGCAACAGCGCGCTTCTGAAGATGTTCAATCTGATCAATATCGGGGAAAGGGCGGGTAGCGGGATCCCGAACATATTGTCCGTTTGGTCAAAGCAGGGTTGGGTAGAGCCTGTCATCAAAGAGACGTTTGAGCCAGAAAGGACTACATTGATCCTTTCGGCGGTCGATAAAAAGAAAAAAATCGGCGACAAAAAATCGTTGATAAAAATCGGTGATAAAAAATCGGCGATAAGCATAAACGCAAAACGCTCGATCATAGAGTACCTGACCGACCATGCGTCGGCTTCCTGTGCGGAAATCGCGTCGGCGATTGGTTTAAAGGAGTCAAGAACGCGCGATTATCTGAAGGAGCTTGCCGCTGAGGATATTCTCATCGCGGAAGGTGCAAACCGCAATCGCAAATATCTGCTCAAGTGATATGGTGTATACAGATGGCTTCTGTATGTGTCAAAAGGGAAAAGACAATAGTTGGAGTTTTTTTGGGCGACAATAATTGGGACGTTTTTGTCTATGTATTCCAAAAATTTTTGTTTCCAAAACATTCCGCGGTGGCGGTAACTGTTGTTCTGATTGCTTTTTCTGTTGCACTTAATGATATAATTCGTCCCCCCCCATGTAAAAGAACGGCAGAATCTATATTCTGTCGTTCTTTACTTTCCCATTCCTAAATGAATTTGTTTTTCAAATATGTAAACTGCACTATTGTAACCAGCAGATAACGTAGAGAGATTATTTTGTTGTCTGCCCGCTATCATCTGCAATGGTATTAGTAGATATGAACTTTTTATAGTTTGCTTTATGATTTTAGTTTACATCACAATAGTTTTAGGAAATATCTTAGTCAGGCTTTGATAATATCATTAAGATGTTTTGTGGGTAATTCCCGAAATTTTTTCCAAAAATGTTAATACCTCCTATATGCTTAGCATCTTCTTTCATACCGATTTTTAGTTCGATTTGTTTTGAACTATCCAATTTCAGTTCATCAAAAACATGATTTTTATTGTCAAATATATCATCTATATAACAACCGGAATCATCTATAGTAAATTTTTTTAAAAGTCCGAATTGTGTACTGTTGAGTTCCCAATAATTTGGCGTATAGTTACCACGTTTTCCGCCAAAATCACCGGGAGAACAAAAAGTAGCAATTTCGACATCGTTGATCCATATAGTGATATCGCTTGGCCAATTTTCGCGGTAATAGGGAGCCTCTGAACAACATTCGAAAGAGAATGAGAGACGTCTATATTGATTATTTAAAATAAATAAATTGGGGAAACTATAAACGACATATCCCGATTGAAAGGAAAAAATCTGTCCTTTAATACGCTCGGGCGTAAAGAGCATATAGGGTGAAGCATTTTCTCGAAAAATAAAGCCTTGTTCATCAGCCATATATGCTTTTGAAACATTGCATTGAGAATAGCATCCCACAGGCATCTCTACTATGATTTCGCTTTCTTCGACTTCTTTTACTTTCGTAAAATGTACGGAAGAAATGATTGTGCCGATGCTACACAATTTCATATGCCCTTTGGGTGCTGGTTTATATTCTACGCGTATAAGTTTTGCTTCTTCCAAAACGCCGATATGGAAAGAAACAGATGACAATGGGATATTCAGCATGGTTGAAATTTCGATAATATTGTGTGGCCTGTCTTGCAGCGCGCGTAAAATTTTAATACGTTCAGGTACGGAAAGGGCACGTCCGAGCCGACAGATATCCAATTCATCTGCGGGATTAGCGGTTGAGTAATGTAAAATATTTTCAGTTTCAAGTGATCTTTTCATGTATCGATAAACGCCTTTATAAGATTTCAAAATTATTATACCATTAATTAAATTTTTAATCAAGACAAATATAAATATAAAAAATTGTTAAAATTGGATATTATTTTGTTTGCTGTAATCGTTTTTTCATTTAAGAATCGATAAAAATTATATCTATATTCCAATATTTTTGAAATAAATTTTATAAAAACATTAAACAATCCGAAGCCTTGTTGCTATTGACTTTCAAAAAAACCATGTTAAAATATATGCAGAGCATATCCAAACAGGAGTAGTTCGGCAACTTTGAAAACGGATAAAAGTATTGGTCAGGAGGGGTTTAAGTGAAAAAGAATATTTTTAATAACTATCTTAAGAAATTTGACGATATGCCAAAAGCTTTTAGAAAGAGCAAATATATTTTTTGCTACCTCATGGTTGCTCTGGCTGTTATCAACTTCTGCATCTTTTATGTTGCAGTTAATATCAATTCAATCTTATTGGCATTTCGAGAATTTACAGGCTATGATGAATATTATCACGAACAATATGTATGGTCGTTTGCAAATTTTATAAGAATGTTTAAAGATTTTGCTTTGCCAAACTCTACGGTAGGAGTTGCTGTAAAAAACACATTGAAATATTTTGCCACAAATATATTCTTTATGATACCGGTTTCCTACCTGGTTTCATATTTTTTGTTCAAACAAGTATACGGCTATAAAGTTTTTAGAGTAATTTTCTTTTTACCGTCTATTATCTCTGCTGTCGTTTATGTAACTGTATTTAAAAATTTTATTCAAACATTCGGGCCTCTTTATATGGTTTTAAAAGGAATTTCTGGTTATGAATTGCCCGCTTTATTGAGTAATCCAAAAACGGCAACGCCGACAATTATCGTTTATACAATTTGGACGGGGCTTGGCATTAATATGATTCTTTATCAAGGAGCAATGAAACGGGTACCCGTCGAAGTTTTGGAGGCGTGCGAAATGGACGGCGGCGGATGGTTTCACGAAATGTTTTATGTAATTACTCCAATGGTATGGCCAACCTTGTCCATGACAATTATTTTAGCGTTTACAGGGCTTTTTAATAGCAGCGGCCCTATCCTTCTTTTCAGCGAGGCGGGAACCGTTGCGGGGGCTAACGATACGACAACAATAGCCTTTTACATTTTTCAAAGGACACAGACGGGCGGGGCTCTCGAATATCCTGCAGCGATCGGTATATTTTTCACTGTTGCCAGTATTCCGATCGTAATTCTTACTCGTGCGCTGTTTAAGCGCTTGGATCCGGAGGTGGAATATTAATGCAAAGAAAAGTGCGCGGTATTGGTAAAAAAATCATAATGAATATAATTTTTGTATGTTTTTTGCTCTATGCGATCAGCCTGATATATCCTTTAATATGGGCATTTCTTTCTTCATTGAAAACTTCGACAGAGTATATGACTACAAATAAAATTAATTTGCCGCAGACTTGGGAATTTTACAATTATGTAAAGGCATTTCAAATATTGAATATTGACGGGAACAATATGTTTACGATGCTGTTCAATTCCATTTGGTTTACGGTTGGCGGTTCATTTGTAGGCATGGCAGTTTCTACCATGGTTGCTTATGTTGTTGCAAAATATCGTTTTCCGGGCGGACAAACAATTTATTGGATTGCAATTGTTACAATGATGATTCCAGTTGTCGGCAGTATGCCATCACAATTTAAAGTATATACGGCGCTCGGGATCATAGAATCTCCACTTTTATTGATTGCTTTTGCTGGAGGGTTTGGCTTTAATTTTATGATATTGTATTCCTTTTTTAAGTCTTTGCCATCCAGTTATATAGAAGCGGGGTTCATAGATGGGGCAGGACACTTCACTTGTTTTTTTCGGATCATGATTCCTCAGGCAATTCCGGTTGTTTCTGCATTGGCAATCGTTTCAGCAATTGGTTTTTGGAACGATTATAATACTCCTCTTTTGTTTTTGAAAAACTTCCCGACATTGTCTTCTGGGTTATATATGTATCAAATCATTAATACGCGGAATCTTGATATGCCAACTCTTTTTGCGGGTATATTGATGAGTATGATTCCAATAGTGGCACTGTTCACTGTTTTTCAAAATTCTATAATGGATATTTCGCTTTCGGGCGGATTAAAAGGTTAAATAAGGAGATGGATGATGAGGACGAAACTACTTTCTGTATGCTTAGCAGGCGTAATGTGTTGTAGCACCATCGGTTTTGTTGGATGCGGTGAAAAAAAGGAGGGGACTTTTCCTATGTATCAAGATGACAAAGAGATGATGATCGGCGGATGGGATGCTCCCATTAATACATTAGCAGATTATCAACTCGCTAAAGATATGGGATTAACGTTTATGTTTTTGGATGATTTATTTGTTAAACGCGGTACACAAGCATATTTTGATGTGCTTGGTTTTTGTGAACAGGTAGGGTTAAAAACCATTATAACGCTTGGAAATGCGGCAACAATCGAATATGCTGCAGAGTCTTGGGCGGCTGATAAAACAGATTATTCGCAGTTTTCAGCAGTAACAGCAATTAACTATTGGGATGAACCCTATTTTTCTAATATTGAACGGATTGGAGAACTCGCAGAGGAACATATAGCCAAGTATGGGACTAAAATTGATGTTTTCGCGAATTTGTACCCGAATTCCGCTACATCTACCTTTGAAGGACACACATATACAGAATATGTTGCGGAATATGTAGACAAAGTTTTGTCTAAATTAGAGGAAGGGCATCGTTATCTCTCAGCCGATATTTATCCCTTGGATGATCGCAACGGGCAAAGCGCTTTGAGATCAAACTGGTTAAATTGCATTGAGACAATTGTGACACAAGCACAACGCGTCAATGCGACGCCACATTTCTTCTTACAGGCGACAGAGCATTATACTTATCGTGCCGTAACGGAAGAGGATATTCGCTGGCAATTTTACGTTTATATGGCATATGGAGTCAAGGCCTTTACCTATTTTACTTATAGAAATTCTGTTCTTGATGATTTTTCTAATTCTTGTGTCGATGCTGAAAAATCATGTAAAACGTATCCGCAGTATTACATGGCGCAGACCGTCAATCGGGAGATACTTGCCTTTGATCATGTTTATTTGAATTTTGATTGGAAAGGGACGATGCCCGTCCTCGGCAGCGAAAATACCGGTGGCTATAATTTGAATTTTGACGGGCTTGTGAATCCTTTGCAAAAGGTCGATACTCTTCGTAATGTGACAGCGACACAGGATGCGCTGATAGGACAATTTAAAGATACGGCAGGGAATGATGGCTTGATTGTTGTCAATTTTACAGATCCTGCGTATGGTTTGCGAAATAAAATAAAGTTTACTTTTGAAAATGCATCCAAATTACGTGTTTATCGTAAAGGAGTTGCTGCCGATTACCAAGTAGTCGATAATACATTTGAGATAGAACTCGGCGTCGGTGAAGGCGTATTCATGATTCCGATCGCTTAATATAAAAACAATTAGGAGGATTTGCTATGATAAAAAGAATAGGAGCCTTATTACTTGGATCATTGATAACTGTTTCATTGGTTGCTTGTAGTGGCGGCGGACAAAATCCGCCTACTACGCCTGACGGGAAACCTACGGGGTCGATCAGCGTAATTTGTTATGAAGCGGGATTCGGTACAAAGTGGTTGGACGAAATGGCTGCACAATTCGAATCCGCTTTTGATGTTGATGTTACAGTTAAAAAGAGTTATGTAAATGGTGAGTTGGTATCGCTATTGAATGAAAATGCACAGAATGACGACGTTGTAATGGCGCTTGGATCAATGTTTGCGGCTCAAGACAGTGGATTCCTGACAGACCTTACGCAAGTTTATGACTCAATACCGGAAGGTAGTACACAGTCGATTAAAGACTCGATGAACCCGGCTATATATAATAAATTGGTGGCTGACGATGGCAAAATTTATCAAATGAACTGGGCGGATCCGGTATGTGGTTTAATTTTAAACAAAACGGTGCTTGACGAAATATTTCCTGAAGGATATGATGTGCCAAATACAACAGACGAACTGATTGCGTTTTGTGACGACATCAAGGGAACGGGGGTGTATCCCTTCTCGCTCAGTACGTCCGTTTGCTATTGGGATTATATGCATTGGGTATGGTGGGCGCAATATGAAGGATATGATAACTATATCGATTATTATTGGGGCTATTATCAAAAAGAGCAGGAAGACGGGACGACGGTTAGAACGCTTGCGGAAAATGGTGAAGTGTTGGATATGCCTGGTCGGCTCGAATCGGTAAAAGTCGCGGAAAAGTTGTTGAAGAAGTCAAATGGATATGTACACAAGTTTGCGGATTCTATGTCATATCAAGAAGCGCAAATTGCTTTTGTGGGACAGGGATATGCTGGTGAGGACATGACGGAATGTGCTATGATGGTGAACGGGCAGTGGTTGGAGAACGAGGTGCAAAGTTACCTGATGACAAAGCCGCAGGAACTTGTAATGATTAAAACGCCTATCATCAGTTCTATCGTGGATACTTTGGAAGACAAGAATATGACGGACGCAACGCTCAGTGCGGTTATTGATGCAATAGATATGGGCGAAACCTCTTATGAAGGCGTATCTTCCCACGATTTTGATAGAATTGTTGAAGCGCGCCAAATGGTTTATAGTGCGACATTCGACCATTGTGCCGCTATTCCTGCTAAGAGTGATAACAAACCGCTTGCAATGGAATTTCTTAAATTTATGGCGTCAAATTTAGGGCAGAGCATCTATGCCGATTATTTGAATGGTCTGACAATGCCCTACGGCTATGATGTTGGTGACAATGTTTCAGACTTCGTCGCTTCCCGGTATGAAAATTTTCCTGATTATATTCCGGTTTGTATCGATTTTTCCTCTCCGCTTGTCTATCGCCAGGGGTTGACCGCTTACACGACAGGAAACGGAGCAGGATTGGATGGTATACTTTATCAGGGCAATACAGCAGAATGGGTCATACAAGATACTAAGACAACGTTGATGGCATCTTGGGATAACATAATGCTTGCAGCAAAAAAATAAAATACAGGGGGAATCTCAATGAAAAAAAGTGGCTTTTTATTGGCTATAATAATGGTATTGTGTACGTTATTTATGATAACGGCATGTGGGAACAACGAACAGAATTTACGTATAAATGTTCCGGATGAAGTGATACAGGCAGAACTCGGATCTTATGATTTACCGAAATATGATGTGGTTGACGAGAATAATCTGATTATCGCGGGATACCTTGTAGAAGTGATTGGCGTTAAGGATCCGGACGGGGAAGACGTTCAGGTCGTTTATAGTAAAATCAACGCTACAAAAACCGGGATATATGAAATTACCTATGGTGCTGGAGAGGGTATACCGCAGGCGGTTTTACGCGTGGATTTTGCTGATCGCACTGCACCATCGGTTGAAATGGAAGAAAATGCTCTCCCTGAATTTTATATCGACGGTTTCACTTATGAATTGCCGCAGTATTCTATAGTGAATGGGCCGGATTTATCTAAGTGCTGGATTAAAGTATACTATCAGGCAAATTCTGATAGTGAACGCGTAGAAGTGGCGGTCGAAAACAGTCGCTTTGATGTTGAATATAACAATGGTACGTATATCATTGTTATCCATGCCGAAGATGCTGCAGGCAATGCAAAAGATTACGAATACGAAGTAGATGCAATCGGTCCTTCAGAAGTTGTATCGGGCAAAATTTTGTATTTTGATGAAGAATTTGGGATTTCGCAGGTTAAAACGCTTTGGAACAATTTTAAGATTTCATATACTGACGAAATGGCCTATGGGGAAGAGGCTGGTTCGGCAAAAGTTGTTGGCAACGGCGGAACAGATTATATTATCCTTGACCGCTTGATAGAGAGTGATGTCAGCGATTATACACACCTGGTAATATATATATATAACGACAATGATTATCCCATCTATACAGGTTATTGTTGGTTCGGTGATACCACTTTGGAGCCACATGCATGGACAGAGTTCAAAATACCGGTCAGTGATCTTGATGTGCAAAATGTAACACATCCTTCCATAGCGGGTATTACAATTACGAGCAAAAATATTACAAATTTATCATTACGGCTTTTTAGTGATTATACTACCAATCAACTTCCTGCAGACTCTACGTTTTATTTGTCGGCGATGTACGCTATAACCGAAGAGACTTCGGAACCGGATACGATTGTGCCTGATAAAATTGCTTATTTTGATGAAGAATTCGGACTTTCACAGGTCTCCGTTTATTGGCCGGCTGAACATAAAATATCCTTTGATACATCTATAAAACACGGTGAAGAAAAAGGATCCTTAAAAGTTGATATCGTAAAACCGCAAGATAATTATATTTTATTGAATAGCCCGTACATCAAGGATGTTTCCGCATATGATTCCATCATTTTCTATGTATATAATCCTGCGGATACGGCTTTTAAGATGGGTACTACTTGGGCAGCGGATACAGAAATCGTCCCCGGTCAATGGACGGAAGTTAAAATCCCCGTTAGTTTGTTTGCAGACAGTTCAATTACCGATATGAACGGTACA
>DXCL01000012.1 GCA_019115995.1 Candidatus Borkfalkia avistercoris
GCGGCTTGCCGAAAAAGAGTGAATGCGAAAATTGCTATAATAGGAAAGCCCTTAAATTAAGGCTTCCAAAAATCGCAACGCGCGTAGCGGTGTGAGATTTTTGGAAATAAGGAGCGGCAAATATATAGGAGCAAAGCATTTGCAAGTATTGTAAATGCTTGCATAATATATTTTGCCGCGACGCCGCAGAGAGAAAAATATTGCAGAGCCGACTTATACGTCGGCGAACAATGGTTGTCTCTCAAATCACGGCGTTTCGCAGTGCCTTTGCACGAGAAACGCGTGAACAGAGCGAGGAGGTTTTTTATGACAAAAAGAGTCGTGGTCACGGGGCTCGGGGCGGTAACCCCCTTGGGCAACGATGTAAAGACCACTTGGGAGAATATGAAAAAAGGCGTCAACGGCATCGACGAGGTGACCAAATTTGACGCAACGGAATATAAATGCCGCCTCGCGGGCGAAGTGCGCGGGTTTGACCCCACGCTGTACATGCCCAAGGGCGACGTGCGCAAGACCGACCTGTATACCCAGTATGCGGTGGCGGCTGCTGCGCAGGCGTATGAGGATTCCGGCATGACGGCGGAAGGCGTTTCGCCCGATCGGTTCGGCGTCTATATCGGTTCGGGCATCGGCGGCATCAATACGCTCATAAACGACCATACGAAATTTATCGAAAAGGGCCCCGGAAGGGTGTCGCCCTATTTCGTGCCGATGATGATCTCAAACATCGCGTCAGGCACGGTAGCGATCAGATATAACGCGCAGGGGCCGAACATAGGCATCGTAACCGCCTGCGCGACTTCTACCAACAGCATCGGCGAAGCGTACCGCGCCATCAAGCACGGCTATGCCGACGTCATGCTCGCCGGCGGCAGCGAGGCTGCCATCGTACCCATGTGCTTTGCGGGCTTTATCAGCTGCCAGGCGCTTTCTCAGGCGGAAGACAAAGACCGTGCCTCCATTCCCTTCGATAAGGAGCGCGGGGGCTTTATCATGGGCGAAGGCGGCGCCGTCGTCATGCTCGAAGAATATGAGCATGCCAAGGCGCGCGGCGCGAAGATCTATGCGGAAGTGGTCGGTTACGGCTGCACCAACGACGCCTATCATATGACCGCGCCCAATCCCGAGGCGATCGCGTCCGCGCGCGCCATCGAGCTTGCGGCAAAGGAAGGCGGCGTTTCGGCGGATAAGCATTTGTATATCAACGCGCACGGCACGGGCACGCCCTTGAACGACAAGACGGAAACGGCGGCGATCAAGCGGGCGTTCGGGCAGGACGCTTACAATCTGCACGTGTCCTCCACCAAGTCGATGACGGGCCACATGCTGGGCGCGGCGGGCGGCGTCGAGGCGATCGCTTCAATTTTGGCGCTCGACGAGGGAGTGATCCCGCCTACCATCAACTACAAAGTCAAAGACGAGGAATGCGACCTCGATATAACGCCCAACGAAGCGGTCAGAGAGCAGCTGCTTTTCGCCATGTCCACGTCGCTCGGGTTTGGTGGGCACAACGGCTGCCTCGCCTTCAAAAAAATCTGACGGAAGAGTATGCGTTTCTTTTTCATGAAGCAAACGCATATTTTTTCATGCAGAAAGGAAAGGAGTTCATAAATGGATAAGAAAAAACTGACGGAGATCATAGAAATATTCAAGGAGAGCGGGCTCGGCAAAATGGAGATCAGCGAGACCGCCGCAGACAAAACGTTTACTCTCAAATTGGAGAGGAACGCAGAAGTCGTTGCGGCGCTGCCCGTGCCTGCGGCGGTATCCGCGCCCGCAAAAGAGGCGGCAGTGCCCGCGCCCGCACCCGAAGACATCAAGGATTACAATAAATACCGCGATATTCGTTCGCCCATGGTAGGCATCTTTTACGCCGCACCCGCGCCCGACGCGGAGCCCTTCGTCAAGGTGGGTAAAAAGGTGAAAAAGGGGGATACCCTCTGCATCATAGAGGCGATGAAGCTGATGAACGACGTCGTCGCGGAAGAGGACGGCGAGATCGTGGAGATCTGTGCGGAAAACGGTTCGCTCGTCGAGTTCGGGCAGGTACTTTTTAAGATATTTTAAGAGGCAGAGGGGAGATGTTCAGTAAAATTCTGATCGCAAACCGCGGCGAGATCGCCGTGCGCATCATACGCGCCTGCAACGAAATGGGCATTCACACCGTGGCGGTGTATTCCGAGGCAGACGCGGAGGCTCTGCACGTCAGCCTTGCCGACGAGAGCTATTGCATAGGCCCCGCCCTTTTGAAGGACAGCTATCTCAACATGACGGCGCTCATCGACGTCGCCATTGCCACGGGTTGCCAGGCGATCCATCCGGGCTACGGGCTTTTGAGCGAAAACCCGCGCTTTGCGGAGCTGTGCGAAAAGTGCGGCATCAAATTTATCGGGCCGCATTGGTCGGTCATCGCAAAAATGGGGGATAAAGACGAAGCGCGCCGCACCATGAAGGCGGCGGGCGTTCCCGTCGTGCCCGGCCTTGACGAGATCACAGACGTCGCCGAAGCGAAAAAGTTTGCCTCCGAGATCGGTTATCCCGTCATCGTAAAGGCGAGCGCGGGCGGCGGCGGCAAGGGCATCCGCATCGTCTGGAAGGAGGAGGACTTCGAAAACGCCGTGCGCACCGCGTCGGCAGAGGCGGAGAGCGCCTTCGGCAACGGCAAATGCTATCTGGAAAAGTATCTTACCGACGTAAAGCACGTGGAAATGCAGATCATCGCCGACGAGCAGGGCAGCGTGGTCTGCCTGGGCGAGAGAGACTGTTCCATGCAGCGGCGCAATCAGAAACTGATCGAAGAGAGCCCCTGCGTTACGTTGAAGCCGGAAGTGCGCAAGCAGATGATGGAGGCGGCGGTTCTTGCCGCAAAAACGGTCAATTATACCAACCTCGGCACGATAGAGTTTCTCCTTGCCAAAGACGACAAATTTTATTTTATGGAGATGAACACCCGTTTGCAGGTCGAGCACCCCGTAACCGAATACGTTACGGGCATCGACGTCGTAAAATGGCAGATCCGCATTGCGGCGGGCATAGAATTCATCTACAAGCAGGAGGACATACGCCTGCGCGGGTGCGCCATCGAGTGCCGCATCAATTCGGAGGACGCGCGCAGTAATTTCCGCCCCAGCTGCGGCAGGATCTCTCTTTTGCATATTCCCGGCGGGCCTTGGGTACGCTTCGATACGGCGATCTATCAGGATTATATGATCCCGCCCTACTACGACAGCATGATCGGCAAACTGATCGTGTACGCGCGGGACAGGACGGAGGCGATACGCAAAATGCAGGCAGCGCTTGCGGAGCTGGTCATCGAGGGCGTACAGACGAACGCGGAGCTTTCCAGCGACATTCTCGCCCAGCCCGAGTTCAAAGACGGCAGTTATTGCACCAATTTTCTCGACAAATTTTTGAAAGATTACAAATGATCGGCATATAGATAAAATGCGCCCGCTTGTTTGCGGCGCAAGACAGGTCATTCGACAGGGGTGATACGGAGTTGAAATTCGATTTTAAAAAATTCTTTTTCAGGAAGCCGAAAAATGAGCTGGAAGGCTCTGAAAACGAGCAGCCCGCAAAGGAGGAGCCGAAAAGCAGCGACGCGGCGATCCCCGAAAAGCTCGCGGAAAAATGCGAGGGGTGCGGGCAGATCGTCCTTGCAGACGAGTTCAAGGCAAATTACGGCGTTTGCCCCAAGTGCGGGCATTATCGCAAGATAGACGCGCGTGCGCGCATAGAAATGTGCCTCGACGAATTTGAAGAATTGTTTTCGGAGGAGGAATCGGGCAATATCCTCGATTTCCCCGGCTATACCGAAAAACTGGAACAGCTACGCGCCAAAACGGGCGAAAAGGACGGCGCCGTGTGCGGCGTAGGCATGCTCGGCGGCGTAAAAACGGCGGTGTTTTCCATGGACTACCGCTTTACGATGGGCAGCATGGGGCATACCGTCGGAGAAAAGATCACAAAAATCTTTGAATACGCTACGGAAAACCGCTTGCCCGTCGTAGGCTTCGTTCTCAGCGGCGGCGCGCGCATGCAGGAGGGCATCATTTCCCTCATGCAGATGGCAAAGACCTCCGCCGCGGTCGCAAAACACGGCGAGGCGGGGCTTTTGTACATCTCCGTGCTCACCGACCCGACAACGGGCGGCGTTTCCGCGTCTTTCGCGTTCGAGGCGGATATCATCATGGCGGAAAAGGGCGCGCTCATCGGGTTTGCCGGGCCGCGCGTCATCGAGCAGACCATACGCCAAAAACTGCCCGAAGGGTTCCAAAGGGCGGAATTCATCGAGCAGAAAGGCTTTGCGGATCTCATCGTCGAGCGCAGAGAAATGAAGGAAAAGCTCGCCGCGCTCCTGAAGCTGCATTGCGGGGAGGTGATCGCATGAGCGCATACGAGATCGTTCTCAAAAGCCGGGAAAAGGGCAGGCCCACCGCGGTAAAATATATATCCAATATCGTGGAAGGATTCATCGAGCTGCACGGAGACAGGCGCTTTGCGGACGATCGGGCGATCGTTGCGGGCGTGGGGTATATCGAAGGCATGCCCGTTACCGTGATCGGCATCGAAAAGGGCGACGACACCAACGATAAAATTGCGCACAATTTCGGCTGCGCGCACCCGGAAGGATATCGCAAGGCGGTGCGCCTGATGAAGGAGGCGGAAAAATTCCGCCGGCCCGTGCTGTGCTTTGTCGACACTTCTGGCGCATATTGCGGCATCGGCGCGGAGGAGCGCGGTCAGAGCGAGGCGATCGCCATGAGCATTCTCGATATGATCCGCCTCAAAACGCCCACCCTTTCGGTCATCATAGGCGAGGGCGGCTCGGGCGGCGCGCTCGGCCTTTGCGCGGCAGACGAGGTGTGGATCACGGAAACCTCCACTTATTCGGTCATTTCTCCCGAGGGCTGCGCTTCGATCTTGTGGAAAGACAGTTCGCGCGTGGCGGAGGCGTCGGAATGCCTTAAAATGACGGCAGACGATCTCATCGCGCTCGGTGCGGTGGAACGCGTGATCCCCGAAGATGGATTTTCGGAAGGATTTTATCGGAAGTTAAAGGCCGATGTTGCCGAAACGTTCAGAAAACTGAAAAAAATACCGGCGGATACGCTGGTAGAAAACAGATACCGCCGCTTCCGCAAGTTTTAAGCGGCGGCCGCAAGAAGCGCAAAGGCGTGTTCTGCGGGGAAAAACAAGGAGGAGAGAAGATGATCGCGATCGTAACGGATTCTTCCGTCGGGTATTCTACGGCGGAGATCGCAGACAGGGGTATCGTCAGTGTGGTGCCGCTCAATTACAACGTAGGCGGCAATAATTTTGAGGAAAAGGCGTCGGACAAGAACGGGGCGTTCATGCCCGCGATCGAGAGCGCGCCCTGCAAAACGGCGCAGCCTGCGCTCGCAAGCTTTATACAAACGTTTTCTTCGCTCGTCGCGAAGGGGTGCGACGTCATCTGCATCGTGCTCAGTTCCTCCCTTTCAGGGACGTATTCCTCCGCAAAATTTGCGGCGGGGCAGGTCGGCGGCAATATCAGGGTCATAGATTCCCGCACCATCGGCGCGGGCATGCACCTTTTGGTAGACGAAGCGGTCAATCTCGTCAAGGCGGGCGTCTCCTTCGAGCGCGCCGTGGAGATGCTGGAAGAGCTGAAAAATAAGATCGGCATCGTCTTTACGGTGGAAACGCTGGATAATCTCATTGCGGGCGGCAGGCTGAATACGACCAAGGCGAAAACCAGCCTGAACAACCGCCCCGTGTTCGACTTGAAGGCGAAGATCATCTTTAAGAGCAACGCGCGCGGCGCGCGCGAACGGTTGGAGGAGATGCTCGCGGAGATACCCGAAAACACCCGCCGCATCATCGTCTGCCGTTGCGGGGAGAACACAGACGTATCCGCGCTTACGGCGCTTTTGCGCTCGCGCTATCCGAGCGTGTACATTCACCAGCGCGTGCTGGGGCCCGTGCTCAGCATTCACGTGGGAGAGGGGGCGTTCGGCGTCGCGTATGTCGTCAAAAATCAGTAAAACGGATAAATAAGAGCGCCCCCGCGCAGAGTTTCTGCGCGGGGGCGCTTTGCATATTCGTGCGGCTTTATCGCCGCAAAACAAAGTTTTATACGAAACGGTTTGTCTTTTCGTCGTAAAAATATCCGATCTTCGCGAGCTTATCGCGCACGGCCTCTTCGTTTTCGTTCAGATCTTCGCACAGCGCGGAAAGGGAGGGATAGAGATCTCGCAGCTTCATATTTACAAAGCTCAAAAGCATAAAAGGGTCTTGCGGCAGTGTCATGGGCGCCTCTTTTTTATTTTATTATAGCACGCCTTTCGCAAAAGGGCAAACACTTTGCGAAAAACGCGGCTTTTTTCATTGACGGACGCGCGAAGATGAGTATAATAAAGATGTTTGATTTTAAGAGGTGAAGACTATGGAAAAAAGAAACTCCGTGCCTTCCGCGCCGGATCCGCAAGCGCCGTCGTGCGGGCGTACGGCGGAAAGCGCGGAAGGCGTTGAAAGCGCCGCGGAGAACGGGAGCTGCGCGGCGGAAACGGGCGTGCTGCTTTCGAAAAAGCGGAAATTTGCGCTTGCTGCCGCACATTTTTTCAAGAGCAGCGTCGTTCTCATCGTCGCGCTGGCGGCGGCGGGCGTCACCTGTATTTTTGTGCCCGTCGACAGCGAATACCTCGGCTATTTCGACTTGCAGACGCTCACCTGCCTTTTCTGTACGCTCGCCGTGGTGGCGGCGTTCAAAAACATACGCTTTTTTGTGTGGCTTGCCGACATCATCGTGCGCCGATTCAAAAATATGCGCAACATCGTGCTCGCGCTCGTGTTCGTCACCTATTTCGGGTCTATGGTCATGGCAAACGACATGGCGCTCATCACTTTTTTGCCGCTCGGATATTTCGTGCTCGATTCCTGCGGCAATAAAAAGCTCACGGCTCTCACCTTTATCATGCAGAACATCGCCGCAAATCTGGGCGGCATGCTCACACCGTTCGGCAATCCGCAGAATTTATACCTCTATTCCTACTACAATATCGGGGCGGGGGAGTTTTTTAAGATCATGGCGCTGCCCTTTGCGGTCGCTTTCCTGCTCATACTCGGCGTGTGCCTCTTCGTAAAGCCGGAAGGGGCGGAGGTGCTCTCCGCGCCCAAAAAGGCGCCTCCCGTCTGGCGCGTTGCGGTCTATTCGGCGCTCTTTGTGCTTTCCGTGCTCATCGTGTTCCGCGTATTTCCTTATTATTGGGGGCTCCTGGCGGTCGCGTCGGCGCTTTTGCTCCTCGATTTCCGCGCCGTTTTGCGCGTGGATTACGGCCTGCTGCTCACCTTTTGCGCCTTTTTCGTGTTTTCGGGGAATATGGCGCGCATACCCGCGGTAGAAAAATTTTTGGGCTGGCTCGTATCGCTCGATCCGCTCGCCTTTGGCGTTCTGTCCTGCCAGGTCATTTCCAACGTGCCCTCGGCGGTGCTCCTTTCAAAATTCACTGCCGATTACGCGAACCTGCTCGTGGCTGTCAACATAGGCGGGCTGGGTACGCCCATCGCCTCTCTTGCGAGCCTCATCACGCTCAATACATACCGACGCGTTCGCCCCGGCGAAACGAAAAAATATATTCTGAAATTTCTGCTCATAAACTTTTCCTTCCTCGCCGTTCTCATCGGCGTCGGCTATCTGAACGCGCTCATCGTATAAACAAAGGCGCCGCAAAAATTGCGGCGCCTTTTTGTGGTGCGATCAGTCTTTTTGCCGGAATTCCCGTTTGAGCTTTGCCGTCGTCAGAAACAGAAAGAGCAGAGCGAACGCGGCGAGCACGGCAAGGCACACCACGGGGTGCAGGCCGTACAGATCGTGCTGCGTTGCCTGAAACGGCCACGTATCCAGATCGAATATATTGCCGAATACCGCAATGCCCCATGCCGCGGGAGTGATATATTTAATAAATCCCGCCGCGCCGTCGAGGGATATGAGGCAGTCGGAAAACACGACCTGCAAAATGATGACGATGAGCACGGGCAGGATCGCGCTCTCCGATTTTTTGAGCAGCGCGGAGATGAAAAGCCCCAGCGCCGTTACGGAAATATTGGTGAGGATCATCGTTAAAAAGCAGAGCGGGTAGGAAACGGCGGGGGAGGGCATATTGTAATCGATAAACAGCAGGCTCCCCGCAAACAGCAGGGCGCTCTGCACCGCGCCCACAGCGGAAAGCACAGCCGTTTTGGAGAGCACGTAGGAAGATACGTCCAGCCCGCCGAACACCTCCCTCGCCAGGATATCGCGCTCCTTGCATATCTCGCGGTAGCTGTTGAGAAGCCCCATCAAGGCAGACATCACCACCAGCATAAACAAAATTATGTTCGCGCGCAGCAGGTTCTGCGAGGTAAAGGCGGTCGTATCCGCCACGATAAAGAGGATCAGCACCATCACGGGAGCTTGCAGCAGGAGCGGAAGGAGTATGCCGGCGTTGGTAAAGATCTGCCTGAAATAGCGCGCGGTCAGCACGCGGAAGTGCTCTAAATTTGCCCGGGCGGATCGCTTTCGAAATTTTTTCATTTTGCCCCTCCCTTGCGCCCTCTCTTGGCGGGGGTGCCCTCTTCTCGCGGCGCTGCAGACGCGTCCGCCGCGGCGACTTCTTGCTCCGTCCGGGCGGGCGCCGCGCCTTTGCGCGCGGCGCGGGGAGCGCTTTCGGGCAGATCTTCGGGCGGCATTTCCCAGGGATGCCGCCGTTCGCGCTTGGGCATATCCTCGGGCGGGAGAATGCAGTCTTTGCCGTACTCCGCCGTAAACAGCGCGTACAGTTTTTTATAGTAATCCCCGGCACGGTATTTTTTTGCGAACGCTTCGCTCGTTTCCTCGTCGCCCAGCGCCGCGAAAATGCGCGAATAGGAACGGCGGTTGAACCAGCGCAGCGCGAGAGGCGCATCGCCGAAATAACAGAGCCTTCCGCCCTTGCCGAGGAAAGCGACCTTGTCGCATTTATCCAAATTTTCCATCGCGTGCGTCACGATCACGACGGTGCGCCCCTTTTTCGTCAGGTCTTTTAAAAGTTCCATCATCTCCATGTCGAGGTCGGGAGAGAGCCCGCTCGTGGGTTCGTCCAGAAAAATGACTTTCGGATCCGCCATCAGCTCCATCGCGATAGACACCCGCTTTCTCTGTCCGCCGGAAAGGGAGGAAATGCGGAGCTTCTCTTTCCCCGTAAGGCGCACGTCTTCGAGCGCGGCGGCAACGCGTTCGGCGAGCTCTTTTTTGGGCAGCCGCGCGCGGATACGCAGCCTTGCCGTGTAGCGCAGCGCGTCGAACACGCGTAGGTCGTCGTGCAGAATATCGCGCTGCGGCACGTATCCCATTACGCCTTTATAGCTGTTCATGTTTTCGTAGTAATCGTTGGAATCATAGTAAATTTTCCCGTCCGTCGCGGGGCGCATGCCGTTGATGCAGTCGAGCAGGGTAGATTTCCCCGCGCCGCTTCCGCCTACGATCGCCGCAAATTCCCCCGCCTCGATGCGGAAGGAAACATTCGTTACGAGCGATATTTTCCCGCGGGCGTTTTTGTCCGGAACCCGTTTGGATACGTTCACCGCGTCTATGCGGATCCCGCCCGACGCGGTGGAATAGAGCAGTCGGTTGCCGAAAAATATGTACGCCGCGGAGGGTATGGAAATGCGGTCGTAGTCCGAAAGCTTCTGCCGCTTCACCTTTTTGTTGTTTACATAGGTGCCGCCCACGCTGTGCGCGTCTTCCACAAAGCAGTTTTCCCCGTCGAACACGATAAAAAAGTGCTTATCCGATACGAGCGGGTTGTCTACGCGTATGTCGCACCCCTCGCCCTTGCCCACGGTCGTGATCGTCTTTGCGGTCAGGTCGAAGCCGTCCGCTTTTTTGCGCCGTATCTGCCGCACGGGGCTCACCCGCACGATCTCCGCGCCGTTTTTGTCGTCCGTGCGGCACACGGTGAGCACGCCGTCCATCTTTACCGCAGGGCGGCGGAAAGGCTTTCCGTTCATCAGCGGGCGGCTCTTTGCGTCCGCATTCGTGAGATCTTCCGCGTACCAAATGTCGTTTTTGCGGACGAAGCGCACTTCTTCGGGCAAAAGATATACCGAACGCACGGAAATTTCTGCCGTGCGCTTTGCGCCGAGGGTGAAGGATTCCATGTCTTCGCTGTCGAAAAAGCGGAAAAGGTCGCCTTCCTGAATTTTGAGTACGAGTTTTTTCATGTACAACCTCTTTTTGATATTATACCATATCCCGCCGCCGCGCGCAAAGGGTTATTCCGTCGCTTCGGGTGAAATTTTCAGGGGATGCGGGGAGAACGGCGTTTGCGCGCATCGCGCAGATTTAAGAAGCCGGGATTTTTTTAAGATCCGAAATTTTTTAAATTTTTTCGCCAAACGGTTGACAAACGAACAGATCGGGCGTATACTATTATTGAACATTTGAAGAATTGTTCAAATATATGAGGCAAAAATGGAGCATAACACTGATATTGCGGAAAAAACGGAACCCGCACAGGCGAAGACGATCCGCGAACTGCTGCCGAAAGACGAAACGGTCTACGAGCTTGCCGAACTTTTTAAAATGTTCGGCGACCCGACCCGCGCCAAAATTCTCGGCTGCCTTCAAATAAAGGATCTGTGTGTGGGGGAGATCGCGGAGGTGCTCGGCATGAGCGTTTCCGCCGTTTCGCACCAGCTGCGCGTTTTGCGCGGCGCCAAGCTCGTTAAGGGCACCAAAGAGGGCAAAGAGGTCAAGTATTCCTTAGACGACGATCACGTGGCAAAGATCATGGAATGCGGCCTTACGCACGTTAACGAAGAGCGCTGATTTTTGCGCGTTGCCCGTTTTGCGAAAGAACGTGCGGGTGCCGCGTTTTCAGCGATGCCGCCGCGAACGCAGCCGTTCGGGGCGAGGGCGCATACGGCGAGGGGCTTAGCCCCTGTTTTTGCGGCATATTATTTGAATATTTGTTCAACAAACCAATTATTCAAAAACGGCGCGGAGGCAGACGCCCTTCGGCCGTAAAAAAAGAGAGGGATACCGGAGGACGAAGCATGAAAAGGGTTTATAAGCTGGAAGATCTCGACTGCGCGAACTGCGCGGCGAAAATGGAGCGGGCGATCGCCAAGATCGACGGCGTGGATTCTGTCAGCATCAGCTTTATGGCGCAGCGCATGGCGATCGAGGCGGACGAGAGCCGTTTCGGCGAGATCATGGAGCGCGTCGTAAAGGCGTGCAAAAAAATAGAGCCGGATTGCAGGATCCTGTTCTGAGAGAGAGGAACTCTATGAAAGGCGCAGGATTGAGCAGAAAGGAAAAAAGGCGGCTTGCCCGCATCGTTGCGGCGCTTGCCATGTTTGCGGCGGTCTTTATAGCGGATAAGGCGGTGTATCTCGGCGGCGTGTTTTCGGGCCCCGCGGCGTGGGTGTTCCCGTTTTGCCTGTATCTTGTCGTATATCTCTTTATCGGGTACGACGTTTTGTGGCGCGCCGTGCGCAACATCGCCCGCGGACAGGTGTTCGACGAAAACTTTTTGATGTGCGTGGCAACGCTCGGCGCGTTCGCGCTCGCCATTTACCGCGGGGCCACGGGGCAGAGCATCGAGGGGTTCGACGAAGCGTGCGCCGTTCTGCTGTTCTATCAGGTGGGCGAGTTCTTTCAGGATTACGCCGCGGGCAAGTCGAGAAAATCTATTTCCGCGCTCATGGACATACGCCCCGATTACGCCAACGTCAAACGCGGGGATAAAACGGAGCGCGTCGATCCCGCCGAAGTCGAACCGGGCGAGATCATCGTCGTCAATCCGGGGGAAAGGGTACCCCTCGACGGCGTGATCGTAAAGGGTTCCTCCGCGCTGGATACGCGCGCTCTCACGGGCGAATCTCTCCCGCGCGAGGCGGAAGAGGGCGGCGAGATCATAAGCGGGAGCGTCAATCTGACCTCTCAGCTGGAAGTGCGGGTAACGAAGGCGTTTTACGATTCCACCGTATCCAAGATCCTCGAACTCGTGGAGAATGCCTCCGCACAAAAATCCAAGGCGGAAAATTTTATCACGAAATTCGCAAAGTATTACACGCCCGCCGTGTGCGCGGCGGCGCTTCTGCTCGCCGTCGTGCCGGGACTGATCACGTCGGATTGGTCTGCGTGGATCTACCGCGCGCTGAGTTTTCTGGTCGTTTCCTGCCCGTGCGCGCTGGTCATTTCCATTCCGCTCTCCTTTTTTGCGGGCATCGGCGCGGCGTCCCGCTACGGAATACTCGTCAAGGGCTCCAACTATCTGGAAAAATTCCACTGCGCGAACACCTTTGTGTTCGATAAAACGGGCACGCTCACCAAGGGGAACTTTGTCGTAACAAGGGTTTTCCCCGAAGAAAAGCGCGAGGAAGTGCTGCGCCTCGCGGCGATCGCCGAGCGCGATTCCGACCATCCCATCGCAAGGTCGGTGCGGGCGTGCTTCGATGGCGAAGCCGAGGGCGGCTACACTCTCACAAACATTGCGGGGGAAGGGATCTGCGCCGTAAAAGGGGAAGACGCGATCCTCTGCGGGAACGAAAAGCTGATGGCTGCCCGCGGCATAGAATACGTGCGGGAAACGGGCGTCGGCACCGTCGTATATGTGGCGAGGAACGGGAAATTCGTCGGCTCCCTCCTCATAGCCGACGAGGTCAAGCCCGAAGCGAAAGAGGTGATCGCGTCTCTCGGCGCGATGGGGTGCAAAACGGTCATGCTCACGGGCGACAACGAAGAGATCGCCAAAAATGTGGCGGCCCGGCTGGGGCTTACGGGGTATAAGGCGTCACTCCTTCCGCAAAACAAGGTGGAAGAAGTGGAAAAGCTGCTTGCCGAAAAGCAGAAGAAAGACGTTTTGTGCTTTGTCGGCGACGGCATCAACGACGCGCCCGTGCTGATGCGTTCAGACATCGGCATAGCAATGGGCGGCGTGGGGAGCGACGCGGCGATCGAGGCGTCCGACATCGTTCTGATGCAGGACGATTTGAAAGGCCTTCCGCTCGCCAAGCGCATCGCAAAAAAGACGATGGCGATCGTGTTTGAAAATATCGTGTTTTCCATCGCGGTCAAGGCAGCCATCCTCATTCTTTCCGCGCTGGGCTTTGCAAACATGTGGGTCGCCGTATTCGGCGATGTGGGCGTAGCGGTCATCGCGATCTTAAACGCCATGCGCGTCAATTCGCGCTATAAAAAAGAAGATCCCGCCCGTACCTCCGCGCCTGTAAAGGGATAGCGGCCGCGAAAAGGGCGGCAAAAGGCAAATAAAAAAGCTTCCGTTTGTACGGAAGCTTTTTTGCAAAACGATTTATTCTCCGCGATAGGGGAGAAGCGCCACGATGCGCGCCTTTTTGATGGCGTTGGAAAGCTCTCTCTGGTGCATCGCGCAGGTGCCGCTCATGCGGCGGGGCAAGATCTTGCCGCCCTCGGTAATATATTTTTTCAGGCGGTTGACGTCTTTATAATCGATGACCTCGACTTTCTCCTGGCAGAAGGCGCAAACCTTTCTGCGGGAAGAACGCTTCATGGGCTTTCTTACGGGTTTTTCTTCCATGATATTCACTCCTTATATTTTTTCGCGTGCCGCGTGAAAAACGCGACTTCCGCGACTCTGAGGGGTATGCCCTCCCCGGCGCACCTTTCGGCTCGCCGCAAAATGTTGGCGCAAAAGCGCCGCGCGATCAGAACGGAATGTCGGAATCGTCGTCGAACGCTTCCAGCGTCGGCTTTTTCCTGGGCGCGGGCGCAAAATCGCCGTCGTCGGAGGAGCCGCTCCCCTTCGGGGTCAAAAACTCCACGTCGTCCGCAACGATGTCTACAAAAGTGCGCTTCTGACCCGCGTTGTCTTCGTAGTTGCGGATCTGAATGCTGCCCGTTACCGCCACCTTGTTGCCCTTTTTCGTATACTTTGCCACCGTTTCCGCAAGGTTGCGCCATGCCGTAACGTTAAAAAAGTCGGTCTGGCGTTCCGCGTCCTGCGAGGAAAACCTGCGGTTCACGGCGATCGCAAAGCGGCAAACGGGTACGCCGCTGTTCGTTTCGGAAAGTTCCGGGTCGCGCGTCAGGTTGCCGATCAAAAATACCTTATTCATAGCTTATCTCCGTTTTCAGTTTACCGCTTTCGTGATCATTCTTCTGAGAATGCCGTCGGTAATGCCCGCGATACGGTCGAGTTCTTTGATCGCGCTGCCGTCCGCCTGGAACGTCATCAGAACGTAAAAAGCTTCGCTCTTGTATTCGATGGGATACGCGAGCTTCTTTACGCCCCACTTGTCGGTAGAAAGCACCGTGCCGCCCAAATTCTTGACAGTGTCTTCGAATTTTGCGATCAGCGCGTCTCTCGCTTCTTCCGCTACGGCAGAGTCGATCAGATAGAGCATTTCGTACTTCATTTTTACACCTCCCGGTCTTATTCGGCGTGCGTTTTGCGCACGCAAGGTCTTTGCGCCCTTAAAGCGCATATCATATTATACTGTTTTTTAAGCTTTCCGTCAATGATTTTTTGCACGAGAACGGGATTTTTTAAAAAAGCAAGCCCCGAAAAGCCAAGCTTTCGGGGCGCATATTTGTTTTTTTACGGCCTTTAGCCGACCACTACGTTCGAGGCGAGCCCCATGAACGCGACTTCGATAAATCTGCCGAGGGTCATGTCTCCGAAGGCTTCCGTCGTTTCCTCCGTGCTCTCCGCATTTCTGATTTTGAATCTGATCTCCATCATCTGCGAAGGGGAGTAGGTAACGCTGCCGATCGTTATTGCCGAAATTCCGATCAGGCCGTCTTCATACAGCGCCCGTATGGTCGCCGCCTTGATGTTCGCGGATACGTTCGTTACCAGCGAGCCGACGTTCTGCACGGTGCAGGGGCGCTCCGCGCCGTCTTCCAAAAGCAGGTACTTCCACGTGCCGATCACGCGTCCGTAAGTGTAAAGCGTTTTTCCGTCTGCCCCTTCAACGGTATACAGAACGTTGCCGTTTGTATCTTTAAGAAGGGCGCCGTCGTCGTCGCGCGCGGCAGTGGCGGTCGCCTGCACCCATTTTTCGTTTGCGGTGTCGTACCAGAACAGGTTGCCCGTCGTGTAATACGCCGTCTGCGAAGAAGGGTCGGTATACGTGTATTCCGCCGCGGGCGTAAGTTTTGCGAACAGGGCGATTGTCGGGGCGCCGTCGGGGCCGAGCAGCGCGGGAAGGATCCCGTACGCCGCGGGCGCGAGCGAAATGCTCTTCATGCCCTCGCTCGCGGTATCGTAATACCACAGAGTCTTTTGGCTGTAATAGCCGAGCTCGTCCGGCTCCGCAAGGGTATAGCCGCCCTTTTCGTTGGGTGCGTAAAGCTTTGTCCCTGCGGGCAGCGCGGGCGTTTCCGTTCCGCCTTCGTCGGTCGTTGTGGGGATCTTCCAAGCCGTCGTGCCCGTCGTCGCCGACATTTTATAGGTCACGCTCTCCGTGCCGTCTTCTCCCGTCGTCGTTACCTTTTCGAGATAATAGAGGGGCACGTTCGCGTAATCGGAAAGTTCGTTCGCGCCGTTCGGTTCGTATACCGCGGTGTAGGGGGAATAAACGGGGATCGAGCCGTCCGCCCGCAGCAGAGAAGCGAGTTCTTCCGCGGAATAAGAGGTATAGGCGACGTATCCGCCGTTGCCGTACAGGTACAGGTTGTCTTTGCCGTATACCGCGGAGAGCTTTTCAAACTCCTGCACCACGTATTCTTTGAGCGCGTCTTCGTTCATGGAATCGATGCCGTCGGGCGCGGTAACGGTGCCTGCCGAACCTTGCTCGTACATGCCGTCGGAGAAGAGCGACTGCACGGAAAGTTCGGAAATATCGTCCGCCAGCGTGCTCAGCGTGGAGTTTTTGAGGTTGGAAAGGAGGGCGTCGGAATCGTCGATTTCCAGAATATCGCTTAAAGAGAGGTCGTCTATCGTTTCCGCGATGTTGCCGATGGCAACGTCTTTGAGCGCCGTAAGGATCTTGGCGGAATCGTCGGTGATGTCGATGAGATCCCCCAGCGACAGGGAATCGATCTTATCCGACGAGGAAAGGTCGTTCAGCGTCCAGTCTTTGATCGCAAGCAGCAGTTTTGCCGAGCCGCCCTTGCCGTTCTCGTCGGGTTCCTCGATCTCCACAAAATCGGAAATGGTGAGATCGTCGAATCCCGCGGAGAGGTCGCCGATCGTCCTGATCTCGCTCTCGTCCGTTACCACGATGTTTCCGTTCTCGTCCGTCATCACGTTGCCGTTTTCGTCCGTCGCGAACCCGTTGCCGTAAGCAAGGCGGATCAGCGCGTAAGGGGAATCGGCGGTGATGGTCAGAACGTCTTTGAGCGCAACGTTTTCTATCTCCTCGTTGAGCGCGCTGCCGAATCTGCCGAGGGGCACGTACAGCACGTGTTCGAGTACGGCGTTTGTTGAAAGCTCCACGCCGAAATACCGCTCAAAATCCGCAAGGGTCATGCTGTTCATGTCGAGCACGGCGGAAAGCGAATCCATCGCTTCCGTGAGGGGCAGGTCGGCGATGCCGTTCGTCTTTACGTATACGAGCTGCGTTTTGGCGGCTTCCTGCGCGCCTTCGAGCGTCAGCGCTTCCCCGTCGATATAATCGAGGTAGTAAAGTTCGGTCTCGTTCTGATATTTTTCGTCTATGGCATAGCCGCCGTTGTCGGCGTCGATCACGTATTCGTTGTTCTCGTCGACCGCGGTGGCGAGCACATATTCGCCTTCGGAAATTTTGGCGTAGAGGGGCGTGTATTTATAGCGCGCCGCGATCTCCCTTGTAAGCACCGTCTTTTGAGTATCGGCCAGATCGCCGACCCGCTCGTAAACAAAGGTATCCGATTCCGGATCTTCCGCGGGGCCGGAAACGAAATACAGCCATTCGTTTTCCCGCAGGGCGAAAGTGAAGGGGATTTCGCTCCCCTCTTCGGGGATCGTTTGGACCGCGTCGTTATTCGTCGTGAGGCGGGTATAAACGGTCGAAGAAGAGCCGTCCTCTCCCGTCGTCGTGCCGATATACAGGCGGCGGCCCTGTGCGTCGTACAGCTGTCTGTCCTGAACCGTCACGCCCGAAAGGGTGTACAGTTTTTTTGTTACGGACTGCACGACGGGCAGCGTATCCTCGCCGCTGGTATAGGTGGAAAAGTAAGCTTCCGTGCGGGTGAGATAGCTGTATGCCCCGTCGGAAAGGGCAAAAGCTTTGCCGATCTCGGTAAAACTGCCGTCCTCGTTCTGGCTGTTCGCGGCGGTGTAAAAGTATACGGGGTTTTCCTCCGATCCGGAGATCATGCCCACGTTCGGCAGGTCGAAGCCGAAGGTGGAGGAAAGGCTGCGCATAGACGCCGTTACGACTACGGTATTCGCAAAGTTGGAGGTGATCCCCGAAACGGGCGTAGAGTACAGAACGTCGGTATCCACTTTAAAGAGCCCGATGTTTTCTATGTTCGCCACGAGCCCGTCCGCCTTTTCTTCCAACGCGGGGGAAACGGTGAAAAGATCGTTGAGGGTCAGTTCTCCGCTCCCGAATTTGGAGAGAATGTCTTTTACGAGCGTTTCGATGGTGCCCGTATAATCCTCCGCGATCCATTGTTCCGCGTGGAGCATTTCGGCGATGTCGCGCACCTTCACCTTTTTATAGGCGTAATAGCCTATGCCCGCGATGGCGCCGACCACAACGAGCGTGTAAATTACGATCGTCAGAATGATGAGCAGCAGTTTGCCGCCGAAGCTCAGATTCGCTTTTACCATAATAAACTCCTTATCCGAGGTCTTGGGGCGCTTTCGTTACGATAAAGGTGCACGCCCCGTTCACTTCGTATTCGCCGGGGGCTTCCGCCAGCACGGCGTCGCCCTCTGCAAAGGGGATCTCGCCCCGCTTCCACTTGATGTAGCCGCTGCCCGAAAGCACGTGTACCGTTTCCGTGCCCTCGGTATACAGTTTAAATCGGCGGGGAGAGATTATGTACAGTTCGTCGCCCTTTCTGCCGACGGAGGCTCCCTGTACTTTTTTGTCGGAAAACGTGAAACCGCTTTCCTCCTGCCTGCGGGCGCCGCCCGCCATTTTTATGATATTCATAGCTATATTATATAACAGGGTGCGGGAAAATGCAATAAAAACCGAAGGGAAAGTTTTTCCGCGCTCGGCGGCCTCTTCTCAGGGCTGCGGCGGGCTGCCTTCCGAGCCGTCCGCGTCGTCGGAAAGCAGCAGTTCCGCCCGCTCTCCCGAAATTTCGGATACGCTTTTGAGCTTTCTTTCAATGGTGCGCGTCTTTTTGGCGGCGTTTTCTATCGTATCCTGCGCCTCCTGCAATTTTTTCTGCGTCTTTTCGAGAATGAGCACAAAATTGCGGAATTCGTGCTTGAACGCCGCCAACAGCTCCCACAGCTCTCCCGAGCGCTTTTCGATCGCCGCCGTCTTGTAGCCGATCTGCAACGTCGTCAGCAGCGCGCCGAGGGTGGAGGGCCCGCATGCCATGATGTGTTTTTGCGCGAGGTGCTCGGCAAGGCCGGGCATCTTTATGCTTTCCGCATACAGCCCTTCCAGGGGAAGGAACATGACGGCGAAATCCGCCGTCAGCGGCGGGCGTATGTATTTTTTCGCGATGGTATCCGCCTGCAATTTCAGCGCGCGTTCCAAATTTTTCAGCGCCCTGTCCGCCCCCTCCTTGTCGAGCGCGTCGGAAGCCTCTACGAGCCGCTGGTATTCCTCTACGGGAAATTTGCTGTCTATGGGCAGGAGCACCGTTTCGTCTGTGCGGGAGGGGAGCACGACTGCGTATTCGACGACGGAATTTTCCAGAGGATCCACTTTTACGTTGGCGCGGTACTGCGCGGGGGAAAGCATCTGTTCGAGCAGGGCGGAAAGCTGTACCTCGCCCCATGTGCCGCGCAGTTTCACGTTGGAAAACACCTTTTTGATGTCGGAAACGCTGCCCGCCAGCTGCTGCACCTCTCCGATGCCCTTATACACCGCTTCCAGGCGTTCGTTGATGACGGAATAGCTCTTGCTGAGCCTGTTTTCGAGGGTGGAGGTCAGCTTTTCGTCCACCGTCTGGCGTATGTTTTCAAGATTTTTGGCGTTTTGTTCCGCCATGTAGCGTATCTCCCCCGCCAGCGTCCTCTGCATATCCGCGAGGCGCTTTTCGGTAGAGGCGTTCAGCGCTTCCATCTGCTCCTGCAACCCTTTCAGGCTGCCGCTTTGGCTTTTTGCGAGAAAATCGAGGTAATTCTGCACGGCGCGCGCGTTGTTTTCGCTCAGATACAGTGAGCGGTCGCAAAGTTCGGAAAGGCGCGCAAGCTCGCGGGCGCCGTCGTTTGCCGGCCTCTTTTTAAGGAGCAGAACGCACAGGACGAGGCATATCGCAGAAAGGGCGGCGGCGACCGCCGCGAATACCGTTGCCATTTACGCCTCCTTTGCGGCGAGCCTTTCCGCCGCAGCCAAAAGTTTTTCCCGCTCGTTTTTGCTCCCGTCGTACACGCATTCGCGCAGGAGCGCCCCGAGCGTTTCCCCGATCTTTTCGGGCGGGAACAGGCCTTTCAGGTCGTTCCCGTTGATTTTCAGCTCTTTTAAGGTGAACGGTACGCCCTCGGCGAGCATTTTTCTGCGTATGCCTTCCCACTTGGTTATGGTGGGGCATTCGCGCAGGTCGTCTTTGCATGCCGAGTAATCCGCCTGCTTTACGAGCAGGAGCAGGTCGTAAATGTCGTGATTTTTCGCGATGAACGCGCGCACCTTGTTTTCCTTTGCCTTTCCGTCGAGGTCGTACATGTGCGCCCCGACCAGCCGTACCGCCGTCTGAGCGAGCTTTTTGGGCGCTTTGAGCCGTTCGAGTATCTCTCCCGCGATGCGCGCGCCCTCGGCGTCGTGCCCGTGGAACTTGCCGGTGTGCAAAAAACAATAGGGCTTGCCCACGTCGTGCAGCAGGGAGGAAAGGCGCACCTTTCCGTCCGCGTATTTCGCCGCCCGCAGGGAATGTTCCAAAACGTCGTGATCGTGAAAATCGCTGCGCTGCGGCATGCCGTCTCCCGCGGCGAGTTCTGGCAGGACATAGGAGAGCACGTCGGTACCTTTCAGGAGTTCCAGTCCGTCGTAATGGCCGTATCGTATGCCGTGCTTTTCGTCGGCGTGCAGCAAAAGGGTCAGCTCGGTATATATGCGCTCGGGCGCGATCTTCTGTATGCGCGCCGCGTTGAATTTCGCGCCGAAAATGCACTCCGTCGTGGGAACGAATCCGTTTTCCGCGCACTGGCGCGCGAGGCGCATCAGGCGCAGCCCGTCTTCGGCGAACACCTCGTCCGCGTCGCGCGTCGTGTTCACCGCCCGCTCTTCCACGTCTTTCCGCCCGCCGAGGGGATCGACGAGCTCGTCCGCACCGATGTCGTAGTAAAGGGCGTTGCATTTAAAGTCCCGCCGCCTTGCATCCGTCACGATGTCGTCGGTAAAGGTCACCTTTTCGGGTGCGTGTTCTCCGCCGCGGTATACGTCTTTGCGGAAAGAAGTGAATTCGTATTTGCGTTCCCCGTCGGTAAAGTTCACCGTGCCCGTGTTTTTATATGTGCCGTTTATTTTGAAACCGCATTCGGCGGCGAGGGCGGCGAGTTTTTCCGCGGGCGCGGGCGCGGCGAGGTCGAAATCGTCGTATGCGTAGCCGCAGAGCGCGTCGCGCACGGCGCCGCCTGCAACGTACAGCGGGAAGTCCGCCCGCTTTGCCAGAAGGCGCAATTTATAGGGTATTTCCAAAAGCATAAGCGCTCCTTATCGCAATGTTTGAAAAATTTTTCCTTTCTTTTATTATATCAATTTCCCAAAAAAATTGCAATCGCCCGCGATTTATTATATAATAGAATATATTTTTGGCCGCGGCGGTGCCGCACGGTCGGGAGAAAGCTGAAAAAATGTATAACGTTATCGTAAATCCGCTTTCGGGCGGCGGCAAAAAGCGCAGGATCGTCGAGCGGGTGGAGGCGCGCCTCAAAGAGAGCGGCAGAGATTTTTGCGTGTTCGAAACGGAAAAGCGCGGCCAGGCCGCCTTTCTCGCGCGCGAACTGACGAGCGAGGGCGCATGCGATCTGATCGTTGTGGGAGGAGACGGCACCCTGCACGAAGCGCTCAACGGGTTTGCCGATTTTGAAAACTGCAATTTGGGGCTGATCCCCGCCGGCACGGGCAACGATTTCGCCGCCGTCGCGGGCATACCCTCCGATCCGGACGCCGCGCTCGATCTCATTTTAAAAGGCGCACCCAAGCCGACGGACTTTATGCAGATGGGGGAGATACGCGGCATCAACGTCATCGGAACGGGCATTGACGTAGAGATATTGAAGCGCTGCCGCGCCTCCAAAGTGCTGCGGGGAAAGTTCCAATATATCATAAGCCTGATCGTTTCCCTTATTAAATATAAAAATTATAAGATGCGCACCGTTTGCGGCGGGGAGGAAAAAAATTACAGCGCCCTCATCGCCTGCGTCGGCAACGGCAGGCAGATCGGCGGGGGCATTCGCATGTGCCCCGAAGCGGTGCTCGACGACGGGCTTTTGGATTTCGTGGTCTGTTCCGACGTGAAAAAAACGCACATTCCCGCCGCGTTCATAAAACTCATGAAGGGCAAGATCTTGCAGGAGGATTTCACCCACTTCGTCCACTGCGAAAAAGTGGAGGTCTTTCCCGAAAAAAAACTCACCGTGCAGGTAGACGGCGAGCTGTACGACGACGTTCCGTTCCGCGTGGAGGTGGTCAGGGGCAAGCTGAAAATGTACCGCGCGTGACGCGCTTTCGCGCAAAGGAGGCAAAATGGAATACGTCTATCTTCTGATGCTCGTGGGGCTCGTCATCGCGCTCTGTATCTTCATCAACCGCATCACGGATAAACTCAAAGTGCCGTCGCTGTTGCTCTTTATCGGTTTGGGTATGGTCTTCGGCGTAGCGTTCCGCGTCGCCGGGCTCGGCAACTTCACCGATTACGACCTCGGCAACGTGGTCTGTTCCATATGTCTCGTTTTCGTCATCTTTTACGGCGGCTTCGGCACGAACTTCAAGGAAGCCCGCCCCGTTGCGGGCAGGGCGCTGCTTCTCTCCTTCGCGGGCACCGCGCTCACGGCGGGGATCGTGGGCGTGTTCGTGTACTTTCTGTCTTCGATTCTGCCCTTTTTCCCTTCTCTGGGCTGGGCGGAGAGCATGCTGATCGGTTCGGTCATTTCGTCTACCGACGCCGCCTCCGTCTTCAATATCCTGCGCTCGCGCAGGCTGAACTTAAAATACGGCACGTCATCATTGCTGGAAATGGAATCGGGCTCCAACGACCCCACCTCTTATATGCTCACCGTGGTATTTACCGCCGTGCTCGCCGCACAGAACGGTATTGCGGGCGCAACGTCTATGGGGGCGGGGGAGATCGTCGGCATGCTCTTTTCGCAGGTCGGTTTCGGCGCGATCTTCGGCGCGGCGTTCGGCTTTCTGGCGATCCTCATACTCAAAAAGTTTTCCTTCAACATGGGGCAGGGCGGCACCATCTTTATCCTTGCCATAGGGCTCATGACGTACGCGCTCCCTTCCGTGCTCGGCGAGCTTACCGGCGTTTCGGCGCTTGCGGGCAACGGCTATCTCGCGGTGTACCTGTGCGGCATCATGATCGGGAACGCCCGCATTCCGCAAAAGAGAGACTGCGTGCGCTTTTTCGACGCGCTCACGAACGTGGCGCAGATGATGATCTTTTTCCTGCTCGGCCTTTTGGCGACGCCGGAAGATCTCATCAAGCCCGCCGTGCTCGCGCCCGCCCTTCTGATCTTCGTATTCATGACGGTCATCGCCCGCCCCGCGGCGGTCACGGCGCTCCTGCTTCCCTTCCGCGCAAAGCTCAATCAGATCGGCGTTGTGAGCTGGGCGGGGCTGCGCGGGGTCGCGTCCATCGTGTTTGCCGTCTATGCCATGTCCGAACTGGGTGTTTCGGAGCCCGGCGACGCGCTCGCGTACGATCTGTTCAGCATCGTATTTGTCATCGTCATCGTATCCATCGCCCTGCAAGGGTCGCTGCTGCCCCTCATGTCTAAAAAGCTGCACATGCTCGGGGATAACGACAACGTTCTGCGCACCTTTACCGACTATCAGGAGGAAAGCGACGTATGCTTCGTAAAAGTGCGCGTGGGTGAAAATCACCCCTGGTTCGGCAAAAAGCTCCGCGAGGTGGTCATGCCCAAGGAATTTCTCGCCGTGCTCATCATAAGGGGAGAGGACACCATCGTTCCCGGCGGGGATACGGTCATTCTGGGCGGAGACGTCATCGTTACCGCGGCGCCCGAGTTTGAAAACCGCGACGAATTCGGCATGTATGAAGAATACATCGGCAAAAATCACCCCTGGGCGGGCAAGGCGGTATACGAGCTTTCCCTCCCGCGCGGCACGCTCATCGTGATGATCAAGCGCAAAAAAGAAACGCTCGTTCCCAACGGCTCCGCCGTCATACAGGAGGAAGACGTGCTCGCCATGATCAAGCTGAAAGAAAGGGAGCCCGCCTCTGCCGAACCTGCCTGACGGCGCGGTGCAGGCGCCCGCTTTAAGGCACGAACTTTTACACATTGCAAATTTTATTAAAAAATTATTGACAAACGATAATTTATATGATATACTTACCTTACCGGAATAATCCGGCAAGGGGGTATTTTTATGAAAAAAGTGAGGTGTTGGGACGAGATTTTCGTCTGCGTCGCCGCCGCCGTGTGCGTGCTCGTGGCTGCGTTCGTAAAATTCGACGCCGCGTCTGCGGTGGAGATCCTGAACCTGCCTTTCGGTGCGGCGGGCGAATTCATCGGGGAATGCCTTTCCGGCGGGAATGCCGCGGGAGGCTGGTGCCTGTATGTGTTTATCGGGCTCCTTCCGCTCGTTTTTCCGATCGTCAGGATCGCGCGCGGGCGCAGGTTTTATTGGTGGTCGCTCGCGTGGGCGCTTCTCAGCGGGTATACTTATACGATGCTGTATCTGACCTCTCACCCGTCCGTGCTCGAATCGGTCTATATGCCGGGGAACGATACGTTCGTCCTTGCGCAGCAGGGCGGCCTGAGCATCATCTGGTACGCGCTGCTCACGCTGTGCGTGCTCGGGGAGTGCGGCATGGCGCTGAAAAAGAATCCGCGGCGCTCTTATCTCTTTGCGCAGGTGCTCCTGTACGCGATGGCGGCATGCATCATTTTCATGGCGTTCTTTTGGGGCGTCGTAGAGGTCAAAAATTTATGGAGCGAATTCGGCGCGCTTCCCGAAGAGCTGCGGGAGCATGCGGCCGCCAACCGCTTCTCTTTCATATTTACGCTGCTGTGCGAAATTTCGGCGGCTGTTTCCGCCGTTTGGCTGATCCTTTGCGGGCTGAAAGCGCTGCGCACGGCCGGGCGCGACCTGTTCGACCCGCTCATGATACGGCGGCTCTCCGCCGCGGCTTCGGCGGCAAAGGCTTCCGTGCTGGTCAGCCTGCTTTCCGTGATCGCGTGCAACGCGGTGCAGCTCGCCCTTTCGAAGTGGCTGATCCACATATCGTATTCCTTTACCGTTTCTCTCGTCTCTCTGCTCGCCGTCTGCCTTGTCGTCATCGCGATCGGCGCAATGAAGCGCGCCATCGCCGCGCATGAAGAAAATCAACTTACGATCTGATATGGCAATCGTCGTCAAACTGGACGCCGCGCTGAAAAGGCGGGGCATTACGTCAAAAGAACTTTGCGAACTGGTCGGCATCACCGAGGCAAACATGTCTATCCTGCGGAGCGGCAAGGCAAAAGCCGTGCGTTTTTCCACGCTCAACGCCATCTGTTATCATCTCGGCTGTACGCCCGGAGACATTTTGCAATTCGACGGCGAGCCGGAAAGCGAATAGAGCAAAAGGAGACAGTTCCCCGAAAAATACCGATCCCCTCTCCGAAACCGGAGAGGGGATCTTTTCTGTTCCGACGATGCGACGGCAACGCTTTTTTGCCCGCCGCGTTATTTTTGCGAAAGGAGCACGCATTTTCCCGTTTCCGCGTCCTGATACATGATCCAGTAGCCCCTGCCGTCGAGGTCGAACAGGGAAGCGGGCAGGAAGGAGCACCAGCCTTTGAGCGCCTGCGGCGGTTCTCCGCGCTTTTCGGCGGGCACGCCGTAGCATATGTACTTGGGCTTTCTGCCCTCGCTGATGAGCCCGACCACGTAATATTTGTTCTTGCCGAAGTCCACGCGCGACCATACCGATTCGGGCAAAAGGCGGCAGAGCGCCTCTTCCCGCGGGTATTTTTCGAACAGTGAGCCAAGTTCCCGCTTTACTTTCTCGTAATAGCAAGCTCTCTCATTCTCTCCGAGTTCTTCCGCGCCTGCGAATCGGAATAGGCTTTGAGCATCTTCATCTTTTCCAGCTGCGCGCCCGTTTTGGGATGGCGCGCCTCGCCTTTCGTTCTTTTCTCCATGTTTTTCTCCTCTGATGGTCAGCGTTTCCCGATCCGCGTCGGGAAAGTCGTAGTAGTTTTCGCTCGCCACGATCTCGTCGTCGTAGGGCGGCTCCGCTTCGGGCGCGGCTTTCGCCGCGGCGACGCCCGCGCCGCTCGGTTCTTCCTCTTCCCCGATGCGCGCGGCGATCTTTTTTACGTCGTACACCTTTTCGCCGCATTTTCCGAACGCTACGGGTTTGGCCTTGCCCGAAACGAAAGCGACCGTGCAGGAAAAGCCGTCCGAAATTTCCAGCCCGCTCGCTTTTTTCAGGGAACACCCGTTCGGGCTGTCTATGTCGAATATCTCCGCGGTGCCGTGCTCGTCTACGAGCGCGGCGCGGTACCGCCCCTCCGTGAGGGGCGCAAAATTGATGAGCGAAAGATTCGCGGTCAGCTTGCCCGCATACGTTTCGCACGTTACGAGCGCGGAAACTTTTTTTCCGTCCGCTGCAAAGCCCGAAGCGATCTGTTTGAGCACGCAGAGCTTTTTTACATAAAAATTCATGGAGCGACCTCGGCGGCAAAATGCCTCTATGGTATATATGATTTTATGATAAAATATATTCGTCCGAAAAAATTGCGCGCGCCTGCCGAAAACTGTCTTGTTTTGCCGAAACCGCTGCGCCTGCCGCCCCGGCGAAAAGCTCCGCGCGTTATGGATAGGCAAAAATAAATTACTTTCAAAAAAGTTTACTTTTTTTGAATTTTGTTTTATAATATAGTCCGAGGCGGAAAAGCGCCTCCGCATAAACGGCAAAATATCTCATAAGGAGAACAAGGATATGACAGAGAACAAAAAGGTGTTGAAGTTCATCGACGAAAGCGCCGCGCTTTGCCAGCCGGACAGGATCGTCTGGATCGACGGCAGCAAAGAACAGCGCGACGCGCTCCGCGCCGAAGCGTGCGCTTCGGGCGAGATGATCAAGCTCAACGAGGATCTGCTTCCCGAATGCTACCTGCACAGGACCGCGGTCAACGACGTTGCCCGCGTGGAGGACAGAACGTTCATCTGCTGCAAGGATAAAGACGACGCCGGCCCCATCAACAACTGGATGGATCCGAAGGAAGCATATAAAATGGCGGCGGACATCTTCAAAGGCTCCATGAAGGGCAGAACGATGTACGTCATTCCCTATTCCATGGGCATCGTCGGCAGCGAATTCGCGAAGATCGGCATCGAGCTTACCGACAGCATTTACGTTGTCCTCAACATGGAGATCATGACGCGCGTCGGCAAAGAGGTCTTGGACGCGCTCGGCAAAGACGGAGACTTCGTAAAGGGCCTGCACTCCAAAGCCGACCTCGACGAGAGCAAACGCTATATCCTTCACTTCCCCGAAGACAATACCATCTGGTCCGTCAACTCTGGCTACGGCGGAAACGTTCTGCTCGGCAAAAAGTGCTTTGCGCTGCGCATCGCTTCCTACCTCGGCAAAAACGAGGGCTGGATGGCGGAGCACATGCTCATTTTGGGCTTTGAGAAGCCCGACGGAGACGTCAAGTACATCGCGGCGGCGTTCCCTTCCGCATGCGGCAAAACCAACCTCGCCATGCTCATACCGCCCGAAAGCTACCGCAAAAAGGGCTATAAGATCTGGTGCGTCGGCGACGACATCGCCTGGATCCGCGTCGGCGCGGACGGCAGGCTGTGGGCGATGAACCCCGAAAACGGCTTCTTCGGCGTGGCGCCCGGCACCAACGAAAAATCCAACCCCAACGCGCTGCACACCACGCAGCAGGGCACCATCTTCACCAACGTCGTGCACAATCTCGACAACAATACCGTTTGGTGGGAAGGGCTCGACAAGAACCCGCCCAAGAACGCGGTCGACTGGAAGGGCAACCCTTGGGACGACGCCGCAAAGGCTGCCGGCGTAAAGGGCGCGCACCCGAACAGCCGCTTTACCGCTCCCGCGAAGAACTGCCCCTGCATCAGCAAGGAGTTCGATAACCCGAAGGGCGTTCCCCTGTCCGCGATCGTCTTCGGCGGCAGAAGGGCAAAAACCGCGCCGCTGGTATATCAGAGCAAGAACTGGAACAACGGCGTGTTCGTCGGCTCCATCATGGCGAGCGAAACGACCGCCGCGGCTACGGGCGCGGTCGGCGTAGTCCGCCGCGACCCGATGGCGATGCGTCCGTTCTGCGGCTATCATATGGGCGATTACTTCAAACACTGGATCGAAATGGGCACGAAGATCAAAAATCAGCCCAAGATCTTCAACGTCAACTGGTTCCGCCTGGACGACGAGGGCCACTTCCTCTGGCCGGGCTTCGGCGAGAACATGCGCGTGCTCGAATGGATCGTCAAGCGCTGCGAGGGCGCGGTAGACGCGGTGGAAACGCCCATCGGCTACGTTCCCGACCCGAAAGACATCAATCTCGATGGCACCGACGTTTCCGAAGATACGCTCAAAGAGCTTTTGACGGTCGACAAAGAGACCTGGAAGCAGGAAGCGGACGGCATCGAAGAATTCTATAAGCAGTTCGGCGACAGGCTCCCGAAGGAGCTTTCCGACGAGCTCGCAACGCTCAAAGCGAATCTGAACAAGTAAAAAGCGGAAAGTCCCGCATGCGGGCCCCGAGGCATCGCCTCGGGGCCCGTGTTTTGCATCGGAATATCGGGAACCGTATTGACAAGTCGTAAGCCTTGTGTTATAATTTTTCAAACGTATCTGAGAGGATAAGGAAATGACAAAAAAGAAAGGATCGCGGTTTTCCGCAAGCGGAGAGAAAAAGCGATTTGCGGGCGCACGGGGCGCGGAGGCTTTGCCGGGTCGATCGTTCTGCGCCTGACGGGCGCCCCCCTGTGGCTGGGGGTCGTTTCCTTTTTGCTGATCCCCGCGCTGTTTTTGATCGTTTTTGCCGTTCTCTGTTGGAGCGTGGCGGCGATGATCGCGGATAAGATCCCCGCAAATTTTGCGGGCGGTTCCTCTTCGGGCGGGCAAACGAAAACGTATACATATACCAATTCCATGGGTTGCGAAACGACGGTCGTGAGCGATAACGGCAGGGATTTTTACGATCCGTGCCCGCACGAATACATGGGATCGAGTTCAGACGGCGGGCAGACGATCGTTCCGAAATGAGAGGAACGCACGGCGGCGACTTTTTTGCCGGAAACGGCGCAGGGGAGGCTTTCGTAAAGAAATCCTCCCGTTTTTATGTTGTGGTTTTATGGAAATATTTATATTTTCATTAAATCATTGACAAACCGTAAAAGCTGTATTATAATAACATTACTATATATATTTCCGAAAGGGAGGAGAGGAGGACATGAAAAAGAAAACGCTGTTTACAGGCATTGCGTGTGCGGCGCTTGCGGCGGCTTTTGTTGTCGGCGCGAGCGGCTGTTCGAAGCCCGGCCCTGCGGCCGGACTGATGTCGCCTTACGGCAAGGGGGATTTTGTTTCGGCCGAAAGGATTTCCAAGCTCGACGGCTATACGGCGAGCCGTATAGATGACGGAGGGATAATCGTCGCCCAAAAAACCGAGCAGGCAAGCGGAGGACAGGGCACAGCATATACTTATGCGCTGTACGACATTTCGACGGATACGCTCGTAACTTCGACCGATTCCGAATTCAACACGCCTACGGGGTACAGCGGCGAAAGTTTTTATTATACGCTGACGAGCGTCACGTCGGGCGAATACCCCGATATTACCACAAGCTACACCTATACCTTCTATAACGGGACGGAAAAGGGGCAAACGATCACGCAGGACGAATCCATCATGTTCGACGACGACGGCATTGCACGGCTTGCGGACGGGAAGGTCATCTATAAAGGCGTGAACGGCGAAGTCTATTACGGCGAGCCGAGCATCCGGCCCGTTGCGACGCTTGTGAATGCCGTCCGTATGGGCGACAATTATGTGGTGGCATCGGAGGGCGCTTTCGGCATATTCGATCTGAACGGGAATTATGTACGCGCCACGAGTCCGGCCGGGGCGTTCGCCAATATTCAGCTCGATACAAGTGACGCCGATGCGTATTGGCAGGTCGGCAACAGGCTGTTCATGCAGGGCAGTTTGGCTCTGCCCGACGACGCTTCCGATTACGATTATTTCCAAAACGGGACCAAGTACGATCTGAAAACCTATTATTTCGACATTATCAGCGGCGAATGGGGAGAGATCGGGGACTTTAACGTCGTCGTAAGGCCGGGGTCGAATCAGCAATCGGCGGATCAGGGTTCTCTGAATCCGAATGCCTATGCATTACTTGAAGTGCAGAAAATTTTAGACGGCAAGACGCTTTCGTCTATGTCCTATATGCAGACATACGGCACCGACGGCAAGGTGTATAAAGATTTGCAGGAGTTGCTCTCCGGGGCGATCATGGCTATGCCCGCAAAAGACTGTTTTTTGGTAGTGAGCGGAACGGAGGTCGTGTACTTCGATAAAAACGGGAACCGTATCGCGTCGTTGAATCCGTTTACGAAAGTCGAGTGGTTCGGGGAAAGGTATTTCATCGATGCCGCCGGGGAAAAGCTGTACGACGCAGATTTCAATACGTTCTTTGAAGCGCCCGAAAACAGCACGATCATCCGAGTGACCGACAATAAAATTTATTACAGTACGCTGAGCGAATCGGCAGGCGTTGCGGCCGAGACAAAGTATTTCGTATACGACAAGGCAACGAGTACGGCAACGGAGCTGGCGTTGTTCGACGGCGACAGTATCAGCGAATACGGCACCTTCTATAAAGTAAAAGAAAGCGATACCGCATTTTCTGTCAAAGATTATTACGGCAACACCATAGCTTCCGATGTTGCCGTGCCTGAAAGCGGCGCGCTGTCTGTATTTACGGCCAATGGCGTATCGAACGAGAACGGAGTACTGTATGCCGTGACCGTGTCCGCGGGCGATACGGCGCAGACATATCTTGTGAAATATGCGTTGAACGGGTCCATTCCCAATTATTCGGCGATCAATATGAGCGATTTAATACAATGATGCGGTAAAAGCAAGCGGCGGGCGCGAAAGTGCCCGCCGCTTTTGCTTTTCCGAAAGCGCGCGAATGTATATACGGAAGGGAAAACATGCAAAAGCAAATCGAAAAAATTTAAAAAAATCCGCAAAACCGCAATCAAAACCGCTTGACAGTATTTTGCATATAAGATAAAATTTATTGAGTAAACAGACGAGGCGTCTATGGTACGCCCGGTACGATCATAAAATCAACAAGGAGAACAACATCATGAAGACCTACATGGCAAACGCCCAGACGGTAGAAAGAAAGTGGTATGTTGTAGACGCCGCAGGCGTACCTTTGGGCAGGCTTGCGTCTAAGGTCGCCGCTGTTTTGCGCGGCAAAAACAAACCCACGTTCACTCCTAACGTAGACGCGGGCGATTTCGTCATCGTCATCAACAGCGATAAGGCGGTTCTGACGGGTAAAAAACTCGACGACAAATTTTACAGGTACCACACCGGTTATATCGGCGGACTCAAAGAGGTCGCTTACCGCAAGATGATGGCGGAAAAGAGCGACGTAGCCGTTTACGAAGCGGTGCGCGGCATGCTCCCCAAAAATTCTCTGGGCAGAAAGATGATCAAAAAGCTCAGGGTATATAAGGGCGGCGAGCACAACCACGAGGCGCAAAAGCCCGAAGAACTCAAATTGTTTTAATGAGGTGAAACTATGGCAAAGGCAAATTTGAAAAAGAAGTTGCAGTTTTGGGGAACGGGCAGAAGAAAAAAAGCGATCGCCCGCGTTCGCCTCATTCCCGCGGGTACGGGCAGCATCGTGATCAACGACCGTGCGCTTGAAGATTATTTCCCGCAGGGTACCCTTCAATACATCGTTAAACAGCCCATCGTTCTCACCCAGACGGAAACCGCTTACGACATCGTGGTGAACGTCTGCGGCGGCGGCTATACGGGGCAGGCCGGTGCGATCCGTCACGGCATCGCGCGCGCGCTCATTCAGGCGCAGCCCGAGCTTCGCCCGGCGCTCAAAAAAGAAGGATTCCTCACCAGAGACCCGAGAAGCAAGGAAAGAAAGAAGTACGGCTTGAAAAAGGCCCGCCGCGCTCCTCAGTTCTCAAAGAGATAATTTTCCGCCGAGCGGAAACAGAACAAGCAAAAACGCCGCGCCGCTTATGCGCGGCGTTTTGAATAGAAAGGGCTTGTCTTTTTTTGCCTTTGCGCGGCAGCGCCGCGCAAAGGCAAAAGCGAAATGCGTTTTGCGGAAGAAAAACAGTTTGTTTCGCCGTTCCCTGCGCGGCGCTGCGTCGTCCGGGGATTTACGGCTTGTTTTTGCGGTCGATGCTCTGCGATATCCGTTCGTGCCGCTCCAAGATCTGCGTGCATCGGGCGGCGCGCTGTTCGGCGGTAAAAATGCCGCCGCTTTCCTTGGCGGGCTCCTTTGCCCTTTCGGGCGCGGCGCTTCGTTTTTCGGCGGTCTCCCCTTCGACGGCGGAAGCGGTCAGGGAAGAGAGCGCGGAGAGCAGATTGAACAAACCGAATTTTTCCATGCGCGTGCACCTCGCAAAAAATTTGCGCTCTTTTCTTGCGATTTACGGCGCGCCGTTTCGTCCTTCGGCTCGTGCGGCGCGATAAAAACGGGAAAAGAGGGCGGAATCGTTAAATTTTCATCGTATTTTAATTTTTTTTGTTTGCTTAAACGTCCGTTTTAGTGTATAATGAAAAAGTATCGTAAACGGAGCGGCCGCAAAAGGGGAGCGCGTAACAGCGCGGTGCGGGCCGTTTGAAATAAGGCTGAAAGGAGCTTATGCGTTTTATGCTGAAAAAAGGCAAAAAATTGATTATAGCGGTTTTGGCGCTCGTCGTTGCGCTCGCTATGTTCGCCGCGTGCGGCAAAGATTATTCTTCCGACCCGCTCACACCTGCCGACACGACTTCTGCGCAGGTCAATTCCAACGGCGGGTTTGTCGTGGAAACGGGCGATTATATTTATTTTATCAACGGCGTGGAAGATTACAGCGCGAACAACACCTACGGCGAACCCGTAAAGGGCACGCTGATGCGCATTTCCAAGGCAGATCTCGCCGCGGGCGAGTATGCAAACGCGCAGATCGTCGTGCCGCAGCTTCTCGTTTCGCAGGATTTTACCTCCGGTTTTTATATTTACGGAGACCGGGTGTATTACGCGTCGCCTACCACCGCGCGCAACCCTGACGGCGACGTGGAAAATTCCTATATCGACTTCAAGAGTTCCGCGCTCGACGGCTCCTCTACGATGAGCGGCTATTATGTGCGCATGAGCGACAACTCGACCGTTTACCGCTATGTGCAGAGCGAAGACGGCACCGTATATCTGCTCTATGTGGATTCTTCCAATACGGAGATCCATTCCTACAACACCGCCACGGGCGAGAACGTTACGCTCGTTGCGGGCTATCAGAGCTATATCCTCAATTCCGACGATCCCACCGATCCTTACGTCTATTATACGATGTCGGTCGTCAAAAATTACGGATACAGCGAATCCGCCGCTTCCAGCGAGAGCTATCAGCAGGTATACCGCGCGAGCGCGTTCGATACCGAAAGCCCTTACGATTTGCAGCTCGGAGACAACTATACCGATAAGGAAACGGGCGAGGTGCTCGATTACGTCAACGTCGGCACGCTGATCTTCGACGGTATCGGCCAGAACAACCAGCCCACCCCGTTCAATCACGATCTGACGGAGGGCGTTACCCCGTATTACCGCTATAACGGCGTCACTTATACGCTCGTGAAGTATACGAACGGCGGGCTCTATTATACGAATACGGAAAGTTCCGACAGAAATATCCTTTACCGCCTCCCCACGGCGCAGTTGGACGCGGCGCTTGCGGCGGATACGTGGAATTCCGTAACGGGCAACGCGAACAACGCGGAGGATTCCGCAACCGACATCAACGGACGCATCGCCATCGGAACGAGCGAGGCGAGCGCTTCCGCCATCTTCTTTGAAAGCGAAGGCGTACAGTATTATATTTATGCGAGCGGCACGGAGATCGTGCGCGTGCGCGCGGACGAATCCGCCGCGGGCTATAAGGGCGATGAGGTTCGTATCGCGAGGAACCTTTCCTCCTCTTCTTCCGACGACAGCTCGGACAGCAGTTCCGACAGCTCTTCGACAAGCGCGACGCTCCTGTTTATCGACAACGGGTATCTCTACTTCACGCAGGGCGACAGCGGCATTTACCGCGTCAACTGCCTCGGTACGCGTGCTCAGTACGAGCCGCTCGGCCGCGGCGACGAATATACCGTCACGCGCTATCTCGACGTCACGTATTCTTCGAGTTGGTATACCCCGGAGGTCGTGAACGGGTATCTCTTTTTCGCGAACGCGGGCAGCTATGCCGAAACGTACGTGTTCACGATGGCAAACCCCGCCACCAACGAGGAACTCAAAGCGATCAACGAAAAGTACGAAGACGTGCAGAACGTGCTTTCCGACATTTCCGAAACATATTCGAACGCGGGCAATGCGGCAAACTACTATTATTATACGCAGGACGCCGACATTTTGAACAACGAGGATTACGCCGAGAATTTCACTGCGGAAGACGAGGCGGTCTTTGAAGCGTTTGTGAACTGTACGGCGTACAATAACGCTTTTGACGCGAGCGTGTTGAAAGACGATACGGGCGCATGGAACAATCGCGACTATTTTATCAACGCACTCGGCTTTATGGCGGAGGAAGACGCGGACAGCATAGCCGACAGCCTGCTTACCGATTTTATCGATACTGCGGACGATACTTCTTCCGACGATACTTCTTCCGACGATACATCAGACGGCGGTTGGACGTGGCAGTGGGCGGCTTTGTTTGTGCCCATCGGCGTCGTAGTGATCGCGGGCGTGGTCGTTACGATCATACTGGTCAAAAAGAAAAAATCGCGCAGGGCGTAACCAAACCCGAGCAAAAAAAGAGCGGAGTTTTTCCGCTCTTTTTATTTTATCGCAAAACATGGATACATTTTTGTAAAAATGAAGTAAAAAAATACAAAAATTCAAAAAAACATATAAAAAAACCCTTTACAAACGTGTAAAAACTATGTATAATCTATCGATGAAAAAAAGGCGGAAAGCGACGGTATTTTTGCGGGAAAATGCACATAGTATCTGCCGTAATAATATTATTGTATTGAGCCGAGATAGGGAGGGAATCCTTTATGACAAAATATATCAAGTGTCCGCGGTGCGATCTTAACTATATCGACCCCGAAAAGCAGGAATACTGCGACGTATGCCTTGCGGAAATGCAGGGCGCGAAGCTGAAATTTGCCGACCTCGACGAAGAGGAAGACATGGAAAAGACGGAGCTGTGCCCCGTCTGCGGCGTGAACTATATGCGCTTCGGCGAAAAGATGTGCGACGAGTGCAAAAAGAACAGCGAATACGAGGAGGACGCCGACATCGATCCGGACAAAGACGAGGAATGGCGCAATTATCTCGACGAGGATGCCGACGCGCTCGACGAAGACGAGCCGCCTATCGACATCGGGGAAGACTTTGACGGAGAGTTTGACGACGACTTCGACGAAGAGGAAGAATACGAAAGCGAGTCTTCCGCAGACGACGAGGACGACATTGCGATAGACGATCTCGCGGATTATGACGACGAGGATGACGAAGACGACGACGAGAACGACGAGGACGACGATTTTTGATCTCGCCTTCGCGTTAAAATGATTTTTACAGGCGAACAAAAAGAGGGGAGGCGCAAAAAACTGCCTCCCCTTTACAATGCGAAGCCGCCCCGCTTTTGTGCGGGGCGGCTTCGCGCCTTTTGCCGATAAAAATTTAGTACAAGCGCGGAGCGCGCCGGCTCTTACGCTTTGTCTGCGAGGGCCTTTATTTTTACGCTGCCGCACAGGACTTCCGCATAGGCATAAGAGGTCTTGCCGCGGTAGTTTTTGTCGTACGGCTGTACGGTAAACAGCGCGGGATACACGCCCGAAAGCCTGCCCGTAAAGTTCACGATCTTGTTCCTGCCCAGATTCACGCGCACGGCCACGTCTTTTTCGTAAAAGTTTTTTATCTCGTTTTTGATGTTTTGGATATTCTGCGTCGGCTTGATCATGTTTCTATTTTTCCCGTTTCAAAAAAAATTATACCTATCGCGCGAAGCGACAATTTCCGCAGGCATACCGCGCCCTTTTTCCGCATAGAATAGGAGAGAACTAAAAAGCAAGGAGCAAAAAAGGCAATGTCTGTTTCGGGAAAATACGAAAAGATCGAGTATATCGCATCGGGTAAAAAAATCAACGCGCAGTCTATCGTGGAGTGCCGCCTGAACGACTGGGCGGATAACCGCGTGCTCGCCGTAAACGCGCGCGCCGTGTACGGCGGGGCGGAAGTCCTTTCCGGGGAGGTGCGTTACGGCGGAAGGCTGTATTTTACCGTGCTTGCCGCCACGCCCGAAGGCAGCGTGATCGGCGGGGAACGCGGCGCCGAATTTTCGCACCGCGCCGAATGCGAGAGCGCGGCGCCCGCGCAGACGGCGGAGGTCGCGCTCCGCGTGGAAAAGGTGGAGGTGCGCAAAGACGGCAGGGCGCTTGTCCTCTCCGCCATTCTCTCAGCGGAAATAGAGCTGTTTGCCCCCGCCGAGATCTCCTATCTTTCCGGAGGGGAAGGCGTTGTATGCGATTTCCGCCCCGTGCGGCTCACGCAGGTCTATGCCTGCCGCGGCGAAGCTGAGATCGAGGAGGAATTCGATACCGATTACGTGGGAGACGTGCTCGCCCACAGCGAAACGGTCTTTATAAACCGCGTCGTCGCGTCGGCGGGCGCCTTGGAAGTTTCGGGAGAGATCAACCTCGGCATTCTCGCAAAGAGGGAGGGGGAAAGCGATACCGTCTCTTACGAACGCCTCATTCCCTTCCGCGCCGAGATCCCGTGCGACGACGCCGTAACGGGCTGCGGCTGCACCGCTTCCGGCTTTATCCGCTCGGTCAACGTGTCCGCCTCTTGCGACGAAGATAAAAACCGCTGCCGCATCGCGGCGGAATTCACGTTGGAGCTTCGCGGCAGGGTCTACCGCGGCGAAAACGTACATATGAGCGCAGACGCCTTTTGTCCCGGCTTTGAGAGCACGCTCGAACGTGCGGAGATCGCTTCCCGCGAGCCCGTTGCGGCATTTACGGCGAGCGAACGCATTTCCGGAACGGCGGCGATCTCGGAGAGCGTAGATTTTGCCTGCGCCCTGCAAGCGGTCGCCTTCGGCGGGTGCCTCGCCGCGGCGAGCGCGGAAGACGGCTTTGTAACCTGCGAGGGCGTCGTGTCCGCATACGTGCTCATGAAAGACGGAGAGGGCAACCCCAAGAGCTGCGAGGTGAGCCTGCCCTTTTCTTTCCCCGTCAAGTGCGACCGCGCGCGGAAGGGGCAGTCTGCCGAGGTCGGCGCGATCGCCTGCGGCATCGCAGCCAGGCAGAAAAAGGAGGGCGAGCTGGAAGCGGAATGCGCATTGAAGCTGTATTTTACGCTCTTTGCGAGCGAAAGCTCGTCCGCAGTCACCCATATCGAGGCGGGGGAACCCGCGCCCGAATGCGACGCCGCCGTCAGCGTATACGTTCCCTGCGCGGGAGACGGGCTTTGGGAGATCGCGAAAAAGCTCGGCCGTTCGCCCGAAGAGGTGCGCCGCACCAACGCGGGGCTGGAATTTCCGCTTGACGGCAGCGAGCGCATCGTCGTATACCGTAAAAAAGAGATCGGATTTTGATTTTCGTGCGCGGCGCCCGTACAGGGCGCCGCGCACGTGTGTATTTCGGAATAGAATGTTTTTCGTATGCCCTGCGCGCCGCAAAGCGGCGTGTTTTTTGTCTTGCGTGAGCTTTTGGCGAAAAATGTGCGCGCTGTGTTTACATTTTCTAAAATTCATGGTATAATGAAAAAAGATTTTACCGCCGAGAGGAGAGCCGTGTTCGCAAAAAAGGTAAAAAGCTATGCGAAGGTCAATCTTTCGCTGAATATCCTCGGGCAGAAAGACGGGTACCATCTGATCGACAGCGTCGTCGCGAATATAGACGTATGGGATACCGTCTGCGCAAAGCCCCGTTCCGACCGGCTCATAAACGTGTATATGCACGGGCTCGGCAGCGAAAATATCTCGCCCGAAAAGAACAACGCGGTCAAAGCGGGCGAGGCGTTCGTTTCCGCGTTCGGCACCAAGGGCGCGGATATAGAAATTTATAAGGATATCCCCATGGGCGCGGGGCTGGGAGGCTCCTCCGCAGACGCGGCGGGCGTTCTCAACGTTCTTGCCAAGCTGTATAAGGTCAAAGACAGGGCGGCGTTGAAATCCCTCGCCGACGCGCTCGGTTCGGATACGGGCTACATGCTCTCGGGCGGATTCGCCCGCATTGCCGGGCGGGGAGAAAAGGTGCAGCCGCTCGACTGCAAAAGGCGGCTGTACATGCTCCTTTTCCTGCCGGGAGAAAGCGTTTCGTCGGGGGAATGCTACCGCGAGTACGACCGATGCCCCGATGCGCCGCGGACCGACAGCGCGGGGTTGGCGCAGGCGCTTTCCGCGGGGGATTTTTCGGGCATTGCGGAAAACGTTTACAATGCGCTCGGCGCGCCCGCAGCAAGGCTTTCCGACGGCGTAAAAGAGGCGCTTTCGGCGGCGGCTTCCTTTAACCCTTCCGCATACGCGGTAACGGGTTCGGGCAGCGGCGTTTTCGCGCTGTTCGAGGGGGAAGAGCTGTGTCGCTGGGCAAAGAGCCGTTATAAAGGAAAATTGCGCACGCGCGTCGTCAGAACGGTCATGCCGAAAGACGCGAAAGTGAGCCGCCTTGCGAGCCCGTTCGCCCTCACGGAGGAAGAGATCTCGCGGGCAAAGGGAGAAGACGAATAATTGCCGGCCGCACGGCCGCGCATGCAATATAAGGAGTAAACGGCAAATGGAAGAGAGGAATCTCGAATTAGACGACGACGGAAAGATCAAACTGAAAAAGAACCGCGAAGATTTTTTGTCGGAAACGCCGTCCGACGAGGGCGACGACATCGTTATCGAAGTGCCCGATTTTGAATCCTTCCGCGAAGAAGACGGCAGGGTGGGGCTTTCTGACGAGGAGCTCGCCGCCAAAGCGAGGGAGCGCGAGGAGCGCGCGGCGACGAAAAAGGAAACGGCGGAAAAACTGCTCGAAGAAGCGGACGCGCTGTTCGACGCGGGCGATTTCGTCGGCGCGGGAGAAAAGTATTTGGACAGCGCCGCCGAATACGCCGCAGACTGGCGGCCGTGGTTCGGCGTCGTAAAGGTGCAGACCAAAGATTTTACCGACTTTCACGACGTGTACGACTGCCAAAAGGCGTACGAGCGCGCTTTCCGCCGCATGAGCGAGCAAGACAGAGCGTCCCTTTCCGAAAAATATCTGCCTTCTATGGAGGGCATGATCGCGAAGAATGCGGAGGAAGCGGACAGGCTGATGCGCGAAGACGAGGCGGAACGCGCCGCCGCGCGGGAAGGCCTGCGGGCGGAAAGCAAGTCGCGCACCGTCGGAATGATCGTTTTCGTCGCGCTGTTTGCGGCGTTTGCGGTCGCGGGCGGCGTGCTTGCCGCGTTTATCAGCTCGGTAAAGGGCATGCAGATCCTGATCCCCGCCATCGTCTGCATCGCGGCGGCGGTCGTACTGCTGTTCTTTGCGGCGTGGGCGGTCAAAAGATGTATTTCCGCGCGGCTCGCGCTGTCGGCGAATCTGCGCGCGGGTACGACGGCCGCAGGCAAAAAGGCGGCGGAGCTTACCGAGTACGGCGAGCTGATGCAGTCCATTGCAGACAATTTCAGGTACGGGCTGAACGAAAACGGACAGTAAAAACGGGTTCCGTGCGTTCGGAGGATAAAACGAATGAGATTTTTAAAAAAATGGAACGAAAAGCACCCGCTTCTCATGGAGATCGTGCGCTTTTGCATCGTGGGCGGGCTCGCCACGGTGGTGGATATGGCGGTCATGGGCGTCGTGCTCTATCTGTTCGAGCCGGAGCTTTATCCGCATTTTTATAACGTGTGGATCGGCGGGGGAGAGCCCTCCACGCTCGCCACGGTCGTCGGAACGGGCGCGGGCTTTATACTCGGGTTGTTCGTGAACTACTTTTTGTCCGTTCTGTTCGTTTTCGAGGAAAAGGGAAAGAGCAAAAGCGTTTTCGGATTTACCGTTTTTGCGGTCTTGTCCGCGATCGGGTTGGGGATACACCTTTTGGGCATGTATATCGGTTACGATCTTCTGCACATCAACGAATGGATCGTAAAGATCATTCTCACGGCGGTCGTGATGGTATACAACTACGTATCCAAAAAACTGCTTTTGTTCAAAAAGGCAAAAAAAGAGGGGAAAACGGAGAAGCTGCCCGAAAGCGGAAACGGGGAAGAAGTTTAAGAAGGTATGTTACACAAAGAGGAGATTATATGAAAAAACTGAGCATCGTGGTTCCTTGCTATAATGAGGAAGAGTGCCTGCCGCTTTTTTATGAAAAGACGGGCGAGGTCGTGGCGCAAATGCCGATAGAAACGGAATTCGTTTTTGTGGACGACGGCAGCACGGACGGCACGCTGCGCATTTTGCGCGAGCTTTCCGCCAAAGACAAGCGTGTAAAATATGTTTCTTTTTCCCGCAATTTCGGCAAAGAAGCGGGCTTGTATGCCGGGCTGAAACATACGACGGGCGATTTTGTTTCCGTAATGGACGCAGACCTGCAAGACCCTCCCGATCTGTTGCCGAAAATGTATGAAATATTGACCTCCGGAGAGGATTACGACTGCGTTGCGAGCCGCCGCACCACGCGCAAAAACGAGCCGAAGGTGCGCAGCGCCTTTGCAAGGCTGTTCTACAAGCTCATCAATAAGATGACGGATACGGAGATCATGGACGGCGCGCGCGATTTTCGCATGATGACCCGCCGCATGACGGACGCGATCCTGTCTTTGCCGGAGCGCGAACGTTTCAGCAAGGAACTGTTCAGCTGGGTAGGGTTTAAAACAAAGTGGCTGGATTACGAAAATATAGAACGCGCGAAAGGGCAAACGAAGTGGAGCTTTAAAAAGCTGACGAAATATGCGGTCGGCGGGATCGAAAGCGCGACGCCCGCTCTTTTGAAGATCAATCTCGTGTTCTTTGCATTGTTCTTTTTGGCGTGCATCGGGTTTGTGATCGCGGATATCGTGCTCGCGGCTACGGGGCAATACGTTAATTTCCTGTTTATCCTGTTGCCGATCCTGTTCTTTTGTGTTTCCGCGTTGTTTTTCGGCATATTCGTGTTGGGCGAATACGTCAAAAAGATATTCTTGCAGGTGCGGGGCAGAGCGCTTTATATAGAAAAGGAAACGGAGCAAACTCGGCCGAAGGGGGAGTAGGCAGGTGCGTTGTTCGGCTGTATTGAAAAAACTGAATGAAAAGAGAGGCGCGAAGCTGTGGCTGTATTTTTTTGCGGCCGCAGCAATCGCGCTTTTTGTGCTTTTGCTCCCGTTTATCGTGCGGGGGCACCATCTTATATGGGCGTCGCAGGCGGCAGACGGGGCAACGCAGCATCTGTCTTTTCTGGCGTATCTGCGCGAGGTCGGGTGGCTGAAAGCGGTGGGAAGCTACGATTTCCGTTTGGGGCTCGGCATGGATTTTATGTCGGCAATGAGTTTCATGTCTCTCTTCGACCCCTTTAACGTGTTCGTGTTTATTCTGCCGTTCGACGTCGTATGGGTTTACGACGTGATCATGGTCTTAAAATTTTTTGCGGCGGGCGCGGCAATGTTTGCCTACCTGCGCTACCGCAGGGTGCAGGGCGGGTACGCGGTCATATTTTCCCTGCTGTATATGCTTTGCGGATATATCTTATATACGTTTGTCCGCCATCTCAATCTCACCTCGGGCGCGATCTATCTTCCCCTCATGATCATGGGGCTCGAACAGGTCTATCGCAGAAAAAATCCCTTCGTTTTTTTGGGTTTTTCCTTTCTGTGCCTGATCAATTCCTTTTATATGTTCTTTTTCAACTCGGTATTTGTGGTGCTTTACGCGTTTCTGTATCACGCCGAGATCTGCAAAGAAGAGCAAAAGCCCTATCTCCGCACGCTGATTCCCTCTCTGTGGCGCGTCGCGGCGTTTTATCTTGCGGCGATCTTTGCCGCGGGGTTTGTGCTTTTGCCGAGCGCGTATGCCTATCTGCACGCCGCGCGCGGCGGGTCTAAGGGGCTGGATTGGTTTGACCTGAAAAACCTGCTCCTCGAACTCCTCTCTTTTGTCGCGCCGACGGTCGGCACAAACTATGCCGCGCTGTGCATGAATCTCTTTTTGCTCGTTCTGGCGATAGGCGCCGTGCTGTTTGCGCGCGGGCGTACTTTTGCTTATAAGGTGTGCACCGTGGCGCTGACGGCGGGCTTTCTGATCCCGCTGTTCGGCTACTTCATGAACATCTTTAATTACAGCAACAACCGTTGGTCTTATATTTTGTCTTTCTGCATTTTTTCCATGCTGGCACTGCAATCGAAGGAATGGGAGGAGCGGGAATATTCCGTTCCCGAACGGCGCAAGCTCGCCAAAGCGCTTTGCGTTTATTTCGGGCTCGTCGCCCTTTTCGGCGGCGCGTACGGCATTGCGGCATGCGCGCAGAGCTCCCTTTCTTCGGGGGTAAAAGGGGCGCTCATCGCGCTGATGTGCGCCGCTTTGCTCGCGGTGCTCGGCGTCGTCGTATGGGCGTTTTTGCCGAGATCTTTTCTTGCGGACAAGCCCGCCGACGGAGTCGCCGTTTCCCCCAAGATCCTGGATAACCGCGCGGCGCGCGCCCTTGCGAAGCCGTCCGTGCTTTCCGTTCTGTCGGTGCCGCTCGCGCTCGTTCTCGCTTTTTGTTACTATGTCGGCTATTCCGCGCAGCATGGCGGCGCGGCAGTGTATCGCGGGCTGTATTCGGCGGACGAGGCGTATGTTTCCGCGCAGAACGAGACGGAGTTTTTCCGTACCGACGTGCAGGCGGCGGATACCTGGTGGGGCAGTTTTACCAACCGCAGCGTAAATAACAAGTATATGGGCACGGTGCTGTATAACTCGATGAATGCCGACGCGGTATATGGTTTTCTTGCGGAAAATCAGGTTTACAACCCGCCGCGCAACCTCGGCATGAGCGGCCTTGACGATCGCCCCGCGCTGCAAAGCCTGCTTTCCGTCAAATATTATTACGGTACAAGCGGCGGCTACGGTTTTCATAAACTGGAAGGGCGGGAAAATCTGTACGAAAACGAAAATTATATCCCCTTCGGCTTTATGTACGAAAACACCGTTTCAGAAGAATATTATAACTCCCTCGACCCCGTTCTTAAACAGCACGCCATGCTCTCGGCAATGGCGGTAGAGGGCGAAGGCACTCTTTCGTCCGTTCCGACAGGAGGTCTCCTGTCGTTGCCCTTGGCGTTCTCCGAGGGCAACGCAAAAAACTTTGTTCTTAAAGGGAAAGACACAGTTACGCTCACCGTTTCCGGCTGTGCGGGCAAAGAGGTATATATCAGGCTGAACGGGGCTTCCGAGGTCAGGGAGACGACGGGATTTTCCGTTTCCGGCGGTAACAAAACGCGTACCGTACGGTTTACCGAATACGGCTCGAATATGTACAGTGCCGACCGCGACGCCTGCATCTTTTTAGGCGTTTGCGAGGAAGACGAAATAACGGTAACGCTTTCCCTTATACAGGGGAGGCAAATCTCCTTTGATTCTGTCGAAGCGCTGGGCTACGACGCCGCCGCGTACCGTACGGCGGCGGAAAAGCTGCAAACGGCGGCGCATATGGAAAATATCGCATGGGACGGGAACGTCCTTTCCGGCGATATTGCATCGGATACGGCGGGCTGGCTGTTCCTGTCCGTCCCGTACGACGAAGGCTGGACGGCGTTTGCAGACGGCAAAGAAGCGCCGCTCCTGCGCGCAAATTCCGGCTTTATGGCGATCGAACTTTCCGCGGGTGAGCATGAAGTTTCGTTGGAATACGAAACGCCGTGGCTGAAAGAGGGCGCGGTGCTCTCCCTTGTCGGCGTTGCCGCGGCCGCCGCGCTCACGGCGGTATGGGCGGTTTCGGCTAAAAAATCGAAAACAAAGGCATAAAAGATACGGTTTACCAAAATTTTCGGAACAAAAGAAGGATCGTATGGACCAGATTCAACAGTCGCGCAGACATCTGCGCATTCCCGCCGCGGTTTTGCTTTGCATTATTACGGCTTTCATCGGTGTCAGTATATGTTCGATGAACTCGTTTTTATATCCGATGAACGATTGGCTGGATATAAATTGTTTTTATACCGTGGGCAGAGGCATGTTCCACGGGCTTGTGCCGTACAGAGATCTGTATGAACAGAAAGGCCCGCTGTTATATTTTTTATACGGGCTGGCGGATCTCGCGTTTCCCTCGTCTTATCTGGGCGCGTGGTTGCTCGAATGGATCGCGGGCGCGTGCTTTCTTTGGCTGTTTTACAAAACGTTGCGGCTGTTTACGGAAAGTAAGGCTCTTTGGATAATTCCTGTGGCGGCGTTTGCCGTTTTTGGTTCCTTTGCCTTTGCCAAGGGCGGCTCGGCGGAGGAGCTTTGCCTTCCCTTCTTTATGGGAGCCGTCTATGTGTGCCTGCGGTATTTTGTCAAAGAGCCGTCCGCTCCGATGCCCTGCGGCGCCGTCGCCGTGCAGGGGGGTTGCGCGGGCTGTGTGTTCTGGATCAAGTTTACCCTGGTGGGATTGTATGCGGCATGGGCGGTCGTTCTCATCGTATTCTATTGCAGGCGCGGTTTTATAAAGCAGCTTTTTATTGCCGCGGCGCTCTTTATAGCGGGCTTTGCCGTTGCCGCGCTCCCGTGGTTTATTTATTTCGGAGTGAACGGGGCGGTCGGGGATTGGCTCTCCGTCTATATTTCAGACAATATTTTCCTTTATGCGGGCAGGGCAGACAGCGGCGTGGCAGACGCCGTATTCGATCGGTTGGGATCGTTTTTCCGCGATCTCGCATGCAATGTGTTTTTCACGGCGCCCGCTTGGGCGGGTATGATCTATGCCACGGTTCGCCGCAAGGCTGTCGGCTTAAACGGGTGGTTCGTCGCCGCAGTCTGGTCAATGTTCGGAGCGCTCGCGCTCGGCGTTTATATCGGCAGCAAGATCTATTATTACTATTGTCTGCCGCTTTCCGTATTTGCGGCGGTATTCGCGTTGCCGTGCGCGCGCTTTGCTGCCCGCGTCAAAGGAACGGAGGACCCCTCCGTCTCCCTCTCGGAAGAGGGAGACGTTTCGTGCGTTAAACGCAAAAAGCTCATGTCTGCGGCGGCTTTGGCGCTCGCCGTCGTACTGTGCGGGGCGGGGTGCTTTGCCGTGAGCGGCAACACCTTTTCTGCCGGAGGAAAAGACGCAATGTTTCCGCAGCTGACCATAGCCGAATATATCCGCGAAGACGCGGAAAACCGCGGCGAGGAGATCACGCTCCTCAATTTTGCGGGATTAGACGGCGGCATTTACCGAGCCGTCGGCGCGGCGCCGCCCGTTCGTTACTTTGCGGCGCTCAACGTGGCGACGGAGGAAATGACGGAAAAACAATTCGAACTTTTGGAAAAGCACGGCGTGCGCTACGTCGTTACATATAAAGATATCGGGCGCGAAAAGCTGCGCGGGCTTCCCGAATATGAACTCGTATACGAACAGACCTATTATCCGGGTGAGGTGTATCGGTTTGTTACGACGCGTACATGGTCGCTTTATCGCCTGTCTTCTGAATATACGGTACAGACATAGCGCCGCTTTTTTCGGAGAAATCTTTTTCCGGTGCTGTCTGCTGCCGTCAAAAGGAAACGCAAAATCGTTTTTCGGATCTGCCGAAATGTTTTCTTTAAACGGGATCGGTCAAAGTTTATAAAGGC
>DXCL01000002.1 GCA_019115995.1 Candidatus Borkfalkia avistercoris
CTCAGATCACGACTTTAGCGACAACAAAGTTGTCGCATCAGTTTAGCCGATTTTGCATAAATGACCGCGAGCGGTCGCTTCGCAAAATCGGCGGCACTATTCGCAGCGCCTTTGCGCGAGAAAAGTGTGAATCCCCTTTGCACGAGAAACGCGTGAATAATTTAGTCGTAAATCTTCGACATCGGCTTGTCGAGGTAGACGTTTTCGATCGCCGCGGCAAAGATGTCTGCAACGGAAATGACGGTGATCTTATCCAACCTCTTTTCGGGCGGGAGGTCGATGGTGTTGAGCACGACCAGCTCTTTGATGGGGGCCTTTTCGAGGCGCTCCATCGCGGGACCGCTGAACACAGCGTGCGTACAGCCCGCGTATACTTCCTTCGCACCGTGGTCCATGAGCGCCTGCGCGCCCTGGCAGATGGTGCCGGCGGTGTCGATCATGTCGTCGATCATGAGGCACTTTTTGCCCTCGATGTCGCCGATGATGTTCATGACCTCCATGACGTTCGCCTTGGGGCGGCGCTTGTCGATGATCGCCATCTGGCAGTTGAGCTTCATGGCGACGTTGCGCGCGCGGGTGACCGAGCCGATGTCGGGAGAGACGACGACAAAATTTTCGTCGACGATCTTTTTGGATCTGAAATAATTATATAAAGTGGGCCCGCCGAGCAGGTGATCGAGCGGGATATTGAAAAATCCCTGGATCTGCGCGGCGTGCAAGTCCATGGTAAGCACCCTGTCCGCCCCTGCCGCGGTGATAAGGTCGGCGACGAGCTTTGCCGTGATGGGGTCGCGCGAACGCGCCTTTCTGTCCTGACGGGCATAGCCGAAATAGGGCATGACCGCCGTGATGCGCCCCGCGCTCGCGCGGCGGGCGGCGTCGATGAGGATCAGAAGCTCCATCAGATTGTCGTTGACGGGCGCGGACGTAGACTGAATGATGAAAAGGTCTCTGCCGCGGACGGTTTCGTCGATGTGCACAGCCGTTTCCCCGTCGGAAAAACGGCCGACCTCTACCCCGCCGAGCTCGGTGTTCAATTTTTTCGCGATCGCCTCCGCCAAGGGGCGGTTGGAATTGCCCGCGAAAAGCTTGATCTCGTTGCCGTGTGTTATCATATGTACCTCCGATACGCAATTAAACCGGTCGGCCCGACGAGCCGCCGATGGATTACAGATACAGATAACGGCTTTTCGTTGTAAAAGCCGCGCAAAACTTTTTTGTTTTGCCGCTCCCCCTGCGCCCGAAACGTTCACCTATCCGCGTTCCGCCGGGCGCCTTGCCCCGAGATTTGCCTCATCGGAGCCTGTATTATTATTTTACGGATTTTGCCCCGCATAGTCAACCAAAAAAGCGGTGCAATCGTATTTTGCCCGATAAAAATTTAGCGGGCGCCCGCGGCGGGCACCTCTCCACGGCCGCGCCGCGCATTTCCCGCCTGCGCGAAAAATGCCGCCGCATTATAACGGCTCGCCCTTTGTTCTCTCGCGCATGCTGCGGAAAAAACCGCTCAGCATGGCGGAGCACTCCTCTTCCAAAACGCCGCCCTCCACTTCTACCGTATGATTGAGAAGGTTGCTTTCGGCAAGCTCTTTCGTCATCGAGCGCCCTTTCTGCTCGTACGCGCCGAAATATATCTTCCTTATGCGCGCGTTCAGCGCCGCCCCCATGCACATCGGGCAGGGTTCGAGGGTAACGTACAGGTCGCACTCGGGCAGTCGCCAGCTTTTGAATTTTTTGCAGGCGCGGTCTATGGCGTAGATCTCCGCGTGGGAGATCGCCGTCTGCGTTCTGCTCCTGCGGTTGTAGCCGGAGGATACGATCTTCCCGTCCGCCACGACCACCGCGCCGACGGGCACCTCGCCCTGCTTTTGGCCTCTCTTTGCGCGCGCGATGGCGGCGCGCATGAATTTTACCTTGTCTTCCATTTGCAAAGCTCCTCCGCAAGGCGTTCGGGCACGCCGATATTTTCGCGCACCAGCGCGGGGAGGCAGTCTTCCCCGAGCGGGTGAGAGAACGCGTCGCTGCCCGCCTCGACGGTAAAGGCGGGTATACCGAGCGCACGTATGCACCAATCTTTATAGCCGCCCGCGCTGCCCGTTATGCGCCTTGCCGCATAACCCGTTTCGTCCGCGAGCGCCGCGGCGAGTTTTTCGTCTCGGCAGAGCGCTTCACCCTTTTGCCCGAATTCCCAGTAAATTTCGCCGCCCTTCGTGTGGTAACTGACCGTTGCGGCGGGGCGGGCGCGGAGGGTAAAGCGCGCCAGCGCGCGCGATTCCGGCGCGCACAGGGGATAAGCCCCCACATAATTCTGCGGCGCGGGCGAAAAAACGTTCGCCCTGCCCGTACCCCACCCCGCGGGAAAATTCACGTTGAGGTCGACCCCCTCCGCGTTCGCTTTCCAAAGGGACAGAGCGCGCGAGCGGAGGGAAAGCGCGGCGCCGTCCGGATTGACGAGGGGCAGAAAATACCCGCCGCCGCGCGGCATGCCGCGTTTTATGTGTTCGAGCGCGAGGAGCGCCGTGATCCATTCGCGCGCATGCATCGCGTACTGAAAGAGCAAAACGGGATATTCCCGTTGTCCGACGAAAAAACCGACGAGCGGCGCGCCGCAGGCGCTTTTGCCGTATACAAATTTTTCGCCCCGCCAGCTCTCGTAAAAACGATATACCTTTTCCACCGCGTCCATACTTTATTATACGGAGCAAAGCCTGCGTTTGTACGCGAAGGGCGGTTTACTTATGATACTCTCCGCCGCCGTTGATCATAAAGGCGCGGTAGATCTGTTCGCACAAGATCACCCGCATGAGCTGGTGCGGGAAAGTCATATCCGAAAAGGACAAGAGCAGGTCGGCGCGCGCCTTTACGCTCTCCGAAAGCCCGCACGAGGAGCCGATGACGAACGTAACTTCTTTCCCCTCGTCCGCAAAACGCTTCATTTTTTCGGCAAACGTTTCGCTGGAAAGCTTTTTGCCCTCCACCGCGAGCACGACGCACGCGCCGCGCAGCTCTTTTAATATGTTTTCCGCCTCCTCGCGGAGCGTTCTCTTTTCCGCAAGTTCGCGAACGGTAACGGACGCGAAGCGGGAAAGCCTTTTGAGATATTCGTTCACCGCGTCCGAAAAAAATTTCTCCTTCAACTTCCCGACGCAGACGATGTTGATCTTCTGCATCGCACTACCCCGTGATGCCCGAAATAAGGGCGGCGATCCACATGACGCCCGCGGCGACGATGCCGACGAGCGCGGAAAGGATAAACGGCCTGATCGCGCCCTCTTTTTTGCGGTTACCCCTCTTGTCGAAAAAGATAAGGTACGCGAGCGTGCCCAGAAGCGCCGCCGCGGAAACGATACAGACCGCGATGTACGCGCCGCCGCTCATATTCGTGATAAAGCCGTATTTTGCGTCGAAAATAATGACGGCGTTGTTCGCAAAGTGCATGAATATCGCGGGCCAGACGGAGTCTGCACGGATCGTTACGAGCGTGAACACCGCCCCGCAGATAAATTGATAGACCGTCTGCGCGGGGCTCTGATGAAAGATGGAGAACAAGAGCCCTCCCAAAAGGCATGCGGCGACGGTGCCGACGTCTTTGATGCCGTCTAAAATAATGCCGCGGAAGATGGTTTCCTCCAAAAAAGCGGGCAGGAGCGCCACCACGACGAGCACGCCCGCAATGCCGCCCCCCGCAAGCGATGGCAGAGAAGACTCCGGCGCGTTGTAGCCGATAAGCGAGAGCAGGCGGACGAACATGCCGTTGACCCAGTTCAGGCTGAACAGCAGGCCGAACGCCAGCAAAGCCGCAAACACAAAATATTTCCAGTGCGTTTTGCGGTAGCCGTATTCGCGCGGCTTTTGCTTATAAAGGAAGGTAAAGGCGAGCACTATGACGATATACGCCGCCTGATACAGCCCGTAGGAGAGATATTTGTACCAGTCCGTTTCCTGTATCGTTTCCAGATCGGTCCCCGCGGCGGAGAGGATCGCCGTAATCGTGAACGAAAACAGGAGGCTCATGACAAGCATGAGCACGATGGCGGCGGAGTAAATGTAGCCGCTCACCGCCTTGCGGGGCTGCATCAGAAGCCAGCCGCCCCTTCCGTTGTTCTGCGAATTGTTTTTGTTTGCCGGTTCCATACCGAATATTATATAGCAAATCGGATTTTAAGTAAATAAAAATCTTTCCATTTTTCAAAATTTCTGCTATAATAGAAGGCGGCAAAAGCGGCGCATAGCGCGCTTGCCGCAGAGGTAAAACGAAATGAGAAACATACCTTCCGAAGAAATAGAAAACGCCGTGTACCGCCTTGCAAAAGAGGCGTGCCTGAACCTGATCCCCTCCTGCAAAGCCGCGCTTGAAAAAGCGGAACGGGAAGAGAGCGGAGAGAGCGCGAAATTTGCCCTCTCCACCCTTTTGAAAAACGCAGAGGTCGCCGCCGCGGAGAGCATGGCGGTGTGCCAGGACACCGGCTACGCCGTGATCCTTGCCGAGATCGGGCAGGACGCGCACGTCGAGGGCAAGCTCTTTTCGGACGCGGTAAACGACGGCGTGCGGAGAGCGTATGAGGATTTCCGCTTCCGCAAGAGCGTGTGCGACCCGATCACCCGAGTGAACACGGCGGACAATACGCCCGCCGCCGTGCATACGGAGATCGTGGCGGGAGACAAAATTTCTCTCACCTTTCTGCCAAAGGGATTCGGCAGCGAAAACATGTCTCGCATCTATATGCTGACCCCCGCAAAGGGCGTGAACGGCATTCTGGACGCCATCGAGGAGACGGTAAAGCTTGCGGGGAGCAAGCCCTGCCCGCCCGTTTTCGTGGGCGTGGGCATCGGCGGCACGTTCGACACGTGCGCCCTGCTCGCCAAAAAAGCGCTCACGCGCGAAGTCGGTTCGCGCAATCCGAGAAAAGACGTTGCCGAGATAGAAGAAGCGGCGCTCAAAAGGATAAACGCACTGGGCATCGGCGCGCAGGGATTCGGCGGCAAGACGACCGCCATCGGCGTTTCCTGCGAGCTTGCGCCCACGCACATCGCGGGGCTGCCCGTGGCGATCAACATACAGTGCCACTGCGTGCGGTGCGCAAAGACGGTCATTTAAAGAGGCCATGCCACTGCTGTGCGACGCGGATCTCGAAGCGGTAAAGCGCGAGCTTGCAAGGCGGCTCGCGGACAAATAAATTTGTAAACGGCGGACAAAAATGAAAAGAGTAAAACTGCCTCTCACAGACGAGGCGATTTCAAATTTGAAGGCGGGAGAGGGCGTGCTCCTTTCGGGCACGATCCTGACGGGCAGAGACTGCGCGCACAAGCGCATCTGCGAATATCTTGACCGCGGGGAAAAGCTGCCCTTCGATTTCAAGGGTGAAACCATTTATTACGCGGGCCCTTGCCCCGCGCCCGAAGGCAAGGCGTGCGGCAGCTGCGGCCCCACCACGAGCGCGCGCATGGATCCTTTTGCGCCGAGGCTGCTTGACCTCGGATTAAAGGGAATGATCGGCAAGGGAGAGCGAAGCGGCGAGGTGGTAAACGCCATCGTAAAAAACCATGCCGTATATTTCGCCGCCATCGGCGGCGCGGGCGCCCTCTACGGAAACGCCGTAAAAAAGAGCGAACTCGTGGCGTTTGCCGACCTTCTGAGCGAGGCGGTATATCGCTTTGAAATAGAAGACTTCCCCTGCGTGGTCGCCATAGACTGCGAGGGCGGCAATATCTACAAAAAGTAAATCTGTCGGGCAAAGACGACAAAACGGCGATGCTGCGCCGCGCACGAGGCGCCGCCGGGCGCCCTCTGCAAAATACCCTGACCAAGGCAGATCGCATCTGAAACTTTATAAAAACCCCGTCGGGGAGGGCTTATTGCAAGCACTCCCCGACGGGGTCGTTTTTTTGCCTTTATCCTGCCTGATTCAGCCGCGCAGCCTCGCGGTAAAATCCTTCATCATTTCGGAAATTTTGATCTGCTGCGGGCACACCTTTTCGCAGCTGCGGCAGCCTACGCACGCGCTCGGCCATTTATCCTTCGGGAGCGCGCCGAGCGCCATCGGCGCGATGAATCCTCCGCCCGTAAAGCGGTGTTCGTTGTAAAGCTTGATGAGCTCGGGAATATCCAGCCCCTTCGGGCAGTGGCTCGTGCAATAGCGGCATGCCGTGCACGGAAGCGAGGATTTTTTATACATGCCCTCCGCAAGGGTAACGAGTTCGTTCCATTCCTCCCGCGTGAGCGGGCTTTCCTCGCGGAAAGTATTGAGATTGTCTTGCACCTGCGCAAGATCGGACATGCCGGACAAAATGACCTTTACTTCGGGCAGGTTCAAAAGAAAGCGGAACGCCCAGGAAGGGATATTCGCATCGGGGCGCATGGCTTTGAGCTTTTTCTCTTCCTCTGCGGGAAGGTGCGCGAGCTTGCCGCCGCGCAGCGGCTCCATGACCCACACGGGGATCTTCCAACGGCCGAGAAGCTCTGCCTTTTCTTTGGCGCCCTGAAAAGTCCAGTCGAGATAATTTATCTGCAACTGGCAAAATTCCATAGATTCGCCGTACTTTTCGAGAAAGCGCTCTATGACGGCGTAACTGCCGTGCGCGGAAAAGCCGAGGTGACGGATACGGCCGCTTTCTCTCTGTTTTTTGAGGTACGCAAAGATGCCGTGGTGCTCGTCGAGATAGTCGTCTATGTTCATTTCGCACACGTTGTGGAAAAGGTAAAAATCAAAATGATCGGTACGGCACTTTTTGAGCTGCTGCTCGAAGATCTCCTCTACTTTATCCATGTTGGAAAGATCGTAGCCGGGAAACTTGGTGGCGAGGTTATATGTATCCCGCGGGTATGCGGAAAGAATATTGCCGACAGCCGTTTCCGACTGCCCGTCGTGATACCCCCACGCCGTATCAAAGTAATTCACGCCGTTTTTTATGGCGGCGTCGAACATTTCCGCCGCGGCTTTTTCGTCGATCTTCGAGTAATCGCCGCCGAGCACGGGCAGGCGCATCGTGCCGAAGCCGAGCGCCGAAAGCTTTTCCCCCTGAAACTCCCTGTAAATCATAATGACCTCCGATCGTTCAAATTATTTCAAAGCGTACGCGCGCGTCGCCGCCCCCGAGCGCCTGCGCAAGGCCCTCCGCGTTTTCCGCTTTGCCGATGCGCGTATAGCTGTACGGCGTTGCAAAGCTCTCGTAAAACAAGACGATGCAGGAAGACCCGTACAGCATCAGGTCGCCCGCTTGTATATTGCCGACGCGAACGGGCGCGGACGGAAGCTCCTCCGAAAGATAGCAATACTTTTCATTGCCGTTGAGCTCGCGCATTTCCAGTTCTGCGGGGAGCCTTCCGGCAAAGGCGCGCGCAGCTTCCGTATCGGCGAGCGATACCGTATACACCGCTTCCCCGATCGTTATGCGGATCATTTCGGCATATTCCTCCGTTCCGTTTTCCGGCTGCTCCTGCCCGGTCTGTTCTTCCTGCTTTTCCGGGGGCGAAATTACGTTCTTCGTACCCGCACAGCCCGCCGAAAAAAGAAACAGCAAGGCAAAAACCAACGCAAATACAAGTTTTTTCATCGCTCCTTCCTTCCGCCTATCATTATAAACGGGCGGGAGCGGCATGTCAAATACTTATATCGTATGCAAATTGATAGCTTAAAGCTATGATATGTGCGGCGGAGGAAAATGCTATTCTTCCCGCTTTTCCTTTGTATCCTGTTCGGAGGTCTCTCCGCTCTGCCGATACGGAGGTTGGGAAAGTTCGCCCGACGGACGATCCGTTTGCTTTCTTTCCCCCTCCTCGCGCACCAAAAATCCGGCAAAGATCAGAACGACGCTGATCCCTGCCGCCGCAAGCGCCAATGCAAGCCCGTCGAACAGGGCGCAAACGACGCCCAATATGCCGACGGCAATCGCCGCGAGCAAAAGCTTTAATCCCTTCATACCGCACCTCCTCCGTTCTTTCCTCCATATTATAGCACGCGCCCGTCGATCTGTCAAGACGTTATTTTGACGGCAAAAGCGCCGCCCCGAAAACGGGGCGGCGCAAAAAATCATATCTCTTTGCCGTGGTGCTTGACGCGCAGGCGGGCAAACGCTCTTTGCAGGGCGAGGCGGTTGAGCTGATATTCCGCCGCGCTGCGGTTGCGGCGCACCATCTCTTCGGCGCGCTCTTTGGCTTCCTGCGCGCGGCGCTCGTCGATGTCTTCCGGCCATTCGACCGCTTCGGAAAAGGCGATCGTCTCGTCCGGGCGCACCTCGATAAACCCCTCGCTCATAAAGGCCTCGCGCGTTTCTCCGTCTGCCGTGATGCGGATCGTGCCCGGCTGCGTGGCGAACACCATCGGCTGGTGCCCCGCCATGATCGTGCACGCGCCGCCGATCGATGGAATATTCACGCTCTCCACGTCTCCGCGGAAAAAGACCTTTTCGGGCGTGATGATCTCCAAATAAAACTTATTCATTGCGCCCTCCTTTCCTGAAAAATAACCGTACTATGCGTCCGTGCGCATGGTCTTGGCCTTCGCCTTTGCCTCGTCGATGTCTCCCACGTTGAAGAAGGCGTTTTCGGGGAGATCGTCTACCTCGCCAGAGAGGATCGTTTTGAAACTCTCGATCGTCGCCTGCAAGGGCACATAGCGCCCTTCCAGCCCCGTATAGATCTTGGACACGAAGAAGGGCTGCGACATGAATTTTTGGATCTTTCGAGCGCGGTAAACGGACTGTTTATCCTCTTCGGAAAGCTCCTCCATGCCCAAAATGGCGATGATGTCTTGCAGCTCCTTATACCTTTGCAAGGTCGCGATGACGCGGTTTGCCACGTCGTAATGCTCGTAACCCACGATCTGCGGGTCGAGGATACGGGAGTTGGATTCGAGCGGATCGACCGCGGGATAGATGCCCGTTTCCACGACCTTGCGAGAAAGCACCGTCGTCGCGTCGAGATGGGAAAAGATCGCCGCGGGCGCAGGATCCGTTATGTCGTCCGCGGGGACGTAAACTGCCTGTATCGAAGTGATGGAGCCGCGGCGGGTGGAAGCGATGCGCTCCTCCAAAAGCCCCATCTCCGTGGCGAGGGTGGGCTGATAGCCGACCGCCGACGGCATTCTGCCCAATAGCGCGGAGACCTCGCTGCCCGCCTGGATATAACGGTAGATATTGTCGATAAACAAAAGCACGTCTTGCCGCTTTACGTCGCGGAAATACTCCGCAAGGGTAAGCCCCGTGAAAGCGGTGCGCATACGGCTTCCGGGCGGTTCGTTCATCTGCCCGTAGACCAGAGCGGCGTTTTTGATGACGCCCGACTCTTCCATGTCGGAGATCATGTCGTTGCCCTCTCTCGAACGCTCGCCGACGCCCGTAAAGATGGAGTAGCCGCCGTGCTCCTTGGAGATGTTGTGGATCAGCTCCATGATGAGCACCGTTTTGCCGACGCCCGCGCCGCCGAAAAGACCGATCTTTCCGCCCTTGCTGTACGGGGCGATCAGGTCGATGACCTTGATGCCCGTTTCAAAGACTTCCGTGGAAGGGCTTTGGTCGTAAAATGCGGGGGGCTTTCTGTGAATGTTCCAATGCGCGTCCGTTTTGATCTCGCCCTTATTGTCGATGGGTTCGCCCAAAACGTTCATGACCCTGCCGAGCACGCCCTCGCCGACGGGAACGCTGATCTGCGCGCCCGTATCGAGCACGGTCAGCCCGCGGGAAAGCCCCTCCGTCGCGTTCATCGCGATACAACGCACAACGCCGCGCTGCACGTGCGCGAGCACTTCGAGGGAGACCTCGTGCCCCTCCACCACGAGCTTTTCGTATACGGGAGGGAGAGAGCCTTCAAAATGCACGTCTACGACCGGGCCAATGATCTGATATATTTTTCCTGGATTTACCATATTGTCACCTGTATACGCGGAGCCTATCTGCCGTCGGCAAACCTTCCGGACGCGAGATCCAAAAGCTCGGTCGTGATCGCGCTCTGACGGGAACGGTTATATTCGAGGTTAAGAGTTTCCAGCATCTTGTCCGCGTTTTTGTTCGCGTTGGACATGGCGAGCATGCGCGACGCGTGTTCGCTTGCAAACGAGTGAATGAGCACCGAATAGATCATGCCGACCAGATACTGCGGCACGAGAACGTTCAGAACCTCCTTCGGAGAAGGGTCGTAGAGTATTTCGCCCGTAAAGGTAGACTGGATCTCTTCGGGTATATCCGACTCCGAAATAGGCAAAAGCCTTACAAGCTCGGGCTTTTGCACCGTGGTGGAATACATATGCGTGAATGCGACGACGACCTCGTCCATCAGGTTGCGGTCGTACAGATCGAGGATATCGCGCGTGATGCCGCGCGCGTCGTGCAGAGTGGGATTCGTGACTGCGTGCGTAAATTCAAGGTCGACGGGCTGATGTTTGTTTTCGAAAAACGCGCGCGCCATCTGCCCTATCGTAACGACGTAATGCACGGGGCGGGTCTGCATATGCTCCCACGCCATATTCAGCACGTTGCTGTTAAACGCGCCCGCGAGCCCTTTATCGCCCGCGATAACGATGTATGCCGTGCGGTTGTTCGGCCTGTGCACGAGATATTTATGGCGTATATCCGTGCTGTGGCGCATGATGTCTTTGATGGTATAGCGGACGCTGTTGAAGTATGCCGCATTGACCGCCTGCTTCTGCATCGCCTTGCGCACCTTGGCAACGGAAATGAGCTCCATCGCCTTGGTGATCTGGCGGGTATCGCTCACGCTCTTGATACGGTGCTTAATCTCGGCGGTATCAGACATCGGAGCCGCCTCCTTCGTCGCCCAAGGTGATCTTCATATACTCCTGCGCGGCGGAAAGAATGCCCGCTCTCGCATCGTCGGACAATGCCGCGTCGGGATCGAGCGACGAGAGAAGCTCCGCCTTGTTGATGCGGAAATAATCGAGAAGCCCCTCGTTGAACTCGGAGACCCTTTTCGCGGGGATCGCGTCGATCAGGTCGCTCTGAGAGACGACCAGGAGCACGATCATCTCTTTGACGGAGTAATTGAGATACTGCCGCTGTTTGAGCGTGTCGGTCAGTTTTGCGCCGCGGCTCAGCGTTTTCTGCGTTTCGCTGTCGAGATCGGAGCCGAACTGCATGAAGATCGCCAGCTCCCTGTACTGCGCCAGATTGATGCGCAGCTGCCCGGAGATCTGGCGAACCGCCTTTCTCTGCGCGCTGCCGCCCACACGGGAAACGGAGAGCCCCACGTTGACCGCGGGCCGCACGCCGCTGTTGAACAGCTCGCTTTCAAGATAGATCTGCCCGTCCGTTATGGATATAACGTTGGTCGGAATGTAGGCGGAAATGTCTCCCGCGAGCGTTTCCACGATGGGGAGCGCCGTGATGGAACCGCCGCCCTTTTCCTTAGAAAGCTTTGCCGCGCGTTCCAAGAGGCGGGAATGCAGATAAAACACGTCGCCCGGGTACGCTTCGCGGCCTGCCGGCCTCTTTAACAAGAGACTCATGGCGCGGTAAGCCACCGCGTGTTTGGAAAGATCGTCGTATACGATGAGGACGTCTTTCCCCTGATACATGAAGTACTCCGCCAAGGCACAGCCGCTGTACGGAGCGATATATTGCAGGGGCACGGCGTCGTCTGCCGTAGAGCATACGACGCAGGTGTAATCCATCGCCCCGCCCGAACGCAGCGTGTTGACCGTTTTCGCGAGGGAAGAAGCTTTCTGCCCGATGGAAACATAGATACAGATGACGTTTTCGTTCTTCTGGTTGAGGATCGTATCGACGGCAATGGCGGTCTTACCCGTCTGCCTGTCTCCTATGATGAGTTCGCGTTGCCCTCTGCCGATGGGGATCATGCTGTCTATGGCGAGGATACCTGTCTGCAAGGGACGGTTGACTTTGCCCCTGTCCATGATGGCGGGCGCAGGATATTCCACGGGGCGGGATTTCCCCGTAACGATCTCGCCGAGACCGTCGAGCGCTTCGCCTAAGGGATCGACGATCCTGCCGAGCAGTTCCTCCCCGACCTTCATTTCCAGCGCTTTTCCCGTAGAATATACGTAATCTCCGAAGCGGATCTTATCCTCTCCCGAAAAGAGCACGGCGCCGATACCGTCGTGCTCTAAGTTCAACGCAAGCGCGTGGTACCCGCCGCGCACGTCGAGCAGTTCGTTGTACTGCACGCTCGGGAGCCCCGCTATTTTTATGATGCCGTCGCCCGAATAGACGATCCTGCCCGTAGAGCGCTCTGCGTCGCGCTCGGGAACTTTTGCGATCTTCTCTTTCAGGCTGCGGCCGATTTCGTTCAAGTCTAACATATTTTACACTCTCTTTACAGTGCTTGGCGGATCGTTTCGAGCCTCGTTCTGACGGAGCCGTCGTACACCTTGTCGCCGACGCGTATCACGATGCCGCCGATGATTTCCGGGTCGATGACGTACTTTACCCCGTCGCACCCCAGTTTTTCCACAAAGTCGGCGATCTTGCGCACGATGTCGTCGTCGGGCTTTTCAGACACGACGATTTTTGCGATATTCCGGTTTTTAGACATTTTCCTTTTCGCTCCACTCTTTGAGGCAATCCTCTATCAGTCGGCGGTTGTCTTCCTTTGTGATGCCGCGGCCGATCACCTTTTCGGCGACCGCCACGGAGACGTCCGCTACCTGCTTTTCCATATCCGCCTGCAATTTTTTGCGCTCCTCGTCCATTTCCGTTTCGGTACGGTCGATAAGAGCTTTCGCCTTGGCCCTCGCGTCTCCCACAATATCGTCCGCCTTCTGCTTGGCGACCTTTACGACGCTCTCATGGATAGCCGCGGCCTCTTTTTTTGCCTCGGAGAGCACCTTTTCAGAGCTGCTTTTGAGCTCTTTGACCTCTTCGTTGAGGTCGGCGTTCTCCTTTTCTATCTTTTTGACTTTTTCCTGCCGCTCGCGGATCATCTTTTTGACCGGCTTGAAGAGCAGAAAATACAGCCCCACCGTAAGAATGATCAGCGCTATCAGATGGAGAACGATGCTCGACCAGGATATGCCCATCCTGTCGAACATATCCGTAAATGCAGATAAGATCATCGTTTCCGAAATAATATCAAACATTGCGCACCTTTGCCACAAAAAAATTTTTTATTACATGAAGATCAAAAGAATACTGATGAGAAGGCCGTAGATCGCCGTCGTTTCCGCAAACGCAAGGCCCAAAAGGAGCATCGTTCTGATCTTGCCGACGGCTTCGGGCTGGCGCGCGGTCGCCTCTACCGCCTTACCCGTCGCGATACCCATACCGATACCGGCGCCGAGACCTGTAAGCGCCGCCAGGCCCGCACCGATCGCGGGGCCCATATCTACAAGCAAATTGACCATCATAGTAACTAAGAGTTCCATATTTTACATACCTCCGCAGTATATTGTTGTCCGATCATGCGGCGCTCAGACGGTTTTTGCCGCCCCTGCGCCCCTTCGCTTTTTCGGTTTTTTCTGTTTTCGCGGCACGGGCTCGATCGCCTCCGATACAAAGGTGAGCGTGAGCGACGCGAAAACGTAAGCCTGTATCACGGCGTGGAAAAGGGTAAATACCGGGGTAAGCGCCGCCGCCACGACGACGGGAACGCCGAAATACCAGATGCTTTCCACGATGATATATATGAGATCCATGATGACCATGCCGCTCAGTATGCTTCCGAACAGACGGAAAGTCATGGAAACGGGCACGGCAAGATCTGTGATGACGTTGATCGGATTCAGATAATGTTTGAGCCTTCGGTGCTTGTTCCGCACAAACCCGAGCGTGTGAATGAATATAAACGAGCACAGCGCAAGCGAAAGGCAGGCGCACACGTCAGCAATGGCGGGGCGCAGGCCGAACAACTCGATGAGCACGCCGCAGAAAATGTATGCGGCGGCGCCAAGCGTGTACGGGCCCATGAGCCCGCTGTAATTTTCCGTCATCTCGTCCGCACTCTTATCGAAAAAGCTCACGAGCCATTCGAGGAACATCTGCCCTCCCGTAGGCGTCGTTTTCCACTTCCTGATAATGGTAAGGCGCAGAATGAGCGCGACGATCAGCACGACCGCGACGACGATAAAGCCGGAGATCACGCTGTCGTTGACGGCAAAGGAGCCGATCTTTATTACATTTTTCGGAAAAACCTTTTCCTGCAACTCTTCGCTGTTAAACGCGAGCAATTGCGCACCGAGGTCAAACATCATAGGCACCTCACTTTCAGCCTTCTCAAAACCCAAAGGTATTTTACAACTTTTACGTGCTTTTTACAAGCAAAATGAAGGTACAAACGGATAAAAAATACTTATACAATGGTTAGCGAAAATCAATCGCTCGAATATTTCTCTGAAAGCACGCCCGACTTGCAGCGTAAATACAAACAATTTCGGAAATGCTCTTGCTTTTTGCTCGCTTATGTGTTACAATTTTAATGACGGAGGGCTTGCATGAAGAGCTACAAATTCAGATTTTCGAAATTGATCTTCATTCTGGCGATCGCGGCGATCGCCGTAGCGGCGGGCGGGGGCATCGGCTGGACGGTCTACCGCATGATAAACATCGGCTTTCAGACGGTAACGCTCGGCATTCAGTACGTGGTGCTGCTGCTCGTTTCCGTGCTCATCATCGTGCTGCTGACTTCGATCCTGATCCGGTCTTCTTATAAAATCACGGATAAGGAGGTCGTGCTGTGGTTCGGCTTCATAAAGAGCTCGTACAAGATCGCGGACATAGAGTCGGTACACCTTTTTACAAAGACGAACAAGCTCGTACTCTATTTTAAGAACGAGCGTTATACCGTGATCGTCGTCAAGCCCGAATGGTACAACGAATTTATAAAAGAACTGCTGTCTAAAAACGACAAGATCCGTTACGACGTTTCCACGAGCGACGGAACGGACGACGAGGAAGGCTGATATCGTGCATATTTTGCGCAAACGGAAAAAAGGCATGCGAAAAGCGCCGCAAAAGCGGCGCTTTTATTTTTACCTCCCCCCGCCGAAAAGCGGGCGGACGCTCAATCGTCATCGTCGTCATCGTCCTCATCATCGTCGTCAAAGCGATCCTGATCGGAAGACGAACCGTCGGAAAACTCATAATGATACCTGCCCTCGCGGATATATACGGTAAAGCGGAGACGCTCGCCGCCGATCGTACCGCTCGCGAACAAAACGTTTTCGCCGTTTTTTCTGCCGCTCTGAAATTGCAGCGTTTCCAGCTCGCCGTCTTTTTCAATGCGCAGCAGCAATTCGATCTCTCCCTCTTCCGATTCGTATTCCGCCGTAGTACGCTCGGTCAGCCTGCCGTTTTCGTAGATGGAGTATATATATTTTTGTTCCGTTTCCGAAGCGCCGCCTTCACTCTCGTTTTCATATTCCTGCTCCACCTCGATGTAAGACTCGCCCGTATCGTCGGTATATGCCTTGAAATAAAGTTCGCTCTCCGCTTCGCCGCTTTCCTCCTCCGTCTGATAATTGCCCTCCACGGCATACCGGGCGCCGTCTGCGATCAATATGCCGCTGATCGCATAATTTTCCTCCCGCTCGTCCCCTTCCGATCCGCCTCCTCGGAATATTTTATCATAAAAGAGACGATACGTCGCTCCCCCGCCGAGCAGATCGCCCAGCTTTACCGCCATGCCGAACGCGTAGCCGTATTCGCCCGCCAAGCTCTCCGCCGCGATGTTCTCCTCGCTCAAAAGCCCCTCCGCAAGCGCCATATAGCGATTGATCGTTTCGATATGCGCTTCCTCCGCCTCCGTTTTCGTATCTGCCGCGGCGGAGAGGACGGAAGACAGAGACATCGCTTGCGCCCCGCCGACATTTTCCGCAGAGGCGAGGAGAGAGCCGACGGAAGCTGCGCCGTACGCATAGAAGGAGTCGGCGTCGGTAATATCCGCAAATTTATTGCCGATAAAGCCGTTGCCTTTTTCTCTGCTTAAAAAGATCGGAAGAAATATACAGAGGAACAGCGCGACCGCGAGCATCGCCGCGGCGATGGAGATCAGGATCTTGCGCTTATCGGCAGAGCGCACTTCGCCGCCGTGGGCGGGAGCGAGCGCAGTTTCCCGCTCAGTCATGCCGAGCTCGCGCAAAACCTTGCTTTTGACGTTTTTGTCGGGCAAGACGGCATCGGCCTGTTCCGACAGCATCTTTTTTACGTTTTTCATACGCCGCCCTCCTTTTCCATCTGTTTTTTCAGCTTTTTGAGCGCTTCGTTATTTTTCCATGTAACCGTTCCGATCGGAATGCCGAGCATTTGCGCGACCTCCCTGCGTTTATACCCGGAAACCTGACACAGCATGAGAATGCGGTATTCCTCCTCCGTCAACACGCGAGCGGCAAGGTCGAATATGTACGGGATCGCGGCTTCGGCGGAACCGAATTTATATGCTTCCGCTTCAAAGTCGGTGGGGATCTCCCGCTTATGTTTTTTGACATGATTCAGCGCGAGCGACCTTGCGATCGCGCAAAGCCACGCGGTGAAATTCGTGCCCGCCGTATATTGCGACAGAGATGAGATCGCCTTTACGAAGGTTTCCTGCAACACATCTTCCGCATACATCTTATCCCGCACGATATACAAAATCGCAAAATATGCCGATCTGTGCGTATGTTCGTAGATGTAATCGAATGCAGAGCCGTCTCCCCCGCGGAGCGCTTCTATTTTTCGGTCAAGCTTATCGTTTTTCATATTCCGTCCATATTATAAACAATCCGCGCGCCGTATTTTGTTGGCGCAAATCGATTTTTTTATAATCGATTTTTTTATATAATAACAGCAACGGCGCGATCCGTCAAGACATTGCTGCAAAAAATGCGCGCCGCAAAAAAAAATAAAAATTTTTCCAACAAAACGCCGCGCAAAAGATGTTATATAAGTGAGGCGGGAAAAGTTCCGGATATTCCCTCCCGAAAACGTGACAAGGAGAGTTAAAAAATGAAAAAATTATTGACAGTATTGGCGTTGACTTCCTCGCTCGCGCTTGCGCTCGGCATATCCGCCTGTTCCTCCGGGGACAAAGCGTTATCGGGCGGAATGCCCGACGGCTCCGCGCCGGCAGAATCGGTATACGGTTTCAGCGCGGCTTCCGCGGGAATGCTCATATCCGCCATGGACGGCGGAACGGCCGCTTCCGCGATGTCGTTCGTTTCCGCAGCCGAAAACAGCGAACCCGCCGCGGAGCCTTCCGCACAAACGGGCGAGGCGGACGATCTTTCCCGCTTGGACGGTTATATGACATTGGTGGAAAGCCTGATAAGCGACGGCGGCTTCGGCGTAAACGTGGAAAATTCCGAACGCGAGGGCTATTCCGAAAAGATGACGATCACCTACCGCGATATGAGCGGCGCGGCGCATCAGTATACGATGTATTATAATCAGTTCGCCGTCTCCGACGACGATGACGACGATGACGATCGTTTCGACGACGAGCAGGAAGAAGATTACGCGATCAGCGGCGTTTTGGCTGTGGACGGAACGGATTATGCCGTGTACGGCGAGCGCAGCAGCGAGAGCGAACGCGGCGAAGAGGAAAGCGAGACGGAGTTCCGCGTCGACCTCGGAGAGAACCGCTATATGTACGTTGAACAGAGCTATGAGCTGGACGGAAACGAAACCGAACAGGAATATGAATATTCCCTGCGAGAAAACGGCAAGGTGACGGAACGCAGCACTTTTTCCTACGAAACGGAGGGCGGCGAAACAGAGCTCAAAATGACCTCTTATAAAGACGGCAAGAGTGAAACCTTTTATTTTGAACGCGAAAATTATCGCGGCAAGGAATCCGTATTCGTCCGCATCGGCAACGGGCAGGATTCTCAGGGATATATCGTCGACAAAGTAACGGACGAAAACGGTACGCGCTATGTATATACGCCCGTCGGCCTGCGTTGACATGCCGTAAAGCTTTCACATAGCAGAAAAGGCCCGGAAGGTATGCCCTTCCGGACCTTTTGTATTTTCTGTTCCTTCTTTACTTTTCTGTTTCCGACGAATTTTCCGCGGAAGCGTTCTCCCCTGTTTCGGCGGGCGAACCGCTGTGCCGCGCGGCATCTTCGGAAACAGGCGGATCCTCTTTCGGCTTGCCGTAAACAGCCTCGCCGTCTTTTTCGCAGAGGGCGAGCAGCGCCGAATAGACGAGCGCAGGAAAGACGTGGAAGAGATGATTGTCTGCCATGCTCATGCCGCTGAGGATCGCTATGACGAAAAAGAAAAAGATGCGCTCGGGCGTGGGGCGCCTGAACACGAGGATAAGCCCCTGCACGATATGGAAAGTGTAAGCCGCCACCCCGAAAACGCCGCAGCTTGCGAGCATTTGCACATATGTGTTGTGGTACATATCCGGGAACAGCCAGTTTTCAATGCCGTACGACCAATCGGGCGCGATGGGCGTGAAAAACCCGACCCCGAAAACGGGCGCGCGGAGAAAGTTCCTGACGCCGTTTTCCCAAATTTCGTAACGGCCGGTATCGTCGAAGCCGCGTTCCAGATAATGGCGGAAGAGCTGACCCAGCCGCTCCGAGAAGATCACGGCAAGCACGGCGAGCGCCGCGACGAGCAAAACGTTGCATATGCGCACAAAACGGACGTGCCTTCCCTTTACGCTTAAAATGATCATTCCCGCAAGGAGAGCGACCGCCGCGACGAGCACCGACGTTCTGCTGAGGGTAAGAACGACTCCCGCAAAGACGACGAACCCGAACAGATAATACGCCGCGCCGAAACGGTGCCTGTACGCGAGATAGAAGGGCGCGGGCATGAACATGGCGAGCATACCGCCGATATTGTTGCTCATTCCCCAGCCGAGAACGAGCGCGCCCTTGTTGATGGAACCGCCCGAAACGGCGCCGTCGAAAATATAGACCTTGCCGAGCTGGATCAGAATGACGGCGCTCGCGAGCACGAGCAGGCGGGCAACGTAGCCTGCCGTTTTTTCCGTCCATTCGAGCGTGTTATAAAAATAGATATAAAACCAGACGAAGGAGAGCGCAAGCGCCGCGCCGCACAGAAGATTCTTAAAAGTGTACTCCACATAAAAGACGCCGTTCAGCAAAAGCGCGGCCGCGAGCGCCAAAAGTCCCCAGCGCAGCTTCGTACGGGCGCGGAACACATTGCCCGTCCCCTTGCAGGCGATCATGCGGAAGATCATAGCGGCAAATACGATCCCCAAAAGACAGCCTGCCGCAATCAGAAAGGAAGCGCGGTACAGATAGCCGGAATTATACGGCGGCTGGGGCGTGTGCCTCTGGCTCACGCAGTAAATGACCAGCACGAGCGGCACGAACATCGACTTCGTATCGCGGCAAAAAATCGTCGTGAAAACGGCGATCGCCGCCGAAACGGAAAAGAACGCGAGTTCGAAACCCGTAAAGGAACATACGAGCGCCAGCAGCGCATAGAGTACGGGATACAGGTCTCCCTCAAAAAAATCGATCATATATCTGAGCACCCGCTTTTCGCGCAGGGCGCTCAATTTCTGTTCGAGCATACAAAAACTCCTCGGTCGCAGAGATCAGAAGGCGGAAACGCGCGTTATCCCCTCGTATTTGACGCCCGCGGCGGCGTCGGAAAGCTGTTTGCCATAACTGTTTTGGCTGCCGCTCCCGTACATGTAGAAACGAAAATCCTGCGTGCCCGCCGCCACAGGCAAAAAGGTGCCCTGCGCAGCCATTTCGGAATCCTCCGAATCCGCCAGGATCGAGATGTTCACCAAATATTCGGAAAAATCGGACACCTCGCCGTTCATGCCGCCGAAATCGAGCCGCGCGTAATTCTTGCCGCCGCCGTACACCGCGATGCCGCCGTGCACGACCTGATCGCCTTCATACGACGCGAGAATATCGCCGTAGCTTTCGGGATCGGCATGCATGGCAAATTCGAGCATGCCGCCGATATCGAGGTCGAACTGCGGCATTTGCGAATCGATGAGCGTGCTGCTGTCTATCAGGGAAATATCTTTCCAGTCGTACATGCGCACATCGCCTTCCAGCCGCAAAACGGAGGCAAAGGAGGTGCCGCCCGTACCTGCCCAGCCCTCAAAATTGATGCCGGTCTCCGCGGAGTTTTCCGCAAGCACCATGCCCGAAAAGTTCGCTTCCATGCCGACGGAGAAGAGCCCGCTCGTTTCCAGCACGCTGTTTTTGAGCGTTACGTCGGTCAAAACGTACATGCCGTAAAAATATTCGTCCGTAAGATAGTTGTTCGTCTGTGCGGAATACGGCATTCCGCTGCCGTCGGTGAAGGAAGGTTCGGCGCCGTTTGCGGCATTCGCGCGGAGCGCGCGGTTGGCGCCGACTTTCAGGAGAAATTCCCTGCCCTGCGAAATGACGCAGCCCTCAATGCGCACGTTTATGCGCTCCTCGTCGCACCCTTTGTTCTGCGAAAGGCTTTCTATAAAGTAACTGCCGCCGTCGCGGTTCCCGCCGTACACGCGCACGACCGTTCTGCCGTTGCGTATGCGGCAGTTCAAGATATTGCAATCCGCATTCACTTCCAGCACGGTGCCGACGGTGTTCAGATTTTCCAATTTATACTGCCCGTCTTCCTCCAAAGAGGAATCGCTGCACCCCAAAAACGTAACATTGTAGAGCGTGACACCGTCGGTGCGGACGAGATAGGCGATGTTATCCTGCGCGGCTACGGACGCGAACGCGCCGTAGCTGACAAAATAGAGCGGGCCGCGGTATAAGAGCGGCATGCCGGTGCCGTCCTGCGCGTTCGTAAAATATTCCGCGTTGAGCGAAAAACCGTTGCCGTATACGTCGTTTTTAAACTCGATGACGTAATTGACGTACGCCTCCGAGCTCATGCTCATATTTTCATAGAACTCGGTATTGTATGTAGACTTCATGCGGCCGAGCCGCGCGCGAAGAGCGGTTTCGTCGTCTTTGATATCCTCCCCGAGCATGACGTCTGCGCCCAACACGACGGGCAGAGACGCGTCGGCGGCGGCAAAAACTTCCCCGCTCGTATCGCACAGGACGCCGTCGGCTACGACGTTGAGCGTGAGGGAAGCCGCCACGGTCCTTCCGAACGACTCGTTGCCCGCCCAGACGACGGAAACTGCGACTTCGCCCGTGCCGACCGCCTGCAAAAACACGGCGGCGTCGGTCACGATCAGCTTTGCGAGCGAAGGATCGGAAACGGAAAATTCCAGATCGGAAAGAGGCGACGAAAGCTCTTCCGTATTGCGGTAAGCACGGATATCGAGCGCATACGAATAATCGAGCAGGGCGCCGTCCTCGCCGTACGTTCTGCCGGCGACCGCGGTCATTTTTGCGAGCCCTGCGTCCGTACGGTTTGCGATCTGCACGGACGTAACTTCGCGCACGACTTCGAGCTCTGCCGTAACGGGGTCAATATCCAACAAATAGCCGTTGCGGTACGCGGCGACGACGAGCGTGAACGCGCCCGTTCCGAGCGCCGTTACCACACACGAAGAAGAAGCTGCCGAGGGCGAGAGAGAAACTTTGAGACCTTCCTCGCATTCCCCAACCGACCACTTATAAGTGATTCCTTCCGCCATGACGGAGGATACCGCGTAAAAAGTGACGGGGCTGCTTTCCAGCATGACGCTGCCGCCCTGCACGGGAAGCGTGGAGCGCACGTCGAAAGCGAAGGAACCGAAGGAGAACGTTATGGTCGTCTGTGCGCCGCCCGCTGTAACGACGGCGGTAAATTCGTCTGCGCGGGCATCGGTAAAGACGACCTCGACGATATAGCAGCCCGCACCCGCGCCCTCTGCGGGCGTAACGGTCGCCTCCGCGATGTTTTCGTTGCTTTCCAAAACGGGTTCGCTTTCCGCCTGCACGTAAAACGAAGCGGAAGCGCTCGATCTTTCCACGGAAAGGGTCGCGCCCTCCTCACCGTTCACCGTAATGCCCGAAACGGTCGACCGGCGGACGGCTTGCAGCGTTACGCGCTTCTCTATGGCGCCGAACGCGCCCTCCTCCACGGTGAACGAGAGGACTGCCGTTCCCGCAAACGGGAGCATGACGGTATCCCCTTCCACGACGGCAAAGCCGCTCTCCACCTTCACCTCTGCGCCCGCAAAGCCGCTCGGAGAAAGCGACGTGGCAAAGCGATAGGAGCCGGTGGGAAGCGTCGCTTCGTACCCCTCCTCCGTTTCGGTCAAAAGGTCTTCCCCTCCCGCGAAATCGTAGAGCGACACGCGCATGTCGTACGGTTTAGAGGAAGATACGATGACGGTCATGCTGTCGGTATAAGCGCCGTCGTTGCTCACGGCGACGACGCGCGCGGAACCCGCGCTCTGCGCGCGGACGGTGCCGTCTTCATCGACGGTAACGGAGGCAAATTCGGAGCCTTCCACCTCCTCCACGCGGAAGGAATAGCCCTTATCCGACGCGTTTTCGGGAAAGACCTCGGCGACTACCTGAAAATCGTTGTCATATTCCGCGAGATCGATGCGGAGCCCGCCCTCGGGGGCGTTCAGGATCTCTATGCCGCTCGCGGAAACGGATACGCCGAGGCTCGCCGCGTTGCCCGACGAGAAGACGACGAATACAAACAGGAGCGGCAGAACGAGCATGAGCGCGATGATGTTTTTTCTCATAACCAACCTCCGCTGAAACGATAATAGCGAGATTTCAAGCCGTGCACGAGCAGGAAATACCCCGCCGCCGCGGAAAGGAGCGCCACGCCGCCCGCAATGACGAACGTGAGATACGCGTACGTTTCCGCAAGTCCGCGCAGGGCAAAGAACATGCGCGCCAGAACGATCGCTCCCCCTACGAGAAAGGAAAGAGCCAACCCCGCGACGACGATGATGCTGACCGTGTTGCCCGATTCCTTGATCTCGCCGTCGGGCTCGGAAGAAAATTTTGCGTGGTCGAAATCGATGCGGGTCGCCACGCAGATCTGCGCAAATCCGAACAGAACGCCCACCGCAAAGAGAAAGAGCGCGTTCAAAACGCTCAGATACCCCATCACGCACAGGAGCGCGGCGCACAAAAGCTGGGAAAGCGCGGTAACGACCAAACACAGGAGCACTTTTGAAAAGACGACCGTTTTATGATCCACCGGCATCGCCTTGACGGAGTAGAACATCTGCCCGTCTCGGCTGATGTTGGTCGTGCAGAACACGTTTGCGAGCGAGCCGAAAAGCAGGCTCAGAAACACGGCGAGTTCCAGATCGCACTGCACGGCGATAAGCCGCACCACGAGAGAGGAACCTACCGACATGCAAAAATAGACCATCAGCGGCACGACGATCGCCACCGCGAAGTAAGAAAACATGTAATCGGGCGTGCGGAAGATCATGAGAAATTCCTTTTTCATGAGCGCAGCCATGGGAGAATGCGGTTTTTTAAGTCCCCTTTTGCGCCGCGGGGCGTGCGCGCCGCCGGACACGCGCGACTGCAAAGCGCGCGTTAAAATGAGGCGGATAAAAAAGAGCGATAGCGCCGCGCATGCCACGAGCACCGCCGCCACGACGAGCGAGCCGACGAGTACGTTTCTGCCCAGCATGACGCCCGCGATCAGGTTGGCGGGATAGAGCCGCGCGACGAACGCGGCGACGGCGTTCATGACCCTTTCATTGAAAAAGTAGCGCAGATTGTCTCCGAGCAAAAGCTCTTTAACGCCTTGCAGCAGCCACGCGTATACGAAAAGGAGCGCCGCCGTAAGAAGGGTAACGAGGATAAAGCTCAGCACAAAGCGATCTTTCAGCGCGAGTTTGAGCGCGTGGAACGGGAGCGCGAGAACGGAGGCGATACCCACCGAAAGGAGAGGCAAAAAAAGGCACGCCAGCGCCGTGAACGCGTAAAACGCGCCGCCCTGCGGCGCGTGCGCCGCGGCGGTGAGGTTTACGGAAAGCAGACAGACCAACGCGAACACGACCTGCCCCGCGTAGATGGTGATGAGCTTGGAAACATACAGCGTTTTGGCGCCGACGGGCAGAGCGGACATCACCTTCATGTCGTCCGCGGAAAAGAGCGCGCGGTTGATCTGCGAAACGCCGCCGACGATCATGGCGATGAGAATGACCGCGTACGCAATGGACAGCACTTCGTAGAGGCGCGCGGAAGGGTCGAGCACGCCGTCCGTTTTCACGGAGAGGTAAATTTCCAAAAATTCGCCGAAAAACACGACGAACACGGCGATGAGCGCGAGCGTTAAGAGCACGCGGAAGACAAAGCCCACGGCGTTAAAGCTGCCCTTTTTGAACCCCGCGGCGCGTTCCTGCCGCTGTTTGCGCAAAAGCGCGCCGAGGAGGGAAAAATCAAGCCTGTCTTTCATTTTGCAAAAAATACTCCTCGAAATCGAATTGCGGATCGCGCGCCATGATCTCTTTTACGTTCACCTCCAAGACCTGCCTGCCCTTGCGGATCAGCACGACGCGGTCGCACAGCTTTGCGACGGTGCCGAGCGCGTGCGAGGAAAAGAGAATGCCGTTCCCTTTTTTTGCGTAAGAGATCATAAAATCCTGCACGGCGCGCATGGTGCGCGGGTCGAGGCCCGTCATCGGTTCGTCTAATATCCAGAGGCGCGGCTCGTGAATGAGCGAGCCCATCATGCAAATTTTCTGCCGCATGCCGTGGGAATAGGAGGCGATGAGGTTCTGAATGCTCTCTCCTAAGGCGAACACCTTTTCGAGCGCGGCAAGGCGCGGCGCGCGCTCTTCGGCGGGCACTTTGTAAATGTCCGCCATAAATTCGATGTACTGCATGCCCGTCATTTTTACGAACACGGCGTGATCGTCAGTTACAAAGCCCATGTTCGACTTTGCCGCGACGGGCTCTTTTACGATGTTTTTTCCGCAGACGGAAATACTGCCCCCCTCAAAGGGCAGCATGCCTTCCAGACAGCGGAGAGTGGTAGACTTGCCCGCGCCGTTGTGCCCGAGCAAGCCTACGATCTCTCCCGCGCGGACGGAAAACGAAACGTTTTCCACCGCCCAGTCCGCCTTTTTTGCGTATTTTTTATACAAGCCGTCTACGCGGACGATCTCGTCCGCCTGCGGCGCCTGCCGTTGCTCCGTCATATTTTATCCTCTTTTGTTTTATATTTTCCGCCCGCATACTTATGCGGCGATGCTCCACGCGCCGCCGTTGAATGCATAACATTTAGCCGGTTCCAACGTTGTATCGGAATCTTTAAGGCAACAACCAAAATCCACCGTAAAATATGCTTCTTTGGTTCCCAGTCCTAAAAATCCTTCGTATTTCGTGTAATCTTCTTTCAGCCCGGCTTTTTCAAGCAAAGCGCCCGAATCCAATTCAAGCAAAGCGCCGTCTTTTTCTCCGCTGATCTCTGCGGCAAGGACAGCCCCGCTTTCGATTTTCAGGTTCCCGTTCAACAACAGAACCGCATGCGTTGTTGCATCATAACCGAGCACGGGCGTAACGCGGTAGGCAGAAGCCATCTTGGCATGCGGATAAGACAACCCGTTATTACCGTCTTGCCACTTCGCCAAATCATTGCTGTAACTTTTTTCCGTAACGTTGCCACCATAAGCATAAACGGCTCCCCCGCTTTTGATAACAAGATTTGCGCCGGACTCCACATTGAGCTGTGCGCCCGGTAAAAATTTGACTTGCACTCCGTTTGGAATAGTAGTTGTTCCATAAATGCTGAGCTCAAAATTCCCCGGAATAGGTATCTGCTTGTTCGCCGTATCCAATGTAACTCCGCTCAGGGAAACGCTCATATTGTTGATTTGGATATTTCCATAAAAGTCAAACCGGATTTTTCCGTTTGAAGCGTTTACGGATTTGCAGAAATAACTTTCCTCGTCCATGAGCTGGATAAACGAATTGCTGTCCTTTGACCCGAAAAGCACGTCAATGTGCTGCACTCCCGCCAATGTAACATTCGCCGTAGCCTTTGTATAATAGAAAGAACCATATTGAAAAGTCGTTTTGACCTCTAAACTGCTCATAGAGTATTGATTCAAGGGGAAAACCGTATTCATAACTTTCATTGAAATAGTTGCCCCCTTCCAGCCGACCAAATTGAACGGCTCGTAAACATAAGCGCCTTCCTTGACCACTATCTCACCGGCGCCGTATGAAAACCCGATAGACTCAAAGCATGAGCCGTTCTCTAAATAGATATATGCGTTTTCACATACTTCCATTTCGCCGTATGTGCTGCCGTAAACGACAGAGGTCTGATTTGAATGTGAATTTCTTTTCGCGTTGACAGTCAAATCACCAAAAACCGTTAGTTTGACTCCGCTTGCAACTGCCAGCTTGACGTACCCTTTGGCCGTAACGGAAGAAATATCTCCTTCTATGACCTCCTTTGTATCCGTCGAATAGGTCTCATCAAACGGCACCAAGAGCGTAACATTTTCTTTAACGGTGTAATGCCCGCCTTCCTGCGTGTAAAGATTGCCGAGCTTTGCGACCGCTTCCGCGGAGGCGAACGCCGTATCCGCCGCCACGATCACCGTGCCGCTCTCTGCGGCGGCGAGCGCGTCTTCTATGGTGTAAAATTCCTCGCCGACTTTTACCGAACGCAATTTGAAGGGCGCATACACGCTGGAATCGTCTGTATTGAAAACCGCTTCGTAATATGCGTTGGTTTTTGCGTTGAAGACGACAACGTAAGTACTGCCCACGGAGATGGTGCTTTCTCCGCCGTCGAACGCGGCGGTGCAAAGCTCGTTCAATGCAACGGCGCTGAACGCTTCTCCGTTTTCTCCCACTGCGGTGAGCGCGCCGAACAGATCAAATTCGGCGGCGTTAAAGCTCGCTCCCTGCGATTCGAGCGTGGCGGTAAGCTTGCTGTTGTCGACGGTAAGGGTGATCACTTCCTTTCTGGCGGTAAAGCTGATTTTCAGCGAATACGGGTTGTAATTCTTTTCGTCTGCGCAATAGACCGCCGCAAAGGTGTTGGCGCCCTCCGCATACGCTGCGGAAGGCTCTGCCCAGGTAAAGCCCTCTTTCAGGGTAACGTCTGCAAGGGTCTTGTTTACGCCGAGCAGCGCCTCCTGCTCCTCGTTCACGAGCGGGTTTTGGGGTATCTGCTCTTCGGTATAGTCCGCCTTTTCGATCGTAACCTTTACCGTATATTCGCTGCCCTGATAATTCTCCGTTTCCTCCACGCACACGACAAACTGATATGCGCCCGCGTCCGTAAAGGTATTGTTTTGCCCCGCTTTGAGCACGACTTCGCCGAAGTCTGCCTGCAAATGCTCTGCAAAATCTATGGTCTGCGGCTGGCCGGTATAGGTATACTTTTCAAAGGGGTTGTCTTCTTTTGGCGTGATCTTGTTTTGCGCCTGCGTTATTTCGGCAATGTACTCCCCCGGGTAATCGGCGTAATATTTTGCGGAAAGCTTAAAATACACGGTGTATGTGCCCGCGTTGATCGCCGTAGGCAGGCTCTCGCTGTATTCGCCGTCTGCAAGGCGATATTCGATTTTCAGATCTTCGGGAGCGTCGTTTACGGTTATGCCGTGGCCGAGCGAGATCTCCTCTCCCGTATAAGCCGCCGAAAACGGCTCGATCGGTGCTATGCTGAAATCGGTATTGTCTATTTTGACGGATACATTGTAGTTGATCGCAAAGTTCTGCGTAACGTCTGCCCCGTCAAGGGTGATCTTATAGGGTTCGCTCCATACGAACGGCGCAACATCGTCTAAAACGCCTTGCAGCGTGTAAGGTTCGTCGGAGGCGCCTTCCGTCAGGGAAAGCGTACCCGCAAACGCGAACCCGCCCGGCAGGTTTGTAGGCGCAAAATCGTTCTTAGACCACGCCCCGCTGAGCGTGGCGGACGCGGCAAGCGTGATCTCTCTGCGCGCTACCGAAAAGCTGCCGGTGAGCTGTACGGAGTAGTTATCCGCTTCCAGCCCGTCAACGCTGACCGTATACTTCCCTACGGGCAGAATGCCCTTTGTCGGCTCGCTCTCGCCCACCTTTGTATACACAAATTCGTAAGGCGTATCACCGAAAACGCTTTCCGCCGTATCTCCGTTCACAAAACCGCTGTATCCGAGCGCGGGGACGATCTCATCGGCATAGACGTAAGACGGTTTCGCCTTTACGGTAACGATCAAAAGCGCCTTGTTTACCGTAAACTCCGTTGCCGCCGCATATTTGACGCTGTAATTTGCGGATTTATAGCCGCTCGCCGCCGCGGTATACGTGCCCGCGGGCAGAACGCCGCTCACTGCCTGCCCGCCGTTATAAATGGTAACGGTGCCCGCGGTGAGGTCGGAAACGTCTTCATCGTATGCGAAATCATCGGAAACGACGACGGGTTCCGCCGTTGCCCCGTACGTCATGTTTTTGATCTCCACCCGCAGGGTGAGCTCTTTTTGCTTTACGGCAAGCTGCGCGGGCGTTACTTTCAGCACATAATTCTCCTGCCCGCCGAGCGCGGCGTAAACCTGATAGCCGCCCACGGCGAGCCTGTCGCCCGCAACAAGTTCCGGCGTTCCGTGATCGAAATAAAATTCCGCCGCGAATTTATCTTTCAGCGCGGCTTCGTCCTGCGCATTCACCCAGCCTTCGGCGGCAAAGGAGACCTCAGGCGCCGTGCCGTAGGTGAGCGAGCCGCTCTCCGCGTTGTTTACGGTAACCGTAACGGACAGCTCCGCCTTTGCGACGTTTACCTCCTCCGCCTCGAAGCTCTTTTGCTCGGTGATATAGTCTTTGTATTTTGCCGTTACCTGTACGCCGACCGTCTGCTCGCCCGCCGCCGCATATGTATATTCTTCGCCGTAAGAACCGTCCGTCCACTTGCAGGTAAAAGTAAAATCGTTATACCCCGGCAACGTAACGGAGGCCTTGCCGCCGTATACGGCGTTTTGCGTGTTCAGCCCGACGCCTAAGCTTTTCCAATCTATTTCAAAAAGCGCATAGACGGAAACGTCGGAAGCGGGCATGCCGCCCGTATATTTGTCAGTAAGGCGCTCGGGCTTACCGTCGGCGTCGATATACCAGTCTACAAACGTGAGCCCTTCGACGTCGGGAGCTTCGAGCGCAAAATCGCCCCCGAACTCGACATTTTTTTCATGCGTTGTTCCGAGCACCTCGTAGGTGAGCGTATAAGAAAGCTTTTTGTACAGCGCGGTTACGGTAGTTCTGCCGGAAATCGCGGAAAAATCTTTGTCCCAGCGGTCAAATTTGTAGCCCTCGTGCACGGGGATCTCGGGCGCGGTCGCACTGCCGCCCAAAACAACCTTTTGCTCGGCAATCGGTTTCTGCGTTACGCCGTCTACAAACTTAACGGTGTATTTGGGGATCTCGTCGAATACGGCATAAAAGGTCATATCTTCCGTGACCGCGGTCACGGAAGCGAGATCAACGATCTCGCCGCCCTCCGTAAGGCTCCAACCTTTGAAGGTATAAACATATTCGTCGGTTTCCGCTCTGACGGGGTCGTTTTCGGGCGTGGGAAGCGCCGCGCCCTCCTCCACCGTTGCGGAGTATCCCCTTTCCGTGCCGTTCATAAACGACACTTCGAATTCGGGCTTCTGCTTTTCGCACGCGGCGAATACAGCCGTCAGGCACAACAGCGCCAAAAGCCCTAACAACCACCTCTTTCTCATAGTAACCTCCTCGGCAACCGGATTCAAGCTTTCGTATATTACCCCTAAGCATGCGGGCATACTCTTAGTTATGTTAATCATATCATAAAAAAACAAGAAAAGCAACCTCTGCTCCGTGAAAAATACCGCCCGCCGCAAGGTGCAAAAAGCTTTCTTTTCGCGTGAAAATAAAACAATATCCGCCCAAAAAAAGGCGGATATTGCCAAATCGGAAAACCAAATAATCATCCACGTGCTACGCACGTGGTTTTTATTTTTCGGGCATAGCCCTTGTTCACTGGCGTAACGCAAATGCGTTTTTTAGTTGGCCTGCCAGCCATGCATTGGTTACTTGCTACCCGTCAACGGGTCTCTCGGGTCAAAGATGCTCAACTGGTCTGCTTCCTTGTCCGTCTTCAACTGGTTTGCTACATATTCTTGTATCGCTTTCGCAT
>DXCL01000013.1 GCA_019115995.1 Candidatus Borkfalkia avistercoris
CGTGCGCATCGAAAACGTGGTCGCGAAAGATAACGACGGCGTGGGCGTTCTCGTAAACGATTCCGCCGTGACCCTCAGCAACGTGCAGACGAGCGGCAACGGCTGGGGCGGCGTAAACGTGGATACGGGCAGCAACACCAATGATACATCGCTTACGGTAGACGCTGCGTGCGCGTTCGGGGAAGCTTTCCAGATTTATTGCGACAGCAAAGCCATGGCGGAAGAGATCACGGTTACGGCAGACGGATATACGGCGGCAGAAACGGCCGATCAGAATGAAAATATGCGTTACGTTTGGACGAAAAACGCATAAATTCAATTCAGTAAGCCATAAAAAAAGGGGATCCTGTTTGGATCCCCTTTTTTATGGTGCGTTTTTTCCTTCCGTGTATTGACGGCGTCGGCTTTTCATGCTATAATAAACCATGGCCGCGCGTGGTTCGCGGCAAAATGTTTACATCGGAGAAGGGCAAAATATGTGGTTTGACGAGAGCATTTTTTATCAGATCTATCCGCTCGGGTATTGCGGTGCGGAAAAGGAGAACGACGGCGGCGCGGTGCGCCACCGCTTCGGCAAAATAGAGCAAAACATTCCCGCGATCAAGGCGGCAGGCTTTAATGCGGTGCTGTTCAATCCGCTGTTTGAAAGCGAGCGCCACGGTTACGATACCGTGGATTTTTTCAGCGTAGACAGGCGGCTCGGCGACAATGCAGATTTCAAAGACCTCGTGTCAAAGTTTCACGAGGCGGGCATACGCGTCGTGCTCGACGGCGTTTTCAATCACGTAGGCAGGCGCTTTTTCGCCTTTGAAGAGGTGCGCCGCGAACGGGAAAACACGGACAAAAAATATTGGTTCAACATCAATTTCGGCGGCAATACCCATTATAACGACGGCTTTTGGTACGAGGGCTGGGAAGGACACATGGAGCTTGTAAAGCTCAATCTGCAAAACGACGCCGTGCTCGATTACATCGCCCGCGCGGTGCGGTTTTGGATCGACGAGTTCGGCATAGACGGCTTGCGGCTTGACGTGGCGTATCTCCTTCCCGAATGGTTCTTCGAGTGGCTGCGCCGTATAGTGCGGGAAAGAAGACAGGACTTCTTTTTAATGGGAGAGGTGATCCACGGGCAGAATTTTTCCAAAAACATCGTGCCCGACCGCCTCGATTCCATCACGAATTACGAGTGCTACAAAGGTCTTACTTCCGCGCTCAATTCCGATAACCTTTTCGAGATCGAGCATTCGCTTGAAAGGCTGTTCGGCTCTCAGCCTTGGTGCCTGTATACGGGTAAAAATTTGTTCTCCTTCGTAGACAATCACGACGTCCCCCGCGCGTACACCGCCTTGCAGGACAAAAGAAAAATTTATGCGATGTACGCGATTTTGTATTCCATGCCCGGCATACCGTGCGTATACTACGGCAGCGAATACGGCGCGGAAGGGGCAAAGGGGCACGGCGCGAACGGCGACGACGCGCTCCGCCCTTGCATAGACGAGATAGACAAGGATAAAAGTCCGGAGCTCACCGCGTTTATCCGTAAACTGAACGAAATCAGAAAGCGCGAGCCTGCTCTGGCATACGGCACATACGACAAGTGCGTTCTCAGCAACAAATTTATGTGTTTCAAAAGGGAAAAGGGCGCGGATCGCATTTACTGTGCGTTCAATATTTCCGACGCCGACGTGACCGTGCGAGTGGAGGAGGCGGAGGGTACCGATCTTCTGAGCGGAGAGATCCGCAATCTGAACGACATCTATCTCCCGCCGTTTTCGGTAAAATATTTTAAGAAGAACGGCTGAAACGGCTGAGCTGCGGTTTCCGCGGGGCGCAAAACGTGCGCCCCGCGGAATTTTTTGCGGAACTTATATTTCGTTCGGAAAATCTGTTGACAAAATATGCATCATTCTGTATAATTATTCTGATAAATGCATAAATATTCTGCGTATGCATAGGAGATGCGGAAAGGGAGAGGGCTGAAAAATGGACGTAGCGCTGTACATAATCGTATTGCTCGTATATTTTGCCGTGATGATATTCATCGGGGTCAAAAACCAGAGGAGCGCCAAATCGGTGCACGGGTATGTTTTGGGGGGCAGGTCGGTAGGGCCGTGGCTCTCCGCGTTCGCATACGGCACGTCTTATTTTTCGGCGGTCATTTTTATCGGATACGCCGGGCAGTTCGGCTGGAATTTCGGCATAGCGGCAACGTGGATCGGCATCGGCAACGCGGTGCTCGGATCTCTGCTCGCATGGGCGGTCTTGGGTCGGCGCACGCGCGTCATGACGCAGCAGCTCGATTCCGCCACCATGCCCGATTATTTCGGCAAGCGCTTTTCCGACGATAAGCTGAAAATCGCGGCTTCCGTCATCATTTTCATCTTTTTGATCCCGTACACGGCCTCCCTCTATAAAGGACTCGGGAGCCTGTTTGCGATGGCGTTCGATATTCCGTACTGGGTGTGCATACTCATCATGGCGGCGGTTACGGCGGTGTATGTGCTCATCGGCGGATATATGGCTACCGTGTGGAACGATTTTATACAGGGCATCATCATGCTGTTCGGTATCGTGATCATCGTGGTTGCCGTTCTCATGAGCCGGGGCGGACTGATGGAAGCGCTCACGCAGCTTTCGCAGATCTCTTCGGGAGACATGCAGGGGGCGTATACATCCTTTTTCGGGCCCGATCTTTACGGGCTGATCATGGTCGTTATTTTGACCAGCCTCGGCACGTGGGGGCTGCCGCAGATGGTGCAGAAATTTTACGCCATCAAGAGCGAAGGCGCCATCAAAAAAGGAATGATCATTTCCACCGTTTTTGCGCTCGTCGTTGCGGGCGGGTGCTACTTCCTCGGCGGCTTCGGCAGACTGTTCATGGAAGACGCCTCTGCCGGCTATGATTCCATTATTCCGGCAATGCTTTCCGAAAGCCTGCCCGTAGTGCTCATTGCTCTCGTTCTCATTTTGGTCGTCTCCGCGTCGATGAGCACGCTGTCTTCCCTGGTCATGAGTTCGAGTTCTACGCTCACGCTCGATCTCATCAAGGGAGTCAAAAAAGATTTGAAACCGAAAAGCCAGATGTTTCTGATCAGGCTGTTCGTCGCTATGTTTATCGTCATCAGCGCCGTCATCGCCATTGTATACGACGCGTACGGGCTTTCCTTTATCGCCCAGATGATGGGTGTGAGCTGGGGCGCGCTCGCTGGGGCGTTTCTCGCGCCTTACCTTTTCAGCCTGTACTGGAAAAAAACGAGCAGGGCGAGCTGCTGGGCGTGCTTTGCATTCGGCGTGGCAACGAGTATCGCCGCCCTCGTCATATCCCTGTGCTCGGCGTCTCTGCCGGCGTCGTTTATCGATTCCTTTATTTATAAATATTTCTTCGGCTCGTCGATCTATGTGGGCGCGTGGACGATGCTCGCCGGCTTTGTCATCGTGCCCGTCGTTTCCCTTTTTACGGGCAAGCAGAAAACGGAGGAAAAGAACAAGCTCGATAAATTGTTCAAGCCCTTCGAAGAGCTTACGGAGGCGGTGGAAACGGCTGCCGACGGCTACCTGACCAAGGAGCTGGAGCCCTACGTGCTGAGAGAGCCCTCCGAAAGCGCAGAGCAGTTCGAAGATGATGAAAAGGAAGGGGAGTCTCCCGCAAATATCGAGCGGTAAACGTACAAGATTGAATAATAATAAGGAAAGAAGGCTGCGCCGTTTGCGCGGCCTTTTTCGATGCCCGCAAGAAACGGCGGTTTTTTATGTTTTTTGTTAAAATTTATAAATATTTTCCGCACGCGGAAAATTTGCGGCAAATCCGTTGACAAATTTTTTTGTGATGGGTATAATACATTTGTCATAAGAAATCATGACAAATATTATATCGCAGAAAAGTTCGGCGAAAGCCGCAACGGAAGAATATGAAAGCAAAGGTATTTAAAAAGAAAAAACTGATTTTGTGCTGCGCGGCGATCGTGCTTATCATCGCCGTGGCGCTGTGTCTGCTTTTTTCCTGCGGAAATCATAAGGCGAGCGAGATCGCGCCGCCTTCCGACAGCCTCAGTATTTCCCGCACGCCCCCGAAAGACGGGTCTTTGCCCGATCAGTACGAGGGGATAGACAACATCGCCTACATTATCGGCAGGTTGGCAGAGCGCGAATATTATCATTCGGAAACGTTGGGCCAGGTAGAGGCTTCCGTGCTGTTTATCACGGCGGGGCAGACCATCTACGGCAGCAAAGATTATAAAAACGGCATTTTGCTGACCTCTTCCGTGAGTATCAGCAACAATGCGTTCGCCCCCTCCAAGGCGATCCAACGCTTTTACGGAGACGGAAAGGTGGTCGTGCGCGGCGCGGCGACGCCCTCCTCCGAATGGACGGGGAGCGACGTGGAATGGTCGACGGGCGAGCCCAGCGAAATTTTGGACGAGGCGCAGTATCAGGAGCGCTACGGCCTGTGGGCGGACGAATTTTCCGACTACGTGATCAACGAAGAAACCGTTTTGGAAGTAACGCCCATAGAAAAGACGGAGGACGGCAATTATACCTTTACCGCCTCGCTCGACGGCGAGCAGTCTACCTATTATTATAAACATCAGATGGTTACGATGGGCGATCTCGACGATTATCCCGTCTTTTCCTCCGTTAAGCTCACTTTTACCTTCGGCGCCGATTGGACGATCTATTCCCTCGGCATCAAGGAAGAATATACCTCCCGCAAGGGGGTCGACGCAAGCTGTAAAGGCTCGTCTGTCATAACCTATTCTTATGAGGAAGCGGACGCAGACGTCTCCGATTACGAGGAGTATTTTATCCGTTATGCGGACGCCGCCGCGACGGGCGCGGGGGACAAGGAACTGACCGCAGCGGATTATCTTACCTACGGCTTTGCCTCTTTTCTGACGGACGAGGTTGCGCTCGACGCCGACGTTTCGATCGGCGGTTCCGCTCTCTCCGTTCAGATCCTTTTGGATATGCGCGGGCTGTCTTTCAATTCCCTGAAAGGACGGCTCGGATCTCTCTCCTTTGCGTATTCGGAGAATAAAATTTATCTCGATTACAAGGATATGCAGGGGTATCTGAACGTCTCCGACATACTTTCCCTTTTGGGCGGGAGCGGCGGATCGCAACTGGATACGGACGCGCTCATGGAAGACGTTATGAATTCCGAGATCGCAAAAGACGGAGAAAACGTAACGCTTTCCTGCACGCTCGATCTGGGCAGTATGCAGATCCCCGTCCGATTCGGATTTACGGAACGGGAAGGTGAGGTATCTTTCGGCTATATCGAGGCCGATCTCGAAGCGCTGGGAACGGATATATCCGTACATGCGGCGCTTGCGGCGGAGAAACCCGAAATTTCCGTGCCCGAAACGGCGGTCGATCTGTATCCGTATATCGAGAGCGTGAAGAGCCTCGCGGAAGGCAGAAAATACGAGCTCGGCGTTTCGTATAAAAACGAAGAGATGGGGCTCGCCGTCGACGGCAGCGTGAACGTAGACGCCGCGTCGGGCATAGCCGTGTCGGGGGATATTGCCGTAACGTACGGGGGGCTTTCGATCCCCGTCGGGTTTACATATGTCGGCGATACGGTGTATCTGAGCACGTACAATATCAAAGTGAGTGCGACGTCGGAGGAGATCGCGTCTGCGGTGGAGGCGATCCTCGCGGCGGCGAACGCGGAACAGCCCGAAATAAGCGGGATCGAAATTGACGCGGGAAAGATCGTTGCGGCGATCATCGGGCTGAACTTTGACGAAGTGATAGAAGAACTCCGTCTGACGGGCGAAGGGCTGTATCTGACGGTCGACCTTGACGGATTGCTGAGCGGGCTTTTGGGCAGCGAAACGGAGCTCGGCAGCCTGTCGGCGAAATATGAGTTGGCAACGAACACCTTTACGGTACAGGCGATGGGAGCGGAGGT
>DXCL01000014.1 GCA_019115995.1 Candidatus Borkfalkia avistercoris
CTCCTATATATTTGCCGCTCCTTATTTCCAAAAATCTCACACCGCTACGCGCGTTGCGATTTTTGGAAGCCTTAATTTAAGGGCTTTCCTATTATAGCAATTTTCGCATTCACTCTTTTTCGGCAAGCCGCTCGTCGCGGCAAATTGGGGGCTTATTCCGAAAAGTGCGATTTTCGGAAACGCAGTTGATTATTTAAATGATCTTGCGAAAAAGCAAAAACGACGCTTTTTGCTTTTTCACTCAATTTGCCAATCCCTTGGCTTACGGAAAGGGAGAATTTGCGGCACTGTATAATTTGCGCGCCCTTAAAAGTGCCGCAAAGAGGGGAAAACCGTTCGGGTTTCCCCTTAAATCACGAAAATTCGCAGGCGTCAGCTCGCCGAGAATTTTGTGAACTCAAATACTAATTCGCGCAAGGGAAATCGCAATTTTCCGCAGCGCACCCCTATTTGGCAACGCTTTGCCTTACGGAAAGGGTGAATTTGCGCCCTTGAAAAATATGTGTGCCCTTAAACAGGGCGCAAAGAGGGGAAAGCCGCACGGGTTTCCCCTCAATTCACGAAAATTCGCAGGCGTCAGCTCGCCGAGAATTTTGTGAATCTTTTTATGCCGCGTTTTGCAAAAAACGCGGCGTTCGTGCGTTCTGTAAAAAATCGTGCCGCAGAGGTAAAAAACATGTATCTTATCGTAGGGCTCGGCAATCCCGAAAAACAGTACGAAACGACCTTCCACAACATGGGTTTTCTCGCCGTGGGGGAGGCCGCAGATAAACTCGGCGTAAAATTCAAAAAAAAGGAATGCGAGGCGTCCGTCGCCGAGGCGCACCTCGGCGGGGAAAAGGTCATTCTCGCCCGTCCCGTTACCTATATGAACGCGAGCGGCAGGGCGGTCAAGCAGCTTTTGGCAAAGTATAAGCTGCCGCCCGAAAACATGATCGTCATTTACGACGATTTCGACCTCCCCAAGGGCAAACTCCGCATTCGCGCTTCGGGCAGCGCGGGCACGCACAACGGTATGCGCAGCATCATCGGCGAGATCGGCACGCAGGAGTTCCCGCGTATCCGCGTGGGAATCAGAGATCCCGAGGTCAACATTCCCATCATCAACTATGTGCTCGCCAATATCCGCAAGGAAGATTACCCGCTCTTTGCCGACGCCTGCTCCGCCGCGGCGGATGCGGCGATCGCCTTTGCCCGCGGGGAGGGCATCGAGCACGTCATGAGCGCGTTCAACAAAAACTGAGTGGAAGGGAGCCGCTATGCCGAAAAACTTTTTCAGCGCGCACAATCTGGGGGCCGACTGGCTCGACCTTGCAAGCGATATACGCCTCGGCACGCCGACGGCGGTTTTCGGCGTGTCTGCGCCGCACCGCGCCCTGATCGCGTCGACCTGCTTCGAAAAACGCATGGTCTACGTCTGCGACAACGCGCAGACGGCCTCCCGCATGGCGGAGGAGATCGCGGGTTTTTCGGGCGAGGCGCCTGCGCTTCTTTCCGCAAAAGACGAAGTGCTCTTATATAAAGACGCCGTCTCCAAGGAAGCGCTGTTTCGCCGCCTGAACGCCTTATATGAGATCTCCCGCGGCGCGCGGCGCATCGTTACGGATATTGAGAGCCTCATGCAGCTCTTTCCGAAAAAGCTTCCCGTTCTGGAACTGCGGGAAGGGCAGGAACAGGATTTTTCCTCCCTCGCCGCCCGCCTGATCGATATGGGGTATGTCCGCTCCGCGTCGGTGGAGTCCAAGGGCACGTTCGCCCTGCGCGGCGACATTTTGGATATTTTTCCGATCAACTGCGAAAATCCCGCCCGCGTCGATTTTTTCGGCGACGAGGTGGAAAAGATCAAGCCGTATAATTTTATAACGGGCGAGCGACTGCCGCTCGTCGGCTCTCTTTCCGTCTGCGCCGCGACGGACGTATTTTTTGAAAGAGGGGAACGGAGCCGCATAAAAGAGATACTCTTCGGCGAACTCTCCGATTTCAAAGACCCCGCCGCCTACAACCGCGCCGCGGCGATCGCGGGCGAGCTTTCCGCAAGGCTGGAAACCGACGCGCCCTTCGGCGGCGCGTCTTTTCTGCTCCCCGTGCTCGAAAACGCCGTCTGTTTCGACGAATTTATCGGCGACGCCGTGTATGTGTTCGACGAAACGAAGCTCGTTTCCGACAAGCTCGACGCCCTCTGCAAGGAGCACGCCGAGCGCTTCCGCCGCCTGTTGCAGGGGGGCGAGCTCTTCTTATTTTCGCAGGGGCAGCTGCTCTCGCGGGAAGAGTTTGAAAAAAAGCTCGAAGGCAGGGCATGCGCGGCGTTGCAGGCGTTCGCGTCAAAAACATTCTTTTTCGAACCTCTCAAAATCTATAACATGCATTCCACGCCCGTGGGCAGGTATCTGAACAGCTTTTTGAACCTCGCGGGAGACGTCCGCAGCTGGCGAACCAACGGCTACCGCGTCATGCTGTTCTGCGGGAACTCTTCCCGCGCGCAGAAGATGCGCGAGATGCTCTCCGACGAGGGGATCTCCTTTACAGATTGCCCCGCGGAGCTCACCATGCTCAAAGGGGTCGCCGTACTCGATGAAGAGCTGGACAGAGGTCTGATCCTGCACGAGTGCAAACTCGCCGTCATCGGCACGGGAGATATGTATACCAAGTCTCCCGCGAAAAAGCGGATCCGGCGCAAGCGCAACGACATGTTCACCTCCCCCGAGGTGGGCGATTTTGCCGTGCACGAAACGCACGGCGTCGGCAAGATCATCGGTACAAAAAAGATCGAAACGACGGACGGCACAAAGGAATACATCGCCCTCGAATACCGCGGGGGAGACGTGTTGTACGTGCCCGTCGAACAGATGGACATTCTCTCCCGCTACATGGGGGAAGAAACGCCCTCCCTCTCCAAGATCGGCGGCGCGGAATTCGAAAAAGTCAAACAGCGCGTCAAAGCTTCGTTAAAGGCGATGGCGTTCGACCTCAAAAAGCTGTACGCCGAACGCGCGCAAAAGCGGGGCTTCGTATTCACCGCGTACGAAGAGCTCATGCAGGAGTTCGAAGCCGCCTTCCCTTACGAAGAAACGCCCGATCAGCTCTCCTCGATCGCCGAGATCAAGGCGGACATGTGCTCCGCAAAAGTGATGGACCGGCTGCTGTGCGGAGACGTCGGTTACGGCAAAACGGAGGTCGCGTTCCGCGCGGCATATCTGTGCGTGCTCAACGGCAAGCAGGCGGCGCTCATGTGCCCGAACACCATTTTGTGCCGCCAGCATTTTGAAACGGCGTGCCGGCGCTTTGCCGACTTCGGCGTGAATATAGAAGTGCTGAACAGATTTAAAAGCCCCGCCGAGCAGGACAAGATACTCGCCCGCCTGAAAAACGGGGAGATCGATTTCATCATCGGCACGCACAGGCTCCTCTCCGACGACGTAAAGTTCCGCGATCTCGGGCTTTTGATCTTAGACGAGGAACAGCGCTTCGGCGTGGAGCACAAAGAGAAGATTAAAAACATGAAGAGCGACGTCGACTGTCTTACCATGACCGCCACGCCCATTCCGCGCACGCTGCACATGTCGCTCTCGGGGATACGCGACATCAGCACCATAGAAACGCCGCCCGCGGAACGCCTGCCCGTACAGACGTACGTGGTGGAGGAAACGGAAACGCTGATACGCGACGCCTGCATCAGGGAACTTTCCCGCGGCGGGCAGGTGTTCATATTATATAACCGCGTGGAAAGCATTTTTTCCTTTGCGGCAAAGATCGGCGAGATCGTGCCGGAGGGCAAACTGTCCGTCGCGCACGGCAGAATGGATAAAGCCGTGCTGGAAAATTCCATCATGAAATTTTACGGCGGGGAAACGGACATACTCGTTTCCACGACCATCATCGAAAACGGCATCGACCTGCCCCGCGCAAACACGCTCATCGTCATCGACGCGGACAGGCTGGGCATCTCGCAGCTGTATCAACTTCGCGGCAGGGTGGGGCGCGGCTCGGCGCTCGCGCACGCCTATTTCACTTTCAAGCCGGAAAAGGTGATGACGGAAACGGCGAGCAAGCGCCTGCAAGCCATCATGGAATTTACCGAGCTCGGCTCCGGCTTCAAGATCGCCATGCGCGATTTGGAGATCCGCGGCGCGGGCAGCGTTCTGGGCCGCGAGCAGCACGGGCATATGGATAAGGTCGGTTACGAACTGTATGCAAAGCTTTTGAAGGAGGAACTCACGGGCGAGGAGCAGACGATCGCCGACCTCGACGTAAAGGCAGACGCCTTTATCCCCGAAAGCTATATCGAGGCGAGCGCCTCGCGGCTGGACTGCTATAAACAGATCGCCGAGATCCGCACGGTAGACGATTACAAGCGCGTTTGCCTCTCTCTGGAAGAAAATTACGGAAAAATGCCGCAGGAGGTTCTGAACCTTCTCGTCATCGCCGTGCTCAAATCGTACGCGGCAAGGTTCAACGTACGCAAGATCAGCGTCAGCGGAAAGGGGGGCAGGTTGGAACTTCCCTCCGTGAACAGCCTGGCAGACGAGCGGCTCGCCTCCGCCTTGGAGCATTTTTCCTCCTCCGTCCGTCTGGACATGACCAAGGCGCCCGCCATCGAATTTCCCGCCGCAAAGTCCGCGCGCGACGTGATGCTCGGCATGACGAAATTCCTTCGCTATGCCTGCGGCGGCAAAGCCGCGTAATGTACGCGCCGAAAAGTTCGTTGTGCGCAAAATTTTAACGAGTTTTTCATAAAAAGCGATTGCAATTATACGCAAAATAAGCTATAATGATATATATTGCGATTAAACGGTATATCGGAGTAGATTCAATGAAGAAAAAGCTGATCACAATCATAAGCTGTCTGCTTGCGGCCGTGTTCGGGCTCGGCATGTTTTCAGGGTGCGAGCTCCTCGAAACGGACAACAGGCGGGATATGGAGCAGGTTGTAGCCGAGGTCAACATCGGAGCAGACGTAAGCTCACTGAACGATATGTTCGCCACCATCTTCGGCAGCGAGTATTCCCTCGACGCAGACGTTTCCGGCGCGCTCGACGATATCGTTACGACGGAGAGCATTTCCAAGCGCGACCTCGTCGCCTATTTCATCAATTACGCTTACAACTATGTTTCCAGCCAGAACATGACCTATGCACAGGCGTTCGAACAGTCGGTTTCCGACCTCGTCAGCCGCAAGATCATGGTGCAGTATGCGATGCTTTATTATCTGAGCGAGGGCGAAGTGGTCGTCGACCGCGACAGTCTGAGCACGGAGGTCTTGAACAATCTCGAAGACTACGGCTACGAAGTCGTTGCCGGAACGGACGGGATCCGCGTAAAAAGCGGGCTGTCGGTCAGCGGCTATCTTTCCGTTAAAAATGCGGAGGGCCTTTCCGGAGATGCGCAGACGCTCGCCATGCTCGGTTACTTTATGACCGACGCGGAAAAGAACTATGCGGAATATCAGGTGCGTTTGACCATCAACAACGCCATCGATTCCTACGAAGAATCCATTATTTCTTCTGAAAGCAGCGATTCGTCTTCTTCCGACTCTGACCGCGCTGCGCCCACCGGCGCAAACGAAACGGATTCGAACTATTATCCGCAGAAAGACGACAAGAGTCTCAATTACGAGGTCTACACCGGCTCCAACTACGATGCCGACCTCGGCGATTACGAGCGGTTAGACGGGTCTACGCCCATCACGAGGAGAAAGGCTTACAACAGCTTCATCAACTCCCTCAACCGCAACTATCTCAAAGACGATTCCGAAAATCCTTCCGACATTTACTCGCTCAACTATTATACCGTAGAGCTGAAAGCGCAGTACGAGCAGATGATGATCAACAAATTTGCCGACACGCTTTCGCTGAACATGAGCAACAACGAAGAGCAGTCTAACCTCGAAAGTCTGTACAATCTGATGCTGCAAACGCAGACGAGTTCGGCAAATTCGGGCACGTCTTCCTCCTTCACCACCACGATGGACAGCGTTTCCGACAGCTCTTTCGTCCTGTATTCCCCGTCGGCGGGTTACGGTTTTGTGTACAACGTGCTGCTCCCGTTCAACACGATGCAGTCGGCGTACCTTTCCGCGATCCAAAGCAAGAGCACTACGGCGGAATATTATGCGGAACGCAGCAAAATGGCGGAAAATATCCTCGGCGAGGATCAGCGCTCCACCTGGTTCAACGGTGCCGAAGATTACAGTTTCGATGCAGACGAGGAGGGCGTCGACTATTACGGCAAAGACGGTTCCGCGCTCTCGTCTTACCTCTTCTTTAAAGACAGCTACACCAAGAGCGGAGACGGGATCGACCGCTATGCGGGCAAGTATCCTTACCACGGCGAGGTAACGCCCGAATCGGACGGCACTTATACCCTCGTTCCCGAAAAAATTTCCGTCAAGGATTTCCTCAACGAGTTCGACGGATACCTCAGTTATCTCGATGAAGACCTCTCCCTTACGGGCAGCTACGACGAAAATTTCTACACTTACGGCGCTGACGATTATATCAGCAGCTCCGCGAATTTCGAATACGACTATTCGAAGATGGTCTATTATAAAGGCCAGGTGAACGGACTTGAAGGTACAACGGCGGCAGATCTTTTGGAAAAGGGAAGCGCGTCTTATACCGCTCTTTCCGCCTTCAACGATCTGATGTTCGCGTATTCCACCGATACCGGCTGCCTCAATACTTACCTCGGCTATTCTATTGCGGCGAAGGGGTATTCCACAACTTATGTGGCTGAGTTCGAATATGCCGCGCAGGAAGCGCTGCAAGATGCACTCACGAACGGTTATCCCGGCAGGGTGTACGTCGTGCTTACCGACTACGGCTGGCATGTGATCTACGTTTCCATGGTGCTCAAAGCCGGAAACGTGTATGAAAACGGCTTCGTTTACGGCGAACGCAACACGGAAGGCACCTTCTCGTACTACTTCTATCAGACGTTGAAGAGTCAGGTGGCAGACAGCTATACGAGCGACATTCAGAACAGGGTCATCGAACTTTTGAACAACGATTCGAACGTTAAGACCTATCCGAGCAGATACGCAGATCTTGCAAGTATCAGCGCGTAAAGTGTACGGTTAAAAATTAAGACCTCCGTTTCGTTTCCGGGCGGAGGTCTTTTAACGGTCAGCGGCGGCCGCTTGCAGGGCGGGTCGCCGCAGTTATTTGGCAAGTGCCGCCGGCTCAGCCGGCGGCACTTGCCTGATGTTTTATCGTCAGTTTATCCTTTTCTTTTGCGGATAAAATATACTTACCGCGATTCGTTTCCGCACAGTTACACGCAGATGCTCCCGAATCCTTCGCGAATAGAAAACAGAAGCTCTATAAAGCCGCGCCGATAGGGGATAAATTTCCCCGCGCTGCGCAAGCCGAGTATTTCTTTTTCGCTCGCCCAGCGAGCGTCGCGCACCTCGTCCGCCTGCAAGCGCAGCCGTTTTATGCTGTCGCTTCTTATCTGAGTAAGGTAAATATCGTCGAACCCTCCGGGGAAATTGCAGGTGAGGTGCGGCCGCTTTCCCGCAAGGTCGATCTGCAAACCGAGCTCTTCGCGCGTTTCCCGCACCGCAGCGCTGCGGCTGTCCTCGCCGCATTGCGCGCAGCCGCCCGCGCTGACGTCCCACAGATCGGGCCAGGCGCGTTTTTCTTTCGCGCGCAGCTGAATGAGCATTTCGTTCCGCTCGTTGAACAGGCATACGTGCACCACAAGGCGGTATTTGCCTTGCGGCAGCCTTTCGCCGCGCTCGTGGGTTTCTCCCGTAGGAATACGGTTTTCGTCGTACAGATCGCAAAGCTCCATGTTTTTTCACCTTTAAGTAAAAAGCCGCGGCGTTTGCCGCGGCGGTTGGAGCAGGAGACGGGAATCGAACCCGCGGGAACCAGCTTGGGAAGCTGGCGCCATACCATTAGGCGACTCCTGCATTGGGATTCAAGCATATATTATTATACAGCATTTGCACTGTTTTGGCAATCAAAAATGCGGCGAAAATTGATATTTTCGCCGCATAAATTTTTTATTGCTTTTTATAAAACCGCCGTTCAGCTTTTGAGCATCTTTTGCAGCAGCATGCAGCCTGCGGGAATGAACATGGCCGTCTTTGCCGCCGCGTCTTCGTCGTAGCTTTCGGCGCCGTTGCTCCTTTCCTCCTCGCTCGAATAGAGCAGGTAGGGGATCGGGTCGGCAACGTGCGTGCGCACGGCGATGGGCGTGGGGTGGTCGGGGCAGATGAGCATTTTGAACGGTTCTCCCGCCTCTTTCAGCCCGCGCACGAGGGGCGCCGCCACCTTTTCGTCGATCTGCTCGATCGAATACACTTTATGCGCGATATCGCCCTGATGCCCGCATTCGTCGGGAGCTTCCATGTGTATATATACAAAATCCAGACCGCCGAGCAGGGCGCCGAGCGCGGCGTCCGCCTTGCCCGCAAAATTCGTGTCGTAATTGCCGGTCGCGCCTTCAACGTCTATCACCTGCATGCCCGCGAGGATCCCGATGCCCTTCACGAGGTCTACCGCCGAGATCACGCCGCCCTGCAAACCGAACTTTTCCCGGAAATTTTCGAGCGCGGGCTTTGTGCCTTCTCCCCAAAACCATACGGAATTGGCGGGATTCTTTCCCGCGGCGATGCGCGCGCGGTTTATGGGGTGATCTTTCAGCAGCTCGTACGATCTTTTCATCATCGAAAGGTACCGTTCCCCGTACGGCCCGAGGGGCAGGCGCCCTTTTACGGGTTTTCCGCTGATGTCGTGCGGCGGCGTCAGTTCGTGCCCCGTCTTGCCGTTATGCACCACGAGGCAGTGCCGGTAGCTCACGCCCGCATACAGGGTCATATCCTCCGTGTCGAGATGCGTTTTGAGGAATTGTATGAGCTCGCCCGCTTCCGCCGTGGAGATCTCGCCCGCGCTGTAATCGAGCATTCTCTTCTCCTCGTAAGGTTCTTCGTCGCTCACTGTTACGAGGTTGCAGCGGAGCGTTACGTCGGTCGGGGCAAGTTCTATGCCGATGGAAACGGCTTCCAGCGGCGATCTGCCCGTATAACAGTCTTTGGGGTCGTAGCCCATCACGGACAGGTTGGCAACGTCGCTGCCCGGTTTGAAGCCGTCCGGCACCGTCTTGCACAGTCCCACCTCCGCTTTGCGCGCGAGCGCGTCGATGTGCGGTTTCTTTGCGTATTGCAAGGGCGTTTTTCCGCCCAGTTCGTCAAGCTTGTAATCGGCCATTCCGTCGCCGAGCACTACGATGTATTTCATAAAAGCTCCTTATATCCGAGATGGATTGAAGATCCCGTCCGACGGGCGCGGCCCCGCCGTCGGGTGCGATCGCTTGCAGGGGCGTTTTTGCGCCCACCCGCGCTGTAACGGCAGGTTTTCCTCGGTACTATAACTGCCAGTTTATCGCCGTTTTGCCGTGCGAGACCAGGTATTCGTTTGTTTTGGAAAAATGCCTGCACCCGAAAAAGCCGTTGAACGCGGAAAGGGGGGAGGGGTGCGCGCATTCGAGCACGAGGTGGCGGCTCCTGTCTATGAGCGGCTTTTTGGAGCGCGCGTTTGCGCCCCATAGGATAAATACGAGATTATCCCGCCGATCGCTCAGAATTTTGATCACGCTATCGGTAAACCACGTCCAGCCGCAGTCCTTATGCGAGTTGGCGCGGTGCGCGCGCACGGTAAGGGCGGTATTCAGCAAAAGCACGCCCTCTTTCGCCCATTTCGTGAGATCGCCCGACTTCGGGATCGTGCAGCCAACGTCGTCTTTGAGTTCCTTAAAAATATTTACGAGGGAAGGGGGCGGCTCCGTTCCTTCCTGTACGGAAAAGCACAACCCGTGCGCCTGCCCTTCGTTGTGGTACGGATCCTGCCCGAGGATCACCGCTTTGACCTCTTCGAACGGGGTCAGTTTGAAGCAGTTGAATATATCGTACATGTCGGGATAAACGATGTGGTGCGAATATTCCTCTTTCAGAAATTCGCGTATCTTCTTGTAATTTTCGCTCTCAAAAAGCGGGGCGAGCACCTCGTCCCAGCCGCCTCCGAGGGTTATCATGTCGTGTTCTCCTTGTCCTTTACGGCTCGATCTCCGCGAATATTTTTTCCATGCCGTCGGAGAGCGCTTCGAGCGCCCTGCGGGTAAATTCCCTGTACTGCGCAACGCTGTCCGCGCCGATCTTGTTTGAAACGGCTTTATACGCATACAGCGGCGCGCCCGCGGCAAAGGCCACGTGCGCGATCGCCGCGCCCTCCATGTCGCGAAGGTCTGCCCCCAGCGCGTTCAGAAGGGGCAGGTCGGCAAGCGACGCCGTCAGTTTGTCGCCCGTCGCGAGCGTCGCTTTTTTGAAGGCGCTTTGCCCGTCTTTGAGCGGAAGGTAGGGGGTATCGTATTCGTCGAGGGTTCCTTTCGGCGTGCCGTTCACTTCGCTCAGGTCAAAATCGTACTGCACCGCGCGCACAATGCGGAAGACCTCCGCAATGTCCGCCTGTTGCGAAATGCCGCCCGCCAGCCCGAAATTCAAGAGCGTTTTTGCGTTCAGCCCGCTGAGCGCGAGCATCGCCGCGGCGGCCGCATTCGATTTTCCTATGCCCGCCGCAATGAGGGCAAACCGCTTTCCGAAAGCGCACCCTTCGCATATCTTTTTTCCGTACAGCGTATATTCTCTGTCCGTTTCCGCATGCCGCAGCAGGGCATGCGCTTCGTTTTGCATGGCGGTTATAACTGCTATCATCGCTCTTGCTCCTTTGCGCCCTCTATTTTATCACAAAACGGGCGCGGATTGCAAATTTTCTGCATAAAAAATCGCCGTATCGCGCATAATATTTCAAAAAAACAGGAGGCATGTCCATGAACCCGTTTCAGGAAAAATCCAAACCCATCGAAAAGATCTACAAAAACTGGAAGAGCGTCAACGTAAAGCCGTACGACAAGGAAACCGTCGACCCCTATACGCGCGTCCGCGTCATTCTCATGAACGGCACCGAATTCGAGGCGATCTGGAACACGCACCGGTTTTCCCGCCATTGCACGAATAACGACGTCCGCCGCGCCATGGCGATGATCCGCCGCGGCGAACAGCAGCAGCAAAAGCGCGTCGCGAATTTGAAGCCGAGGAATGAGAGCGCGCTCGAACATACCATCGGCTACGAACAGCTTGCGGTAGATCTCACCGCGATTTTGGCGCAGCGTGAAAAGAACGAATACGTCAAGCACCAACTCGACTTTGCGCTTTTGGAGGACTTCGACCATCTCTACCGCTATGCAGATCTGCTCAACTTCGAAAAGGGGATCCATGCGGAAAAGCTCGTGGGCAGTTATACCGAGATCATGCCGGGCAGGCCGACCGTTTCCGAGCCCCGCCACCCGTACGACGACGTCCGCTTTTATATCAACAATTTCCTGAACGACCCGACCACCCGCCTGAACGTGGGGATCATCACGGCTGCGGAACAGCAGACGATGAACTATTACCTCAACATCGCCAACCAGCATGATTCCGAACTGGGCAGAAAGCTGTATTCCGAGATCGCCATGATCGAGGAACAGCACGTAACGGGGTACGGCTGCCTCTCCGATCCCACCGTGAGCATGTACGACTGCATGGTCATGCACGAATACACAGAATGCTATCTCTACTGGTCTTGCTATGAAGACGAAAAGGATCCCCGCGTCAAAGACGTCTGGCTCATGCATTTTGAGGAGGAGCTTTCTCACCTGCGCTATGCCTGCGAACTTTTGGAAAAGTACGACGGCAAAGTCTGGCAGCAGCTCTTTCCCGAGGGCGGGGCGTTTCCCGAACTGATCAAATTTACGCCGCAAAAGGAATATGTGCGTGAAGTGTTGAAGAGCGTTCGGCTTTCCGGAAACGCGGAATCCTTCGAAGAGGTAGACAGGCTCCCCGACAGGCACCGCTTCTTTTCCTACAACAGGGAAGTGCAGGGGAACGTAAATTCGCTTGCCAGCCACATGGTCATCGAAAAGAGCATCAAAAAGGCGGGCAGGGATTACCGCTTTGAGGAAAAGGCTCACCCGATCCGCGAACTTAAAGACGAAAAGAAAGACAATACCGATGTCGCCCGTATCAAAGGCGCATAAAAAATAAGCCGCAAATCTGTGTTTGCGGCTTATTTTTAAGTACTATGTCACACATAAAGCAGCGTTTTACCTAAAAACAGGCAGGCGGTAACGGGTATCCATACCGCTTTTTCTGTTTAAACATAATACCGAGAAGAAGCAAGGCGATCGAAACAAATCTCCCGGATTTTTATATGATTTTGCCGACGGCCTAAAATCTATGGCAAGGGGGCGGCAGGTCGTTTTTTTACCAGCCTTGAAAGTGCAAATAACTTTACATGGCCGCGGCGTTATGTTATAATATTCAAGAACTAACATAAGATCTGGTCGGCTTTCATGGAGTACGTGTTTTTTGACATCGAATGCGCATGCGTCTATAAAAATGTGGCAAAGATCTGCGTTTTCGGCTATTGCGTATGCGACGAACAATTCAATATCATCAAAAAAGAGGACATTCTCATCAATCCCAACGGCAAGTTTCACCTGACCGACCGCGGGGGCGACGGGATCGTCCTTCCGTATGATTATGCCGAGTTTAAAAAGTACCCGCCCTTCCCGCATTTTTATCCGAAGATCAGGTCGCTTTTGGAGGGGGAAGATAAGCTCGTATTCGGCCACGCCGCCGTCAACGACGTTAAGTATCTCTGCCTTGAAACGCGCCGCTATAAACTGCCGTCCTTTTCCTTCCGCTTTGCGGATACGCAGATCATCTATATGGCGATGACCAAAACGTTTGACCGTCAGGCGGGTTTGGAAGCGCTCACGGAAATTTTCGAAGTGGAGTACACCCCGCACTGCGCGGCAGACGACGCCTATGCGACAATGAAGATCGCGCAGGCGATGTGCGAAAAGGAGCAGTGCACCCTTTCTGAGCTTTTGGAGCGTTGCAGCATTCGTCCGGGCAGGATCAACGATTATCAGTTTTCCAATTGTTCCTCGCAGGCGCGCGCAAAATACATCAGCGAAAAGGTGAAGGAAAAGCGGGAAAAAGGGGAAAAGCGCGCCAGATTCAACGACTTCGTGTTCGGTTACCGCGTCAAGCCGCAGTCGCGCGAGTTTAAGGGCAGGCGTTTCAGCTTCTCCCGTAGCATCGAGGAAGATCTGCCCCTTGCGAAACGGCTCGTGAAAGCCATCGTCGCGCGGGGCGGCAGGTATTCCCTGAAACTTACGGGCTGCAACGTGTTCGTGGAGGAGGACGGAGACGATTCCGTCCGCCGCGACGCCGCGCATAAGCTGCATGCAGAGGGCGCCATTGCGGAGATCTACAAGCTTTCCGAATTCAAGCGCCTTTTGTGGTCGGAGGAAGAATGAACCTTCCGCAAGCGTACGCCGCGCGGGTCGGCAGCCGTCTGCCCGACGCGGAAGAATATTTTGCATGTCTCGATCGCGCGCCCGAGCGCGGGGCGCGGGTCAATACCCTCAAAATCACCGCGGAGGATTTCCTCTCCCGCGGCATTTTGCAGACGGACGGCGCCGTCCCCTGGACGGAAGACGGCTTTTATATCAAGGAAGAAAAACCGGGCAAAAGCGTCGCCTTTGCCGCGGGGCTTTTTTATGTACAGGAGCCGAGCGCGATGTGCACGGCGCCCCTGCTCGGCGCGGGGGAGGGCGAGCGGGTGCTCGATCTCTGCTCCGCCCCGGGCGGCAAGGGAATGCAGCTCGCGGCGGCGATGCGCGGAAGGGGGGTGCTCGTCCTCAACGAAAAGATCCCGTCCCGCGCGGCGATCCTCTCCGAAAACGTCGAAAGAATGGGCGTTGCGAACGCCGTCGTTTTATGTGCGGATCCCGCTTCGTTGGAAGAGCGGTTTGAAAATTATTTCGATAAGATCCTCGTAGACGCGCCCTGTTCGGGCGAGGGCATGTTCCGCAAGGAACCCGCCGCCCTCGCCGAGTGGAGCGAGGCGAACGTCGCCATGTGCGCCGACCGCCAGAAAAAGATTTTGACGAGCGCGGAAAAAATGCTCCGCGCAGGCGGCAGGCTCGTCTATTCCACCTGCACCTTTTCCGAGGAGGAAGACGAGGCGAACGCCGCGTGGTTTTCAAAGCAATGCGGCATGACCCTCTTGCGCGAGCATAAACTTTGGCCGCACCGCGTCCGCGGGGAGGGGCATTACGCCGCGCTCTTCGAAAAGCAGACGGAAGAACGGCCCCGCGCCCGTTTCGGAAAGAACGCCCCCGCAGACAAAAAGGCTGCCGCGCTCTGGCATTCCTTTGAAAAGGAATTTTTCAGAGAGCCCCTGCGCGGAGAGCTGCTTTCCTTCGGCAACGCGCTCTATCTCGCGCCCGAGGGCGTTTTCCCGCTGGCGGGGCTCAAAGTCCTGCGCGCGGGCATTCGCCTCGGCGAGGTCGTAAACGGCAGGTTCGAGCCCGCCCACGCCCTCGCGCTCGCGGCGGGAAGGGAGAATTTTTGCAACGTAAACGAATTGAACGAGGAAGATGCGGAAAGGTACCTGCGCGGCGAGGAGGCCGCGGCGGACGGCGTAAAGGGCTGGTGCGTTGCCGCGCGGGGCGGGTTTCCCCTCGGGCTGGGCAAGGCTTCGGGCGGGGTGATGAAAAACAAGTACCCCAAAGCGCTGCGGCGGCAGTGAACACCCGCCCGAATTTGCGAGACTGCGCGCACACAATGCGTATTCGCTTGCAATTTTTGCCGCAAAATATTAAAATATAGTTTGAAATCCACAGAGAGGTTATTTGATATGGAAAAAATGGACGGTCAGATCAAAAAAACGTGCGTCGAATATAAAGACTTCCCCGCATATGTGGGCAGCGAAGTCGTCTTAAAGGGCATGATCCACCGTATCCGCGAAATGACGGGCTTTGCCTTCGTCATCGTCCGCACCGCGCGCGACGTCGTGCAGTGCGTCTATTCTCCCGATTTCTCCGACTACCGCATGGACGAGAGCGTCGTGGAGGGCTGCGCCGTAAAGATCACGGGCAAGATCGTCAAAGATCAGACCCGCGACGACCGCTTCGAAATGCAGATACACGGCATCGAGGTGCTGTCTTCTCCCGCCGAGCAGATGCCCATCGTCATCAACAAAAAACAGCTCGACAATATTTCCATCGATCTCAACCTGAACCTGCGGCCGGTCACGCTCCGCAATCCCAAAGAACGCGCCGTATTCAAGGTGCAGGAGGGCATCGCGCGCGGCTTCCGCGAATTTCTGTTCTCGCAGAATTTTACCGAGATCCGTACCCCCAAGATCTGCGCGCAGGGCGCGGAGGGCGGCGCAAACATCTTCAAACTCGACTATTTCGGCAAGCAGGTTTTCCTCGCGCAGAGCCCGCAGTTTTACAAACAGATGCTCGTTCCCGTCTATGAAAGGGTGTTCGAGGTCGGCCCCGTATTCCGCGCGGAACATCACGACACGTCCCGCCATCTCAACGAATATGTGAGCATGGACTTCGAGATGGGCTTTATCGACAGCTTTTACGACATCATGAATATGGAAACGGGCGCGCTCAGATATATCATGGAGCTGCTCAGAAAAGACTATGCTCCCGAGCTCGCGCTCCTGAACGCAGACCTTCCGCAGATCACGGAGATCCCCATCGTCAGGTTTATGGACGCGAAGGAGATCATCACCAAAAAGTTCAAAAAGAAGATCACCGACTACCGCGATTTCGAGCCGGAGGAGGAACAGCTGCTCGGCAAGTGGGCGAAGCAGGAATACGGTTCCGATTTTCTCTTCATCACGCATTACCCCTCCGAAAAGAGGCCGTTCTATGCGATGGACGATCCGGAAGATCCCGCCTATACGCTCAGCTTTGACCTATTGTTCCGCGGCATAGAGATCACCACGGGCGGACAGCGCATTCACGACTATCACGAACAGGTCGCAAAAATGAAGGCGCGCGGCATGAACCCCGACGATTTTGAAGGTTATCTCATGGCGCACAAATACGGCATGCCCCCGCACGGCGGGCTCGGCCTCGGCTTGGAGCGCATCACCATGCACCTTTTGGGTTTCAAAAACGTGCGCTATGCGTCCATGTTCCCGAGAGACATCAACCGCGTTACGCCGTAACTTTTTCCATAAACTTTTTTACAGCAGAATGTCCTGCCGAACGTGGGAGAAAGTCTCTCGCCGTCAGTGCCGCTTCATGCAATAAGTAGCAAAAGAACCTGCCGCGCGCCCGAAAATTTCGGGCGCGCGGCTTTTCGCGTTTTGTTATATGTTGCGCCGTGTTTGCCCGCACATCCTGTTTGTCAACCGAATAATTAAATTCGGTTGACAATTTTTGTGCTTTGTGGTATGCTCTTTGCATGGAACTCAAAGAAGAAGTGTTACAGCGCCTGGAAAGCGCGCGGGGCGAATATATTTCCGGCGAGCAGCTTGCGGAGCAGCTCGGCGTAAGCCGCAACGCGGTATGGAAGTGCGTGAAGCGTCTGGAAAAGGATGGCTTTGCCATCTCCTCCGTCAAGAACAGGGGGTACGCCGTTTTGCCCGAAAGCGATGCGCTCTCCGCCGTCGGGATAGAAAAATTTTTGCCGGAAGGGTTCGGCGTAAAAGTGTTAAAAAAGGCGGCTTCCACGAACGACGAAGTCAAATCGCTCGCCGCCGAAGGCGCGCCCGAGTGGACTGCCGTTATCGCCGAAGAGCAGAGCGCGGGCAGGGGCAGGTATCGCCGCCCGTTCTATTCTCCTGCGGGTTCGGGGCTGTATATGAGCATACTGTTGCGCCCGAAATTCTCGGCGTCGGAAACGCTGTTCATCACCACCTCCGCGGCGGTCGCCGTTGCGGAGGCGATAGAGGCGGTATCCGGAAAATATGCGGAAATCAAATGGGTCAACGACGTATTCCTCGGCGGCAAAAAGGTGTGCGGCATCTTGACGGAAGCCTCTTTCGATGTAGAGAGCGGCGGCCTCGCCTATGCCGTTGTCGGCATAGGCGTCAATGTAAAGGCGGCCTCCTTCCCGAAGGAGCTGCAGGGCGTGGCTGCTTCCGTTTTTGCGGAAGGGGAATACCCGTCCGAGGGGCGAGCGCGGCTTGCCGCCGAAATTTTAATACGCTTTCGCCGATATGTAGACCGCATCGGAGAGCGCGCCTTTTATGAGGAATATAAGCGCCGCTGTTTCGTCGTCGGCAAAAGGGTGCGCGTGCTTTCCGGTACGCTCGAAGGCGAGGCGGAAGTCGTTGCGCTCGATGAAAATTGCTTTCTGATCGTCCGCTTTGACGACGGAACGATTCGCACGCTTTCCGCGGGTGAAGTGAGTATAAAGGTATAAAAAGCGAGGAATTTGCAGTATTATGTCAGACATAAACCCGCAAAACAGGTTCAAACCGAATGCGGCGCCCCTTTCGGTGCGCATCGCGGAATGCGCTCTGTTTATCGTGCTCATGGTCGTATCGGCGTTTATCCGTATCCCGATCCCTTACGTGCCGATCACCTTTCAAACGGTCGTCGCGGTTCTGGCGGGGCTCCTGCTCGGCGCAAAGTGGGGCGCGGCGTCGGTGGCGATCTACGTATTCATGGGGCTTTTGGGCTTACCTGTTTTTACGGCGGGCGGCGGTTTTGCCTATGTGTTCGAGCTCACGTTCGGCTACATTCTCGGCTTTGTCGCGGCGGCGTTTTTTGCAGGGCTTGCGCGCGGCAAGGGGCGGCTTACTCTTGCGCGGGCGGTCGTCGCTTCGCTGATCGGCGTTGCGGCAAATTATATCGTCGGCATTCCTTACTTTATGCTTATATGGAAGTTTTACATGCATCTCGGAGGTATGGCGAATGCGCTGATCATGTATAATCTGATCTATATCCCCAAAGACGTAGTGCTTTCCGTTCTCGCCGCAGTGCTTGCGGAGCGGGTGGCAAAACTCATCGCAAAAAGATAGGGCGTGTATACGTGCGTTTTTTTATAAAAGAGGCGGGGCGGAAAAATTTATCCGCCCCGCCTCTTTTCATAAAGGCTCCGCGCTTTTCATAAAGGCAATCGAAAATGAACAGAGAATGTGCGCCGCCCGTCTTTACGCCTCTTTTTGTGTCTGCCCGAAAGGGGCGCCCGCCTTGCGGCGGTCATTGCACGAATTCGATATTTATATCGCCGTTGTTGCAGTCTGCGGTCAACGTTTTATCGCCGTCCTCTTTTGACTCGGGCAAATTGCTGTCGCCCTTTTTAATGGTGCAGGTGATGGAAAAATCGTCCCACCCGCCGATCAGAGTGCCCTGAATGTTCCCGTTTTTGGCGGTCAGGGAAACAGACTTTCCTACGCTCACTCTCTCGAATGTCACGTCGCCGCCGTTCGAGTCGAGGCTCACGCTCTCCGCAAACGAGAGGGGATTCACCTTTATGTTTTCGTTCGTGGTTTTTGCCGTAAAGGAAACGAGCAGCCCGTCGGGAATTTCAACGGCAATTTTCCGATATTCGGCTGAGGGCTTTGTTCCGATGTAATCCGTCCAGTCTTTGTCAATTACCAGTTTTATCAGCAGTTCCTGATTTTCGGAAACGGAGATATCGAGGTATTCCTTTTCGCTGTCAAAATATTTTACATGGATCTGCCCGTCTTCCGATGTGCCGATTTCCAGTTCTCTGTCCGTCACGTCTATCGAAACGCTCTTGATTTCGCTTTCACCGCTCGAATACGACTTTTCCGTAAATGTTCCGCCGTTCGAGCAGCCGGCAAAGGAAAAAACAAAAACGCCGGCAAGAATAAACAATAATGCTCTGATTTTTTTCATACTAAAAAACTCCTTTTTTGTTTATTTGACATTGCTTTGCTTCGATGCTATAATCAGTATAAACTTTTGTGTAACACAAAAGTCAAGAGGAATTTTCTAAAAATGAAAAATTATTTTTCCATCAGCCAAACGGCAAAAATGGTGGGCATGACCGCGGAAACTTTGCGGCATTACGACCGCATCGGCTTAGTCAGACCGTGCAAGACAGACGAATGGACGGGCTACCGTTATTATTCGCCGCGGGAGATCGTAAAGCTCAACACGATCCGCGCGCTGCGGTGCATGGATCTCACGCTGTCAGAGATCAAAGACATTCTGTCGTACGACGATTTCAATAAGATCATAGAAACGCTGAAACTGGCGGAAAAGAGCGCCGACGAAAAGATCGCCGAACTGAACAATGCAAAGGAGAGGATCCGCCGCGCGCGCGTCTTTTATGAAAACAAATTGAAGGGCGAACGGCAAATGGAAGCATTTTTTATAAAGCAGTACCCGCAGAGGGTCATTTTGCTTTCAGACAAGCTGCAAGAGCCCACGCTTGACAATTTGTGGAATTATCATCGGCATTTTTACGATCAGCTCCCGAAAGAAAAGCGAGGCGAATTTTCGTTTGAAGATCTTGCGGGCGTTTACGAGCAGAACGGACGGTCGCGCCTGTTCGCAACGTGTATAAAGTATACCGAGGCGGACGGGCTCAAATTCCTGCCGCAGGGGAATTATCTTTGCGCCGACTGCACGGAGGAGACCCTCGCGAAGACCGTAGAGGAACTAACGGAGATGGTAAAAAACAAATACAGCGCCCCGCCGCAATTTATTCTGCAACTCATCGTGCTTTCGGGCATATTGCAGTGGAACTATCAGGTGCAGGTGTTTATCCCGCAATGAGCACCGCCCCCGCCGCACGGCGGGGGCTATCGCCGAGGCGAAAACGAAAAATTAAAAAAGAGACCGATTTGCCAATCGGTCTCTTTTTGTATAAGAAAACCCGCGGATAGTCCGCGGGTTCAAGAGAGGCTTTGCCGATGAACAAAAAAAAGAGCAGAAGAGAATGGAATAAGAAAAAAGCAAAAAAAAGAAGAAAAAGCAAGGATAGAAAAGTAAACAGGAAAGTAAAAAAATAAGGAAAAAAATGAAAGAGGGGCAAAGCCATAGGTGAAGGAAATTAAGCACAAGAAAGGCCCGTTTACGGGTAGCAAGTAACAATCGCATGACTTCTAGGTCGTCATAAGCGCGGCTTGCGCGCTGCTGGTAGTATAGGGCTAACAGCCCGAAAATGAAAAACCACCGGCTTAGCCGGTGGATATTTATTATATGAGCTTGATTATAATTGGTG
>DXCL01000015.1 GCA_019115995.1 Candidatus Borkfalkia avistercoris
ACCTGTTGTCGCGCCAGCGGCACGGCAGGGTAGCGAAGTGCGGATGAGATAAACGCTGAAAGCATCTAAGCGTGAAACTCACCTCAAGATAAGATATCCCATATCGTAAGGTAGTAAGACCCCTTGCAGACTACAAGGTTGATAGGTCGGAGGTGGAAGCGCAGCAATGCGTGCAGCTGACCGATACTAATAGGTCGAGGGCTTGATCTCAGTAAAATGAGATAAAGAGAAGCGGATACGAAATCCTTACAAAGAAGAGAAGAAGAGACTATAATTTCAACGAGCGAAAGGTATTGAGCAAGGTAAGCTTTAGAGTTTTTATGGAAACGAACTATGCAGTTGTCAGTCTTCTTGGCGGGGAGGGAAATCCCCGGGAGGAGAGATATGATTTTTTCTTTTGATAAGGGGAAGAAATCATAGAGTATATGATCTGTGCGGAAGCGCAGTTATATAGCCATTGCGGTGACGATAGCAGAGAGGATCCACCTGTTCTCATACCGAACACAGAAGTTAAGCTCTCTTACGCCGAAAGTACTTGAGGATCACCCTCCGGGAGGTTAGGTAGTTGCCGCATCCAATTTTAAGGCATCCGAAATTCGGATGCCTTTTTTATATAACAATAACCGCCCGAATGTAACCACTCGGACGGTTATTTTAACTAGGGAAATATCAATTTCCGGCGATTTTATCAAACATATAATAAAATCTGTTGTGCTGCGCTATTTTTTAGCCGCCGTCAAACCGCGAATAATTTTTAGCCTACGCCGAAAAGATCGTTCGGCGCAACGCCGAACTTTTCGTATAAGAGCAAAATGCTGTCATATCCGGGCTTTTTTCTTCCGAGCAGCCATTGGCTGACCGTCGTCTGATTCACTCCAAGGGCGTCCGCCAGTTTTTGCTGGCTCATGTTCTTTTCGCTCATCAGCTGTTTGAGTACGTCGATATAAGGCATGTTTTCCATGCACCTATTTTATGACTTATCAGGTCAAAAGTCTTGATATAGGTCAAAAGACCTGATATAATGTTTACAGTTTACAATGAAAGGCAGAGAAGATGATGAAAAAGTTTACGATAAGAAGGGTATGTCTTGCGGGAGCCGGCTTTGTATTGTCGGCGCTTTCTTTGCTGAGCCTGTGTTTTACAGTCGTCAAAATGGATTTGCAAAACGCCATGGGCGTTTTCGGAGATTATTTTACGGCAACACCCGGCACGGCAGAACACGGATTCGACCTTTTAGACGGAAAAAGCAATATCCTCGTTTTTTTCGAGTCTTTTTTACGGGAGTTTGCCGAAAGCGCGAATATAACGATGATTTTTTCCTCCGATTTTTCCGCATTGGAAATATATGCGCAGGTCTTCAACGTTTTCATCTTGATTTTTTCCGTATTGATGTGCGCGGGTTCGGTTTTGTGGCTGTTTTTCTGTAAGAGCGATCGCGTCATAAAAACGATCGCCGTTTCTGCCGTCTGGGTCGCAGTTGCCTACCTCATAGAAGGACTGCTTTATACGGTCTATCTCAATTCCACATGGGAAGATATTTTGACCGCCGCAGACGAAACCTCTCTCGTTTTTTTCAAATCGATGTTTACCACCGCGGCGTATGTGCCGCTGATCCTGGTTGCGGTTTTTGAAACCGCGTTTTGGATCCTGCACTATAAACTTTCGATGCGTGAAGGAAACGCCGCGACGGAAGAGCACGCGCAGCCCGTGGCAGACGTATCCGTTTTGCCCGCAGAAAGGGGAGCGTTTACGCCGTCAGACCTGCAATATCTGCGCGAGCTTAAAAAACTTTGCGACGAAGGCGTGCTTACGCAGCAGGAATTCGATGAGGCAAAAGCAAAATATTTCGAAAGATAAATGGACGCGCGCCCGCAGGCATTTGCCTGCGGGCGCGCTGTACGCTTTATTTCGGTCAGACCATATTTTGCCGTTCGATCGTTGCGATCACGCCCAGGTTTTCGTTCATGAGCGCAATGCGCTCTTCTATACGCGCAAGCGCTTCTTCATCGCTCAGCCGGCAGTCAAAGGGGACTGCCACGTCGAAAACGAGGTTTGCGTGTTCCTTTCCGCCCACCACGCGGAAGTCGTGTACCGTAAAGGAGGGGTCTATTTCCGAAACCGCCATTTCCGTCTCCTCCCGCAGCCGGTTCACGGCGGGGTCGTCTAAAACGAGCGGGTCTATATGTACGGTGAGCGCGATGCCCGTATCGGCGCCTACCGCCTTTTCGATCTGATCGGCAAGGTCGTGCGCGGCGGTCAGCGTCATGCGCGCGTCCACTTCCACGTGCGCCGTGGCATACAGCTTCCCGCCGCCGTAGTCGTGTATGGTCATGTCGTGCAGCCCGTGCACGCCCGCAAACGAACAGATCTGTCCTTTCAGTTTTTTGACCGTTTCCGCGTCTGCCGCTTTCCCCAAAAGGCGGGATACCGTCTCTCTGAGAATGGAAAAACCGGAAAACGCGATGAATATCGCCACGGCAATGCCCATATATCCGTCCAGCTCCGCGCCCGTATAGCGGGAGACGAAGAGGGAGGCGAGCACCGCGGCGGTCGCGATCGCGTCGCTCAGGCTGTCCGTCGCCGTCGCCTTGAAGGTCTCCGCGGAAAATTCTCCGTACAGCGCCCTGTTCATGAAAAACATGAAAAGCTTGATGAGAACGGATATGCCCAGCACGGCGACGAGCCCGTAGGAAAATGCGGCCTTTTCGTGGGAAAAGATGCTCTCCGCAGACTGCACCGCCAGCTCGACGGCGACCGCCAGAATGACGACGGCGATCACCAGGGCGGAAACGCTCTCCGCCCGCCTGTGCCCGAAGGGGTGCTCCTTGTCGGCGGGCTTGCCGCTCATCTTGAACCCGACCACGGAAACGACGTTGCTTCCGCAGTCGGTCAGGTTGTTGAGCCCGTCCGCCACAACGGAGACCGCGCCCGAAAGCGCGCCGAAGGCGATTTTTCCCGCAGCCAGCAAAATATTGAGCGCGATGCCCAAAATGCCCGCGCGCTTTCCGCATTTTTCCCGCGCGGCGGGAGTATTTTTTTCGCTTTTTTTCAGAAAGAGGGAAGAAAATCTCATTCTTTCACCGGTTCGTAGTCGATTTCGGAAGTCTCGTCCGTCGCTTCGAGGCGCAGCATGGGGCAGGGGCCCGGGCCCTCCGCGCCGTATTCCTCTGCGAGATCTTTTATAAAAGTTTTGCGCAGCACCGTAATTTTTACCTTTTTCATAAAAACGCTCCCTACATCAATTCTTTGAGCTTTGCGATGTCTGTGATCCATTCGTGTCGGCTCCGCTCCGCGTGCACGCGGTTCGCTTCGCCGAGCGCGGCGTGATATTCGCTCTGCGTGCAGCCGTTTACCGCCATAAAATGCGCCTGCGCCTCCTTTTCCCGCCCGATGAGCGCCGTCCTGCCGATATGTATCGCTTCGTGGCAGGCGGGGCACACGGCGATCACGTCCGCAAGCTTCTGGATATGTTTTTCGTCGTCGTATTCCCAAACTTCGTGCGCTTCCAGCCGCCCCGCTTTGCCGCAGATCATGCACCTGCCGCCCGCGCGCGCATACGCCTTTTTGCGGATCTTGTCCCACGCCTCGCGCGGGAGCGCACTCCGCAGATTTGTGTACCAGCACCCGTCGGGAACGAGCTGAAAGGTGAGCTTATATTTTTTCATAGGGGTATTGTATCACATCTTTTAAAAATAGGCAATCTGCCCGAGAATATTTTTCATACAAAATATTGTGTCTTACCCCTTGAAAGCCAACATAATATATGGTATACTGTTTATATAAGGGGGAAATGCCAATGGAATACGAAAACGCGGCTAAATTTCTGAAAAGCTATAACCGCATCGAAAGCCAGCTCAAAATTTTGTACGGCGGCAAGGCGACGCAGAATTTTACCGACCTCGTAAAGCGCTGCACCGACCTCAACATGACGGTGCGCCGCTACGAAAACGAACTCATCGACTACGGGAAATTGCGCAACGCGATCGTGCACCGCGCAACGGGAACGGAAGAGGAGGTATTTATCGCCAATCCGTGCGACAACGTGGTGGAAAACATCGCGTTCATCGAAAAGCAGCTGTGCCACCCGCCGCGGCTGATGGACGCCATCAAGATCAAAAAGATCGCGTCGGTATTTGCGGATAAGCCGCTCATTACGGCGGTCAACGCCTTTGCGGAAACGTGGCAGAAATCGCTGATCGTGTACGATCACGGCAAAATGGTCGGCATCATCAATTCGTACGGCCTGTATGCGGAGATCGCCGCGCACGCCTCCGACGGGGGAGACGTAAACAAATTTCTTCGTGAAACGCCCTGCGGCGCCATCGTGCGGGAAGAGATCTTGTCCCGTTACAGACTCGTCGCCGAAGACACGACCGTGTTCGACGTGTTCAAAGCGTTCGAAGATCAAAAAAATCTGCTCGCGGTCATCGTTACCGAGCACGGCGTTATGGGGGAAAAGGCGATGAACATCATAACGCCTACCGATTTTCCGCGGATCAACCGCTATCTCGAAACATATAACGTCAAGCCGTTTTAGGAGAATGAAAAAACTTCTCAAAAAATTTTAAATTTTTTCAAAAATTTTTTAAAAAGGTATTGACAAACAAAAAAAACGTGATATAATAGAAGTACAAATAAAGGAACCCCGAAGGGAGTTGACCGAAAAGGGACACCCGAAGCGGATCCGAGAAAGGAATTTCAAACAAACGATCGCCGCGTAAATTTTGCAAAGCGAATACCTAGGGACGTTATCCTTAAAACAGATAACGGGCGCCGCGCAGAAGGAACAGAGCGAAAGGGAGAGAGAAGGTCCGATCGAAGAAAAGCGGAAGGCGAACGGCTCGGTAAATGACGGATTTCCATCTGCAGACGTAAGTCTTCGTACGAGCTTACGGGAGAGAAGTGATTGAACCGGAGGAACGTTCTTTTACGGAATGTGGGTTTGTATAGCTGACTCCGGAAATGCGCAAACATTTCCAGGCCGAGTAAAAAATTTCTTTTGCACAGAAAATCCAAACACATGATTCGTAAAAAATGCGAGGGGAGTTTTTGAACACAGGCTTTCGAGTTGATTAGGGGAGAAAATGGTAAGCCGTTAAAAGGAAAGCAAAATTTTTTTCGGGATCGGCAGATTTAACCGACAAGGATGTCGCAAACAGGTTAAAAAGAGTAAGTTGCGATCCGTGAAGAAAACTTTTCAGAATATACGGGTTGTGAAAATGTATAAACGCCACAGCGGGCGGTGCGCTTTATAAGCGCACCGCCTTTAATTTTATGCAGAGAGCGCGCGTTTTGCAGCCTCTCTCCGCGCGCATTCGTATTCCGTTTTGCAAAGGGGCGCGAACTTCCCTTGGGCGCGGCTTATTCCTTTGCCGCGTCTATTACGGGCTGTGCAGCCGAAGGGTCGAAAAAGTCCGCCTTTTTGCCGTAGGTCTGCATGAGCTGCCTGTCCTCTTCGGATGGGTCTTTTTTATTTTTCAGCAGCTTCATCAGCATCGCCATCATCGCGCGGTGCAAGACCTTCAATTTTGCATAATCTATCCCGCCGCGCAGGCAAAATACGGGCAGGGCGCGCATTGCGTCGGGCAGCCGCTTTTCAAACAGCATGCGCGCTTCTTTTTGCGTCTTTTCCTTGGCGGGATCCGCCAGCCCGCAGGCGAACAGCAAAACGCGCCGCGGCCGCGCCTTCACGATGCGCCGCGCCGCCCTGCGCCAGCCCGCGATGCTTCCGGCGTATACGCCCCCGCCGAAAATCACGGTGTCGCACCCCGCGAGAGCGTTTCCCTTTAATTGTTTTACGGAAACGGCGGGGCAGGCGAGCGCTTCCGCGATGCGCTCCGCGTATGCCTTCGTCGTTCCGTAATGCGAGCCGTAAATGACGATCGTCTTTTCCATGGCGTCCTCTCCTTTTCTTCATTATAACATACGCATTGTCGCGGCGTAAAGGGGAAAATTGTCATAAAATTGTAAAAATACCGCCTCTTGCGGGGTGCGGCGGCGGCCTGTTTTGCAATCGCTTGCCAAGCACCCGCGGGGAATGGTATAATGGTGGCAGAAATTTCGGATAAAGGAGGGAATATGACGGAAAATATCATTGAGGCGGAAGGGCTTACAAAGTCGTACGGCTCCGTGCGGGCGGTCGACGACATCGCGTTTTGCGTGCAAAAGGGGAGCTTGTTTTCCTTTCTCGGCGTAAACGGCGCGGGCAAGAGCACAACGATAAACATTTTGTGCTCCATTTTGCAAAAAGACGCGGGCAAGGTCAGGATCGGCGGCTTCGACCTCGACGGAGAAGCGGATAAAATAAAGCCGTTGCTCGGCATCGTGTTTCAAAACACCGTGCTGGACGAGCTTTTGACCGTCAAAGACAACCTCACCGTGCGCGCAAGTTTTTACGGGCTCAGGGGGGACGCTTGGCATAAGCGGCTTGCGGAAATTTCGCGGCTGTTGGATCTGGAAGAGCTCCTGCGGCGGCCCTTCGGCAAGCTTTCGGGCGGGCAGAAGCGGCGCGCAGACATCGCCCGCGCGCTCATTCACCGCCCCGAGATCCTTATTTTAGACGAACCTACGACCGGGCTTGACCCCAAAACGAGGCAGACGGTATGGGAGATCGTGCGTTCCCTGCAAAGGGAACGGGGCATGACGGTGTTTTTGACCACCCATTATATGGAAGAGGCGGACGGCTCTGATCAGGTGGTTATCATCGACGGCGGCAGGATCGCCGCGCGCGGCACGCCCGTGCAGCTGAAAAACGAATATTCGAGCAATTATCTTCGCCTGTACGGAGACGCCGCCGCGCTTGCGGAGCAAATGCGCGCGCTCGGGCAGGACGCGGTGACCGAGGGCGGCGCATGCGTCGTCGCTGTGGAAAACGCCGCGGCCGCGCGGGAGATCCTCGTAAAATATCCGGGGCTTTGCCGCGATTTCGAATTTGTAAAGGGCAACATGGACGACGTGTTCCTCTCCGTTACGGGTAAAAAATTGCAGGGAGGCGCGCAATGAACATGCTCTTGCAAATGACGTGCCGCAATCTCAAAATATTTTTGAAAGATAAGGCAAACATCTTCTTTTCCCTTTTATGTCCGCTCATCGTGCTCGCGCTGTACGTTCTCTTTTTGGGCAGGGTACAGGCAGACAGCCTGAACGCGGCGCTCGCGGAGCTCGGCGTTACGGGGGCAGGCAATGCGGTGCAGGCCTTTTGCGACAGCTGGATGCTTGCCGGCGCGCTGTCGAGCGCGTGTATCACCGTGCCGCTGTGTGCGTGCGGGGTTATGGTGCAGGACAAAAAGCGGGGCATTGCGGGCGATCTGCTCGCTTCGCCCGTTCCGGCGTGGGTCGCGCCCGCCGCGTACTTTTTTTCCGTCGTTGCGGCGGGGCTCGTCCTGTGCGCGTGCGTCATGCTCCTTGCCTTCGGCTGGCTCGCCGTTTCGGGCAGCTGGTGCCTTTCCGTTGCCGACGTGTTCGCTGTGATCGGCACAACGGTGCTCTCCGTTGTCAGCTCGGCGGCGCTCCTCGTGTTCGTCGTGGGCTTTGTAAAATCGGAAGGCGCCTTTACGGGCATCAACGTGATCCTGGGCACGGTGGTCGGCTTTCTCATCGGCGCGTATATGCCCCTTTCCATGTTTCCGGAGGGCGTACAGTACTTTACCGCGTTTATCCCAGGGTCGCATTCGGCGGGGCTCTTCCGCAATTTTATCATGGGCGGGGCGCTCGAACAGATCGAGGCGCTTTCCTCCCCCGAGTTTGCGGCGGGGCTTTCCGACGAGTTTTCTTTCCGGCTCAACTTTTTCGGGCACAGCGTTTCGCCATCGGCTATGGCGATCGTCGTCGCGGGGGCGGCGGTGTTGTTTGTCTGCCTTACGCTGCTCGTCCGTTTTTTATCGGCGCGGTCGAAAAAGCGTACATAAAATTTCAGCAAGGAGGCCGTTATGGTTTATAAAAATATCGCCGAAATTATCGGCAGAACGCCGCTCATGGAGCTGGGCGGCTATCAAAAAAAATACGGATTGGGAGCGAGGCTTCTCGCCAAGCTCGAATATTTTAATCCCACCGGCAGCGTGAAGGACCGCGCCGCGCTCTATATCATAGAGGAGGCGGAGCGCTCCGGCAAGCTGCGTGCGGGCACGACCGTCATCGAGCCGACCAGCGGCAATACGGGCATCGGGCTTGCCGCCATCTGCGCGGTCAAGGGGTATCCCCTCGTTCTCACCATGCCCGAAACGATGAGTATAGAGCGGCGCAAGTTGCTTGCGGCGTTCGGCGCGAAGATCGTGCTCACCGAAGGCAAGAGGGGCATGTCGGGCGCCATCGCAAGGGCGGAGGAACTGCATAAAGAGAATGAAAACAGCATCATTGCCGGCCAGTTCGTAAATCCCGCCAACGTGCGCGCGCATTATGAAACGACGGGCCCCGAGCTGTGGGAAGACGCGCAGGGAAAGATCGATATTCTCGTCGCGGGGGTCGGCACGGGCGGCACCCTCGGCGGCACGGGCAAATATCTGAAAGAAAAAAATCCTTCCGTCAGGGTCGTCGCGGTGGAACCGGCAGGCTCGCCCGTCCTTTCGGGCGGCAAGGCGGGCCCGCACGGATTGCAGGGCATCGGCGCGGGGTTTGTGCCCGAGATCCTCGATACTTCTTTGATAGATGAGATCGTGCGCGTAACGGAAGAGGAGGCGTTTGCCGCCGCCCGCACGATCGCCGTAACGGACGGCGTATTTGCGGGCATTTCCGCCGGCGCCGCGGTGCATGCGGCGGGGCAGATCGCCGCGCGCAGAGAAAACGCGGGCAAAACGATCGCCGTCGTCATTCCCGATACGGGCATGCGCTATCTTTCCACCGATCTCTTTTCCGCGCAATCATGAACGAAAAAAAGAGAGCGCGCGCCGAAGCGCGCGCCGAAAAACGTGCGGCAAGGGCTGCCGCGTTTGAGAAAACATGCGCCGCCCTGAAAGAAGCGGGGTATGCGATGCGGGATAAAACGATCTCCGTGCGCCGCGCGAATTGGCTGGGCTTTCTGTGCGGGCTGCCTTTTGCGGCCGTGTTTTTTGGTTCCATGTGGTTCCTGCCGTACAGGCAGTACGCGCTCACGGGCGTTTTTTTGGCAGACGTACCCCTGTTTTTTGTCCTTCTGGCCGTCAGCATTCCCGTGCACGAATGCCTGCACGCCCTCTTTTGGGCGGCGGCAAACAGATCTTTTGCAGGCATCTCTTTCGGCATTTCGAACGCCACGCCTTACTGTGCGTGCGGCAGGCCCATGCGCAGGGGCGGGTATATCTTGGGTACGCTCGCGCCGTTTGCGCTGCTCGGCGTTCTCCCGTGCGTTTTGGCGCTTTGTTTTTGCAATATGTTCGCCGCCGCTGTCGGCGCGTGCGGCATTCTGTGCGCGGGCGGAGATATCCTCGTGGCGGGCAGAGCGATCTTTTCCCGCGCGAGGCTTCTGTGCGATCATCCCGAACGCTGCGGCTTTTATGCGTTCTATGCGCAAAACGGCGCGAAATGACGCCGTGAGGCTCGTTTTCAATAAAAAACGGCGCGCGGCGCGGGGATATATCCCGCGCCGCGCGCATCGCAATATTTTATATCGTTTCAGATCACGACGATGTTCTTTTCCTCAAATTTTTCCTTTACGCTGAGGGGGAAATTGTCGTCGGTGATGAGCACGTCGATATCCTCCGGCGTCGCAAAGGTGTACGGCATGATCTTGCCGATCTTGGAAGTGTCGAGCATCATATACACCATTTTCGCCCTGCTCAGGATAAATTTGAGCAGATCCGATTCCACCTGAGAAATGCAGGAAAATCCCTGTTCGAAGGAGAATGCGGAAGCGGAAATGATGGCGAGCTCGAAGTTCGTGTTTTCCAAAAATACCTTGGTATAGGGAGACGCGGTAGACAAATTTTCCTTGATGAGCGCGCCGCCCACGAGCACGACCTCCGGCTGTTTTTTATGCGCCAGCTCTTCCGCCACGGCGATGCCGTTGGTAAAGATGTGGCACGGCTGGTCGGGGATCTCCTTGGCGAGATACAGCGCCGTCGTGCCCCCGTCCAAAAACAGGCTCACCCCTTCGTCGATCAGGGATACCGCCTTTTTCGCGATGACTTTTTTCGCGTCGGTATTGATCGTGGATTTCTGCGCGTATGCTTCCCCCGAACGTTTTTGCACTTCGAGCACCGACATCGCGCCCCCGCGCACGCGGATCACTTTATTCTGCTGTTCCAGTTCCATGAGATCGCGCCTGAGCGTCATGTCCGAAACGTCGGGGAACTGTTCGGCAAGCTCTTCCAGCGTCATTTTCCCGTTTTTTTCGATGAGAAGAGCGATCTCTTCGATTCTTGTGCGTTTTATACCCGTTCACCTGCCTTTTTTATTCTTGCTTGCCGTTAGATTATAACATATTTTCGTGAATATGGCAACAAAATAAACAAATATTGTGAAAATTTTTCAAAAATTTAAAAAATTTTTTTTTAGAGATAAAGAAAACTTTGCTATTTGCCCGAAATATAGTATAATAGGGGCAAACATCTTTAAGGAATCGTTTATGGAAAATACTATCGGCGCCGACAACGGCGGATTTATCAAAGACCTCGACGACTTTTTTGCGAAAAAGTTTTCCGATTTTGATATGATCAGCGCGATGCCCTCGTACGAGTCGATCACCGTCGCCATGATCCTGAAAAATAAGAACCGCATCGAGGAGGGGGAATATGCGGCGAACGAAATGCGCAAGATCGCCTATCAGCCCGACCCCGCAAAAGTGCTCGCGGAGATCAAGGAGCGGTATGTAGACGCGTCTTTCACCTTCTCGTTCCGCGTTGCGCCCTTCAAAGTGCGCCTTTCCGCTTTTTTCGGCGGCAGCGCTACGGGCAAGTATATCGCAAAGCTCATTCAAAATTACGGGGAAGATCCGAAGCTCCTCTGGCAGAAGCTCGGGCTTGCGGAAAAGGATTGGAAGGCGGTATTGCGCGGATATTTTATTCCCGAAAAATCGCTCATTTACAAGATCACGCTGCTTTTGGGCATTTCGCGCGAAGATAATTTCAAGCTCATGCAGGAATGCGGCTGCTATTACGACTTTGCCGACGCGCGCGACGTGGTCGTGCGCTATCTCGTCGATTACCGCGTTTACAACAGAGAGATGATCGACAGAGCGTTCGAGGAATACAAACTGCGGAAGTTGCTTTAATATAACGGAATACGGAAGGCTTATCGAAAAAACGGCGGTGCCGTAAAATAAGGAGGCAGTATGTTCAAACGTCTGCGCGCGGATATCGAAGCGGCAAAGCGCAACGACCCCGCCGCGCGAAACAAATTCGAAATATGGCTTACCTATTCGGGCGTGCACGCGCTTTCGTGGCATCGCTTTGCGAACAGGCTGTATAAAATGCACCTGAAACTGCTGGCGCGCATCGTTTCTCAGCTTGCCAAATTCCTTACCGGTATCGAAATACACCCCGCCGCGAAGATCGAGGGGGGCGTGTTCATCGACCACGGCACGGGCGTGGTCATCGGGGAAACGGCGGAAGTCAAGTCGGGCGTGGTCATCTATCAGGGCGTAACGCTGGGCGGCACGGGCAAGGACAAGGGCAAACGCCACCCGACCATCGAAAAAGACGTGGTGATCAGTTCCGGCGCAAAGGTTTTGGGCGGCTTTACCGTGGGCGAAGGCGCCAAGATCGGCGCGGGCGCGGTCGTGCTCAAAGAGGTGCCGCCGCACGCGACCGTGGTGGGCGTTCCCGCGCGTGTGGTGCGTATCCGCGGGGAGAAGCCCGACCTGTTGCAGGAAAAGGTAGACCCGAACGCGGAAGAGATCCGCGCGCTCAAATGCCGCGTACATAAGCTCGAAGCCGCGCTCGAAAAGCTCACGGGCGAAAAGTTCGAGTGCTCAAAAGAGGAAGAAAACCTGTTTCCCGCCGTGGATACGGGCGCATACGGCGCGCCCGCCGCGCAGGATACGGGCGATAGGGGAGAAAAAGGCGAGAATCGCATAGGAGAAGAGGAAAAAGACAATGATCACATCGAAGGAACTGAGAAATAAGTGGCTCTCCTTTTATGAGGGCAAGGGCCATGTAAATATCGGCGCGGTCTCTCTCATCGGAGACGGCACCACCGGCGTCATGTTCAACGTGGCGGGCATGCAGCCGCTCATGCCCTATCTTTTGGGGCAGCCCCACCCCGCGGGCAAGCGCCTCTGCAACGTGCAGGGGTGCGTGCGCACGGTAGACATCGAGTCCGTCGGCGACGCGACGCACTTCACCTTTTTCGAGATGATGGGCAACTGGTCGCTCGGCGACTATTTCAAAAAGGAAAAAACGGCGTGGTCGTTCGAACTTCTGACCGAGGTCTTCGGGCTGGATAAAGACAAGATCTGTTCCACCGTTTTTGCGGGCAACGAATCCGCCCCGCGCGACGACGAAACGGCGGAACTTCTCGTAAAGCTCGGCATAAAGAGGGAAAACATCTTCTATCTGGACAAGTCCAACAACTGGTGGGAGCTCGAAGGCACGGTGGGCACGCCCTGCGGCCCGGATAACGAGTGGTTCTATCCTCTCACCGACAAAGAGTGCGGCAGGGAACACTGCGACATCAACTGCCCCTGCGGAAGGTATGTAGAGATCGGCAACGACGTTTACATGCAGTATAAAAAGACGGAAAACGGCTACGTGCCCCTGGAAAACAAAAACGTAGACACGGGCTTCGGTCTGGACAGAATGCTCGCATTCCTCAACGGGCTCACCGACGGTTATAAAACAGACCTTTTCAGCGGCGCGATCGCCTGTCTCGAAGGGCTGTCCGGCAAAAAATACGACGACGGCGGCGAGGCGCAGAAGGCGATGCGCATCATTGCCGACCATACCCGCACGGCGGTCATGCTCATCGGCGACGTGAACGGCATTCTTCCCTCCAACACGGGGGCGGGCTATATCCTGCGCCGCCTCATGCGCCGCGCGATCCGTTATTGCAGGGCGCTCGGCGTTGCGGGCAGCGCCATGCAGGATGTCGCAAAGGTATTCATCGACGAGGTGTACGGCGAGGCGTACCCGCTTTTGCCCGAAAAGAGGGAGTATATCCTCGAAGAGATCGCCCGCGAGACCGAGCGGTTCGAGGCGACTTTGGAAAAGGGTACAAAGGAATTTGAAAAGACGCTTTCGGGCATCGAGCGCAAAAACGAATTCATGTCCAAGCAAAACCCCGGATACGTCAAAGAAACGAAGATCGGCGGCAAGGCGGCGTTCAAACTGTACGATACGTACGGATTCCCGCTCGAACTCACGGTGGAAATGGCAAAGGAGCGCGGCTACGACGTAGACGAGGCGGGCTTTGCCGAAGCGTTCAAAGAGCATCAGGAAAAGAGCCACGCGGCCGTTTCCGCGGGCGAGTTCAAGGGCGGCCTTGCGGATACGTCGGTCGCGACGACCCGCCTGCACACCGCGACCCACCTTCTGAACGCGGCGCTCAAAGCGGTGCTCTCGCCCGACGTGAATCAGAAGGGCAGCAACATCACCCCCGAACGCCTCCGCTTCGACTTCAACTTCCCCCGCCCGATGACGCAGGAAGAGATCAAGGCGGTGGAAGATCTCGTCAACGAAAAGATCGCGGAAAATATCCCCGTCGTGTTTGAGGAGATGCCCTACGAGCGCGCGAGGGAAGAGGGCGTCGTCGGCGTGTTCGATTCCAAGTACGGCGACGTGGTAAAAACCTATTCCATCGGCACTTTTTCGCGCGAGATGTGCGGCGGCCCTCATGCGGAAAAGACGGGCGAGCTGGGGCACTTCAAAATCGTCAAAGAACAGTCTTCCGCGAGCGGGATACGCCGCATCAAGGCTGTCCTCGAATAAGAGCGAAAGGATTGAAAAGAGGCGCTTTGCCCGGCGTTTGCCGCAAAAGCGCCTCTTTTTTACGCCTTTTTTCGGGCGATGGCGCGGGGCTTTTCGTTTTTTGTACAAAAGAATGGGCGGGAAGCCCGTCCTTTTTGCGAGAAGTGTTGACAAAATCCCGCTCGGGCGGTATAATAGTAGTGTTCTAATCAAAAAAACCGCCTGCGCGCCGCGTGCGCGCGGAAGGTCACGGAGAAACGATATGCAAAAAGTAAATTTGACGCTCAGAGGGATCCGCGCCGAGGAGATGCGTTTTGCGCTCACGAACGTGCGCGTCGGCAGGGATACGAAGTTCGAATTGAAACCCTCTTTTTCCAGGCAGGTGAGGAAAGTGGTCGAAAACGAAAAGATGTTTTTCGTTTCCCTCTCTGTCAAAATAGAAAACACGGAGGAATCTCCCAAGCCCTTCGATCTTACGGTGCGGCTTACGGGGATCTTTGAAACGGAAGCCGCGACCGACGAGGAGCGCAAGGCGTTCACCGTCCGCGCGACGGAGATCCTGTATCCCTATCTGCGCACGGCGGTCACGAGCCTTACTTCGGCGGCGTTCGCCGCACCGCTCATGCTGCCCGTCGTGAACGGGCCGCTCTTCCCCGAAGACAGGGAAGATGCCTCGGAAAGCAGTAAATATACGAGCTGACGCCGCGGGCGCGGAGTGCGTTTGTAAATCACCAAACAGGCAGGTCATATATGAACAGGGACGAGATCAAGGAATTTTTGCCGCACCGCGAACCCATGCTCCTTTTGGACGAGGTGGTCGTGGAAGACGGCAGGGCGATCGGCAAATATACCGTCAGGGGCGACGAGTTTTTTTTGCAGGGGCATTTCCCCGGCAACCCCATCGTGCCCGGCGTCATTCAGTGCGAAATGATCGCGCAGACAGCCGTCGCGCTCTTGCCCGACTGTAAGGGCAAGACCCCGCTCTATACGGGGCTGAACAACGTAAAATTCAAAAATCCGCTTTTGCCGGGGGATACGGCGGTCATGACCGTCGAGCTCACTGCGCGCAAGGGCGTTTTCTGCTTCGCCAAGGGCAAGCTCGAAGCGAACGGAAAGCTCTGTACGAGTGCAGAATTCTCCTTTGCCATCATAGCAAAACAGGCATAGCGGAGCACAAAAGATGTTTTTTGCGCCCGTTTTTTGGCGGGCGCTCTCTTTTTATGAGGCAACCCCCTCCGCGATCCTGCAAAACGGTCGGCTTTTCGCTGTTTTTTCAAATAAGGCTTGACTTGAAGGGGCAAATCCTCTATAATTTAATAAAGCGGGCGGCGGGCGCATTTGTTTGTTGTTTGCCGCGGCGCGTTGCTGTAAGAGGTCACAATGTCATTTTATATCGCGGGAACGGGCAGCGCCCTTCCCCAAAAAGTCGTGTCAAACGACGATCTGGCTGAATTTTTGGAAACGTCTGACGAGTGGATCCGTACCCGCACGGGTATCGAACGCCGCCACGTCCTTACAAACGAACGGTTGGACGATCTTGCGATCCGCTCGGCAAAGACCGCGTTGGAAGACGCGGGCGTATGCGGCGAGGAGATCGACCTTATCATCGGCGCGACGATGCGCGCCGACACGTTCACCCCGTCGCTTGCCTGTACGGTCGCGGAGGCGATCGGTTCAACCGCCCCCGCATTCGATTTGAATGCGGCGTGCGTAGGCGTTTTGTACGCCATGGAGATCGCCGATTCCTTCATCGTTTCGGGCAAGGCGAAGAACGTGCTCATCGTGTCGGCAGAGGCGATGAGCAAGCTCGTCGATTGGACGGATCGTTCCGTATGCGTGCTGTTCGGCGACGGCGCCGGCGCCATGGTCGTAAAGGCGGGCGAGGGCAGGCTTTCGGGCGTGCTTTCCACCAAACCCGATTCGCACGTGATCCGCATGCCCAATATAGAGGGGCTGAACAGCCCGTATAACACGATCGGGCAGGAAAAGCTCGCCATGCACATGGACGGCGGCGAGGTGTATAAATTCGCCGTCAACGCGATGGGCAAAAATATCGAGGAGGCATGCGCGCGCGCGCACCTCACGCCTGCGGATATCGACTGGTATCTTCCCCATCAGGCAAACCTGCGCATCATCGACGCGAGCCTGAAAAAGTTTAAGATAGACAAGAGCAAAGTGCTCACCAACATAGCGGACTGCGGCAACATGAGTGCGACGTCCGTCATGGTTCTTCTCGACCAGTTTGCGAAGAAGGGCACGTTCAAAAAGGGAGACAAGCTGCTGTTTGTGGCGTTCGGAGGCGGACTCACGAGCGGGGCGGTCATCATAAATTGGAATAAAGATTAAAAAAGGAGCGAACATTATGGAAACTTTGGAAAAATTGAAGGAAATTCTCAGCGAATGCAAGGGCGAAGATCTCGACATCACGCCCGAAACCACTTTTGACGAGCTCGATTTCGACTCCCTCGACAAAGTGGACATCGTTATGCAGATCGAAGAAGCGTACGATATCTCCTTGGGAGACAATATGCAGCTTTCCACCGTCGGCGAGCTGATCGCAAAGATCGACGAGGCGGTCGCGAACAAGTAAGTCAAGGCGCAAACGATGCAGACGAAACTTACAAAACTTCTTAAAATTCAATACCCGATCATTCAGGGAGGCATGGCGTGGATCGCCGATGCCTCTTTGGCGAGCGCTGTTTCCAATGCGGGCGGGCTCGGCATCATCTCCGCGATGAATGCAAACGCAGACTGGGTAAGAGAAGAGATCAGAAAGTGCAGGCAGCTCACCGATAAGCCTTTCGGCGTGAACATCATGCTCATGAGCCCTCATGTGGAAGAGGTCGCAAAGATGGTCGCCGAAGAAAAGGTGCCCGTCGTAACGACGGGCGCAGGCAATCCTTCCCGCTTCGTGAAGATGTGGAAGGAGGCGGGCATCGTCATCATTCCCGTCGTCGCGAGCACGGCGCTCGCAAAAATGGTCGAGCGCGCGGGCGTAGACGCGGTCATCGCCGAGGGCGGCGAGAGCGGCGGGCATGTCGGCGATCTCACGACGATGGCGCTCGTGCCGCAGGTCGTCGACGCGGTAAAACTTCCCGTCGTCGCGGCGGGCGGTATCGGAGACGGCAGGGGCATGGTCGCCGCGTTCGCTTTGGGCGCGTGCGGCGTGCAGATGGGCACGCGTTTCCTCGTGGCAGACGAGTGCACCGTTTCCGAAGAATATAAAAAGAAAGTTTTGGCGGCGAAGGATATTTCGACGATGGTCACGGGCAAGCGCCTCGGCCACCCCGTCCGCGCCATCAAAAATTCGTATATGAACACCTACGCCAAGTTGGAGGCAGACTCCAACATTCCCGACGAGCAGCTCGAACAGTTCGGCGTCGGGTCTCTGCGCAAGGCGGCAAAAGACGGCAATGCCGACGAAGGCTGCTTCCTCGCGGGGCAGATCGCGGGCATGGTCAACAAGCGCCAGAGCGCGAAGGAGATCGTCGAGGAGGTCATGGCGCAGGCGGATAAGATGATGGAGGGCGTAAAATGGGACGTGTAGCCTTCCTGTTCGCGGGTCAGGGCGCGCAGGTGCCCGGCATGGCCGGCGACGTAAAAGACGTTCCGAAAGTAAAAAAACTCTTCGACCTTGCCGAAGGGATCCGCCCCGGCGTCGTCGATAAAATGTTAAGCGGCACGCAGGAGGAGCTCAACAGAACGCTCCTCACCCAGCCCACGATGTTCCTTGCCGACCTCGCGTACGCCTACGCGAAAGAGGAAGAGCTCGGCGCGCCCGAATGCGCGCTCGGGTTTTCGGTAGGAGAGGTGCCCGCGCTGTGCTTTGCGGGCGTCTTGTCTGAGGAAGACGCGTTCCGCGCGATCGTAAAGCGCGCGGAGCTGATGGAGGCATACACCCAACGCGTGAAAGGCTGTATGATCGCCGTCGTAAAGCTTTCCCCCGAAAAGGTGGAGGCTCTGTGCGACGGAACTTCTGCGCACCCCGCCAATTATAACGGGGCGTTGCAGACGGTCGTCGCTTGCAGGGCGGAGGCGGAAGAAGCTTTCTGCGCAAAGGTGAAGGAGGCGGGCGGCAGGGCGATGAAGCTGCGCGTTTCGGGCATGTTCCACTGCCCTGAGCTTTCGCCCGAGGCGGAAGAGTTCGAAAAATTCCTGCGCGGCTTGCAGATGAACGCGCCCCGCATGGACGTATATGCCAACCTCACGGCTAAGCCGTATGAGGGCGATTTTGCGGCAACGCTCGCCAGGCAGATGTGCTCTCCCGTGCGCTTTACCGAAAGCATCGCGGCAATGAAGGCGCGCGGCATAGAGGAATTTGTCGAAGTCGGGCCGGGTAAGGTGCTCACGGGGCTTGTGCAGCGGGGCTGATTTTCCTTCTGAGGGGAAAAAACCGATCTTCGCCGCGGATCCGCGGAACAGAAATAAGGAATTTATAAAAATATGTCAGAAAAACGAGTCGCCCTCGTTACGGGGGCAGGCAGGGGCATCGGCGCGACCATCGCGCTTACCCTCGCAAAGGAAAATACGGATATTGCCGTCGTCGATTACAGCGACGAGTCCGCCGCAAAGGAAACGCTCGACGCGCTCAAAGAGGCGGGCGCGACTGCGCGCTATTATCGCTGCGACGTTTCCGACTTTTCCGCGACGAAAACGGTCGTGGATCAGATCGTAAAAGATTTCGGCAAGATCGACATTCTCGTAAACAACGCGGGCATTACCGCGGATAAGCTCATCATGCGCATGGAGGAGGCAGACTGGGACAGGGTGCTCTCCATCAATTTGAAGGGCTGTTTTAACATGATCAAGCACGTTACCCCGTATATGATGCGCAAGCGCTACGGCCGCATCGTATCCATCAGCTCCGTGGTGGGGCTTATGGGCAACGCGGGGCAGGCGAATTACGCCGCTTCGAAGGCGGGCATCGTGGGGCTTACCAAAACGGTGGCAAAGGAGTTCGGCGCAAGGAATATCACGGCGAACGCCGTCGCTCCCGGCTTCATCAAGACGGCGATGACCGACGCTTTGACCGAGGAGCAGAAGCAGGCGATGTACAAGCTCATTCCGCTCGGCTGTCTGGGCGAAACGCAGGATATCGCCAACGCCGTAAAATTTCTCGTCTCCGACGACGCGCGCTACATCACGGGCGTCGTGCTGAAAGTGGACGGGGGAATGTATATTTAAATTTTCACGAAAAATGATTTGTGCTGACAAATCATTTTTCCGTGATTTTGAGGGGAAACCCGAGCGGCTTTCCCCTCGCCGCGCGATATTTCAGGGCACGCATAATACGCAATCGCACGGCTTCACCCTTTCCGTGAGCCAAGGCATTGGCAAATTGAGTGAAAAAGCAAAAAGCGTCGTTTTTGCTTTTTCGCGTAATTATTTAAATAAATTAAAGGCGCGTTCCGAAATCGCTATTTTGGATAAGCACACTCAATTTGCCGCATACTTGCGGCTTGCCGAAAAAGAGTGAATGCGAAAATTGCTATAATAGGAAAGCCCTTAAATTAAGGCTTCCAAAAATCGCAACGCGCGTAGCGGTGTGAGATTTTTGGAAATAAGGAGCGGCAAATATATAGGAG